>DATHTL010000190.1:0-105029 GCA_035463255.1 Anaerolineales bacterium | reverse complement strand
CATCCCACTGCCATCGGGATATATGGTGTAGATCTCAGCGTTGCCGCTTTGATCGGATGAAAAGGCAAGCAACCGGGTCGCTGGCACATTTTCGATCAGCGGCGGGCTGCTGGTCGCATCCGTGTCAACTGCTATGGAGGTATCTCGAAGTTGGGAGATCACAAAGTTGATGAGGAATGCCATCATGATCAGCGTAGACGCACCCGTAACAAGCTTCACCCCGGACGAAATCCGGTTTGTCACCGGGATTCTTCTGGCTTTTGTCATCACATGCTCCACCACGTTTTGAGTAGGTCCTGGTTTGGAATCCCAACGAGCATGGAACTGGCTCTGCAAATGAACAGGGAGCAAATCCATCTCACTTGCATAGCTCCGGCAAGTCTTACAGGTAGCCAGGTGCTCAGTGAGCAATAAAGCCTGATTGTCAAGGAGCAGTCCATCCAGGCGGCGATGGATCCACTGAACAGCCTGTTTATGAGAAATACCGTTCATGAACGTCCTTCTTTCAAAGCTGCATGCAATTGCCTGCGGGCAGTGTTCAGGCGGGAGTGAACTGTGCCTTCCGGGATTTGCAGAATATTAGCGATCTCAGCCACCGATAAATCATGATAGTAGCGGAGCACAATGGGGATGCGGTGCTTTTCATCCATGCTGTGAATTGTGCGCCACAGGGATTCATCGGATTCATTCTGAATGGTGTGTTCCTCTACCGAAGGCGTGCTGCGCACCCGCAAAATCTCACCGAGAATTCTGGTCAAGCGCTCATAGGTTTTATGACGCTGAAGCCGGTTCCGGCACGTATTGACGGTGATGGAATACAGCCAGGTCTTCAGGCTTGAGTCACCGCGAAAAGAATCGAGGGAACGCAAGGCAGCCAAGAGGGAGTCCTGAGTCGCCTCTTCCGCTTCGGTGGGATCGTCCAAAATGGAGAGGGCCAGCCGATAGAGATCCTGCTGATATGTCTGGACAAAAATTTCGATTGCAGATGAATTTCCCACTCTGCATTGTTCTATCAAGCGATAGTCCATGGTGACCATTCTAGTATATTAGACAAGCGCCAGGTCACAAACCTTCATTTTTCACGGAAACGCCGATGGTTGCGGTGATAAAATAACCGCGTCGCACTGTTCTCGGTCTCGAAAGGAGAAACCATGGCAAAAGACTACGTGGAGGAAATGCTGGCACAGAATGAGCGCATCCTGCTGCGAGCGCGCAAACATTGGTCGGTCCTTTTTGGCAATATTGTCCTCGAGATCATCTTGATCATTGCCTTGATCGTGGCGACCCTTGTCCTCGCTCCGATTGCAGCTTTTCCGGTGATGCCGCTTGGACTGTTCCTTGTGTTGGTCCCGCTGGTTGGAATGGTACGCGATGTTCTGCTCTGGTATAACCGCCAGTATATTGTCACCAACCGGCGCGTCATCCAGACCTCTGGGGTTTTCAGCAAGGATGTTGTGGATTCGTCCCTGGAGAAGGTCAACGACGTTAAACTAAGCCAGTCCTTTTGGGGCAGGCTCTTTGATTATGGCGATATCGAGATCCTCACTGCCAGCGAAGTGGGAGCCAATGTCTTTCGAAGCATCGGCAGTCCGATCGAGTTCAAGACGGCGATGCTCAATGCCAAGGAACGGCTTGGATTTGGCGATGAGATTGCCGTCCAGTCTGCCGCCATGGCGGACATCCCGGCTCTGATCGCAAGGTTGGACGACTTACGCCAGAAAGGCCTTATCACCGAAGCGGAATTTCAACAGAAGAAGACAGAACTCCTGGCGAAGATGTAATATATTCGGAATCAAGGTCTCCAGATGTTGAAAGTCCGAAGTCTGGAGACTTCGACTCCGTGTCCCCCATGCAGCGCTTCATAATAGAGCGCTGTTTTTCTTATAAGATAATCGGTTATACTTCGTTCGCCTATATGACAGAACATATTCGAAATTTCTGCATTATCGCCCATGTGGACCATGGTAAATCCACGCTCGCCGACCGCTTGCTGCAGCTGACGGGCGCGATCTCGGAACGCGACATGACCGAGCAGGTGCTCGACAGTATGGACCTCGAACGCGAGAAGGGCGTGACGATCAAAGCCTCCGCGGTCCGCATGTATTACACCGCCAAGGACAACCAGAAGTATGAGATCAATTTGATCGACACTCCCGGTCACGTGGACTTTGGCTACGAAGTCAGCCGGGCGCTCAAGGCCTGTGAGGGTGCAGTGCTCGTGGTGGATGCCACGCAGGGCATTGAAGCGCAGACGTTAGCTAACCTCTACCAGGCGCTCGATGCGGACCTGACCATTATTCCCGTGATCAACAAGATCGACCTGCCCTCAGCGCGTCCCGATGAAGTGGCGGAGGATGTTGGTGCATTGCTTGGTATTGACCCGCTGGACGTCATCCAGGTCTCTGCGAAAGAAGGCGTCAACGTGGATCAGATCCTGGAAGCGATCGTGACGCGCGTCCCGCCGCCAAAAGATGCCGATGAAGTTCCACTGCGCGCGCTGATCTTCGATTCGCATTATGACCCTTACAAGGGCGTGATTGCCTATGTACGTGTGATGGAAGGATCTCTCAAATCCACCGATATTCTACGGATGTTTGCAACAAAAGTAGATATGCGCCCGGTGGAAATCGGGATCTTTGCACCGGGCATGAAGCCTGTCCAATCTTTGGGATCGGGAGAGGTCGGCTATATCGCAACCGGGTTCAAGACGGTGCACGAGTGCCGCGTTGGCGATACGATCACGAGCGCGGCGAATCCTGCCTCAGAGCCTCTGCCCGGGTATCGTCATCCCAAGCCGATGGTCTTTGCCGGTATCTATCCAGTGGAAGCTGATGATTACAGCGATCTGCGCGAGGCGCTCGACAAACTTCAACTTAATGATGCGTCGCTCACGTTCCAACCCGAAACATCACAGGCGCTGGGTTTTGGTTTCCGCGCCGGCTTTCTCGGCCTTTTCCATATGGAGATCATCCAGGAGCGCATCGAGCGTGAGTATGACCTGGATGTGCTGTTCACCGCGCCCTCGGTGGAATATGAAGTTGTGCTATACGACGGCGAAACCATTCCCGTTGACTCTCCTGCAGAATTGCCCGATGAGTCAAAAGTGGCTGAGATCCGCGAGCCATGGATGAACATCGAGATCATCACACCGACCGATTACTATGGTCCCATTATGGATATTGTTACCAAACGCCGCGGCATTTTTAAGCAGCAGGAATATCCCGCGCCGCACCGTGTCCAGCTCGATTATGAAATTCCACTCTCCGAGATCATCATTGACTTCTTCGACGACTTGAAGTCCCGTACCAAAGGGTATGCTTCTCTGGATTATCAATTCCTTGAATATCGCCCGGATGAATTGCAGAAGCTGGAGATCCTTGTCAACGGCGAACCGGTCGATGCGCTGGCGACAATCGTCCATCAGAAGGACGCGTTCCACAAGGGACAGCGTCTGATCACCAAGCTGAAGGAGCTGATCCCGCGTCAACTGTACGACGTCGCTATCCAGGCCGCGGCAGGGGGACGCATCATCTCGCGCGCCAACGTCAAGGCGACGCGTAAGGATGTGCTGGCGAAATGTTACGGCGGCGATATCACCCGTAAGAAGAAATTGCTCGAGAAACAAAAGAAGGGCAAGAAACGTCTGAAGATGGTTGGGAATGTGGAAATCCCGCAAGACGCGTTCATGGCTGTTTTGAAACTCGACGAGGAATAATAATTCGTAGGGGCGAGCGCGAAGCGTCTCGCCCAGGGCGTGATGACCACGCCCCTACGGAGATTCATTACATGAAAGATATCAAACGCTGGCTGCCCGGGGCGGTTATCAGCCTGTTGCTCATTGCTGCCATTCTATATTTCGTCGACCTGGGCGCGATGCTGGAGGCGATCCGCAACGCGAATTACACGCTGCTGGGGATCGCGACTGCAATCGGTTTCCTGTGGATCGCCGTGCGCGCGATCGTCTGGCGAACGCTTTTGCGCGAGCGCGCCTCATATTCGGATGTGTTCTTCACCATCGGGGAAGGCTATCTGTTGAACAACTTCCTCCCGTTCCGGTTGGGAGAGATCGGGCGGGCCTTTTTGCTCAGCCGCAAATCGGACATGCAGTTCATGGAGATCCTGCCCACCATCGTCATCGAGCGTGCCATGGACTTGCTCTTTTCCGCAATCATCCTTTTGGCATCCATTCCGTTTGTTGTCGGCGCGGAGGGAGCAGGGCAGATCGGCGTGATCGTCGGCATCGTTATCCTGGTTGCCTTCGTAATACTTTATCTGCTGGCTCGTTCCAATCAGTGGGCGCTGGATCTTTTCCATCGTTTGAGCGCGCGCTGGCCCACGCTGCAACGTGCTGGTGGGAATTTCCTCGAATCATTCTTTCTTGGCCTGGGTGTGTTAAAAGATGGCTGGCTGTTCATCCGTTTCCTCTTCTGGATGACGGTGAACTGGGGCATTGCAATCGTCTCCTATTACCTGATCATTCGAGCATTCTTTCCAGAGGCGCAAGTTGTGTGGGGGATGTTCGGGTTAGGCGGAGCCGCATTCGGCGGCGCAATCCCTTCTTTGCCGGGAGCCGTTGGTACCTTTGAAGGAGCGTTCGGCGGAGCCGTCACTTTGCTGACGGGGGATGAGTCCCGGGCACTGGCGGTCGCTCTGACCGGCCGCTTTTATAACTATCTCAACAGCGGTGTGATCGGCGGCATTGGTCTGTTGCGGGAGGGACAGACTCTCTCGGGAATTTACGAGCAGCTGAAAAATTTGAGAGTCAAGACAGGCGAAGAGCTAGCCAAGTAAGTTATGTTCCCTCTGTACGATACGGTTCGTTCCCGAACATTCCCCTTCATTAACTGGATATTGATCCTGGCCAACGCCTTGGCGTTTGTATATGAATTGCAAATGGATCCTGAGACGCTCAAGCAATTCATTTTTGCCTGGGGATTCACCCCTGCCCGGTTTCTAGAAGATCCTTCCACCACCTGGACTACCGTTTTTTCCTCCATGTTCCTGCATGGGGGCTGGTTCCATATCATCAACAACATGTGGGTGCTTTTCATCTTTGGCGACAATGTGGAAGCGGGAATGGGTAAGATCCGTTATCTTATCTTTTATCTGCTGGGCGGCGTAGCAGCCGTATTCTTGCAGACATACGTGCTGCCCTCCAGCCTGGTACCGATGATCGGGGCGAGCGGCGCTGTAGCAGGCGTGCTGGGTGCATACTTGATCCTTGTCCCGCACTCGCGGATCGCCAGCCTGGTACCCATCCTGTTCATTTTCACGATTGTGGAAATCCCTGCCGTGCTTTTCTTGCTCTTCTGGTTTGTGTCGCAGCTATATTCGGGATGGTTCTCGATCCAGGGCGGTGGGGAGAGCGGGATCGCCTGGTGGGCGCACATTGGCGGATTTCTATTTGGCTTGATCATGGTGTTTGTCTTCAGACGAAGAAGGACGCCGTATCGAATTGATTACAGGAGTGATTATGGCTCGTAATTATTTCATTACCGGCGGGGCCGGTTTTATTGGATCGAACTATGTACACAGGCTGGTGCAGCGCGGCGAGAATGTGACCGTTTATGACAATATGTCCCGGGCGGGCGCGCCGCGCAACATCGCCTGGCTGGAGGAAACATTCGGGCAGGATGCCTTCAAGCTGATCGTTGGCGATCTGCGGGATGACACGCTTTTGACCGAATCCGCCAGAGACGCGGATGTGATCGTCCATCTGGCAGGGCAGGTCGCCGTGACGACCTCTGTCACGAATCCACGGGATGACTTTGAAGCCAATGCGTTGGGAACGTTCAACGCGCTGGAAGCTGCGCGCTTATCGGGCAGAGACCCGATCTTTATTTATTCCTCCACAAACAAAGTGTATGGCGGCATGGAGGATGTGGAAATCGTCGAGGAAGCCACGCGTTGGCGGTATAAGGATATGGTACAGGGAGCCTCGGAGGAACAACCGCTGGATTTCCATTCCCCTTATGGGAATAGTAAGGGATCGGGGGATCAATACACTCGTGATTACGCCCGTATCTATGGATTGCGCTCTGTGGTTTTCCGCCAGAGTTGTATCTATGGTCCCAGACAATTCGGCGTCGAAGATCAGGGCTGGCTGGCCTGGATGACCATTGCCGCCGTAACAGGACGGCCGATTACGATCTACGGCGATGGGAAGCAGGTGCGCGATGTGCTGCATGTCAACGACCTGATGGATGCCTACGATGCCGCGATCGAAAAGATCGACCGCGCCAGGGGCGAGGTGTATAACATGGGCGGGGGACCGCACAACGTGCTGGCTGTATGGGCAGAGTTTGGCCCGATCCTTGAGCGACTACTTGGCAAGAAGATCGATGTCTCTCACGCGGACTGGCGCCCCGGCGACCAGCGCGTCTTTTATGCCGATACCAGCAAGGCCAAACGCGAGCTGGGTTGGGAGCCGAAGATCGATCTCGAAGAGGGAATTGAGATGTTGTTTGAGTGGGTAAAGGCGAACAGGGAGTTGTTCTAATCCCATAATAGTTTTCCTCAAACCTTGATGATCATGACTTTGCCACGAATTATGCGAATTCACGCGAACCTTTTAAACAATTCGCGGCGATTCGCGCAAATTCGCGGATTGATTTTAATTTATGCTAATGTCTTCGATAAAAAATCGATAACACGAGCGCGCCGAGAAGACCGACAAATAAATCTATGATAGTGTCTTGAACTCCGCGTACCATCTCTGTGCCAAGGAAGAAGTCCGCCAGGTTCTCGTAGAATTCCCACAGGATTGTGGTTGTCCCTGCACAGGTGAATGCAAACAGTACCTGTATAGGAAAGGGAGTATCTCCCACCAGCTTTTGCGAGTTCCTGATGGCGACGCGATACCAATATGTAATTACAACCCCGCCGGCCAAATGCGTGGGGATATCCAGGGCCGGGAACAATTCGAAGAGTCCGAACGTAAGACCTATTGCATAGAAGCCCAGCACGCTCAAGGGTGCCCAGGCGGCTTCGCGCAGGGTATCTACGATCCACGCAACAAGTTGTTGTTTCTTCACCATCAAGACCTCGGCAAACGATTGTATCAATAATCAAGCGAAAGCTCTCTGCGTTATAATCTTTAACGCTCTCCGGGGAAGGAGCCTGAGAGAGAAACTCAAAATGAAAATCCTGACAGTTCTTACATACTATCGCCCCCACACCTCGGGGCTAACTATCTATGCCGAGCGGCTGGCGCGGGCGTTTGCCAGGCGCGGGCACCAGGTCACTGTGATGACTACGCAGTACGACCCATCCCTGCTGCTCGAAGAGACCATGGACGGCGTGAAGATCGTCCGCGTGCCGGTGGCGGCGCGCATCAGCAAGGGTGTGATCGCGCCCACATTCGGCCTGGTGGCCACCAGGCTGGTCGCGCAGCATGACGTTGTCCAGATGCACCTGCCGCAGTTCGACGCGCCGGGTGTTGCTTTTCGCGGGCGTTTGCTCGGAAAACCAGCCGTGCTGACCTATCACTGCGACTTATTGTTGCCGCCCGGGTTCTTTAACCGCTTCGTCAATGCGGTGGTGGACTTTCAAAACAACATGGCGGGAAGGTTGTCGAATCACATTGTGACGTATACACAGGATTACGCCGACCATTCTCCCTACCTCTCGCGCTACGCCTCGAAACTGACGCCGATCCTGCCTCCAGTGGAATTGCCGGACCCGTTCCCAGGCGCGGTGGAAGCGTTTGCGGCGGAGCATCACATCCAGGAGCGACGACCCGTCATCGGCATGGCCGCGCGCTTCGCCGCTGAAAAGGGCGTGGAAGTCCTGCTGGATGCGCTTCCCATCATTCTGAAGAAATATCCGAAAGCACAGGTGCTGTTTGCGGGAACTTATCAGAACGTGATGGGAGAACAGGCCTATTCCGATCGGCTGATGCCGCGCATCCGTGAATATGAAGTGGGAGGGCACTGGACGTTCCTGGGGAATCTCGATCCGGTGGAAATGGCAGCGTACTATCCCAACCTGGATGTGCTGACCGTGCCCTCTTTGAACTCCACCGAGGCCTTCGGGTTGGTGCAGATCGAAGCGATGATGAATGGCGTGCCCTGTGTTCCCTCTGCCCTGCCCGGCGTGCGGCAGCCTGTCAAGATGCACGGCATGGGTCGTGTAGCCAAAATTGGTGATCCGGAGGATCTGGCGGCATGTATTCTCGAGGTCCTGGACGAACCGGAGAAGTACCGCGGCGATATCCAGGCCATCAAGAAGGCCTACGACCCGGATTCGATTGCGGCCGAATATGAGAAGTTATTTGTGCGACTGTCAAGGAAAGGACGTTGAAGAATGGAACCAGTCGGTATCAACGCGGGCTTGCTCTTAATCCAGTCCATTTTCGTGATCTTCATGATTGGGCTGCCAGTCATTTCCCTGATTGACCTTTCCAGGAAAAAACTCAACGGCACCCCACTTGCACTCTGGGTTCTCATCATTTGTGCTGTGCCTGTCCTGGGTTCGTTGGCCTATTGGATCGTTAAACCCACTGCCGAGACCAAAGTTTGAAAAAAGATTTTCTTTTCCTACACCTACGCGACCTGCCTTACTTTCGCGCTTTTCTGCGCGCGGTCGAAAGCTCCTATTATCAGGATCTGCCTCTGCCCGCGCCCGTTTACGATGTGGGCTGCGGCGACGGGCATTTCGCCTCGCTGACGTTCGATCGAGAGATCGACGTGGGACTCGACCCCTGGCATGGGCCCATCCATGAGGCCAAGAAGTACGGCGCGTATAAAGCCCTGGTGGAAGCCGATGGCGCGAAGTCACCCTTCCCCTCCGAATATTTTGCCAGTGGATTCAGCAATTCGGTGCTCGAGCACATCCCGCACATCGACGCGGTACTGGCAGAGATTGCACGCGTCTTAAGGAAGAATGCGCCGTTTTACTTTTGTGTGCCCAACCCCAGATACCTGAGCGAGCTTTCGATCTCGCGGGTACTGGGTCAGAGTTACACCGAGTGGTTCCGGAAGATCTCGCGCGTGCAGCATGCCGATGAACCCGAGGTCTGGAAGGGCCGGTTGGAGCGCGCCGGCTTTGCGCTGGAACGGTACTGGCATTATTTTTCGCCTGCCGCAATGCGCGTGTTAGAATGGGGCCATTATTTTGGCGTCCCATCTGTGTTTACCCGCGTTCTCACCGGCCGGTGGATCGTAGCACCTGCCGAATGGAATCTGTGGCTGACGAAAAAATATGTGAGCAGGTTTGCTTCGCCAGAACCCGTTGAGAACGGGACATTTACTTTTTATATCACCAGAAAGAAATAATCACACAGACAAGTAGACAGGTAGACAAGTTTGTTACAGCCTGTGTACTTGTCTGTTTAAATGCCTTTATACTTAATCGATGGCTTTTGACGAAAAATATTTCTCCACTCATACCTACGCGGATGTTTCGTTTGCAAAGTACAGCATGTACTGGTGGTCGAACCGCTTCAACGCCATGCTCGCCCGCCGCCATGGACGGCATGGGGGGCGTCTGCTTGAGGTCGGCTCGGGCATGGGCCACCTCGTGGGGCAGCTCGCCGATACCTTCGAGACCTATGGAATCGACCTCAATCACTGGGCAGTGAATCAGTCAAAGGAAGTAGCACAGAACAGTCACTTGCAAACGGCCAGCGCGCAGGAATTGCCATTTGCAAACAATTCTTTTAACGTTGTCATCATCAAGCACATTGTAGAGCACTTACCGGACCCGGCGAAAGCCATCGCAGAGATCGGGCGCGTGACCGAACCTGGTGGGATACTTATCCTTGCCACGCCCAATCTGGACTCGCTGCTCAAGCCCTGGAAGGGCGAACGCTGGATCGGTTACCAGGACCCGACACACATCTCCCTCAAGCGGCCGGTGGAATGGCTGGGTCTGATCAAAGGCGCAGGGTTCCATTTGATCAAAGTATTTTCGGATGGATTCTGGGATGTGCCCTACATCCGTTTTGTGCCGAAGCAGATCCAGAAGTTGTTCTTCGGCTGGCTCGGCGGCTTTCAGGCAATCACGGGCTTTGTCTTTCTCCCCATGCGCTGGGGTGAAAGCATCATTGTGATCGCGAGAAAGAAATAACATTGGAAGGAAAGAACGAACCAACCAGAGAAATGAGCGACGAGCATCACATCTCTCCTGAATATCCGCTGGGTGAACCCAGCGTTCTTGATTATGTAAAGTCTCTGTTCCATTTCGGGAATGGCGAGCGTATCCGCATTCCAGGGGAAGGGAACGTTCTTGTGGAAGAAAGGGTTGATGGCCAACCCTCTTTCATTACCGAGACTGTTTCTCCCCGGACCACTGACGAGGTGTGGGTGGAGCCAACGTTTGTGGAAGCGCCCGCCGACGAGCTTCAACCTGCCCCCACACCGGTTGAAGAACCGCTCACTCCTTTTCCCTGGCGGTCATCGCTCGCGCTCGGGCTGGCGTTGATCGCACAGCGGACCTTCGAACCGCCGCGCACCAGCACGGAATTCGGCCTGGCGTTATATATTGGCGCGTTGTCCTTGCTGGGCTGGGCGCTCTATCACGGCGAATGGAAGCTGCCCTCCCTTGCGCCGACCTCCGACCGGACAGATCCGCAAACCTATCGCGGCCTGCCGCTGGTTCTTGGCGTTGGACTAGCCTTCCTTACTTTTATATTGTTTGGGAATCATCTTTTCACGCGGCTCAATATAATCGTCTGGGTGCTGTCGGTAGCATTTCTGATGGGGGCATTCTGGCTGGCCAGAGGCAATCTGCCAACCACAATAAGAAGGGTTACTTCGTTCTTTCAGCGCGACATGTGGACAATTAACATATCACGCTGGGCGCTCCTGCTTCTCGCTGCGACGGCGCTGGTATTCTTCTTCCGTTTTTACCAAACAGCCAGCGTGCCTCCTGAACCGTTCAGCGACCATGCCGAAAAAATCTTCGATGTGTACGACGTCTCGCAGGGACAGACCAAGATTTTCTTTACCCGCAACACCGGTCGCGAAAGCTTCCAAATGTACTGGACCCTTCTCGTTGCCGAAGTGTTCGGAACCGGGCTCTCCTTCCTGAGCCTGAAACTGGGCACGGCGATCCTCGGCTTTTTGACTCTGCCCTTTATCTATCTGCTTGGAAAAGAGATCGGCGGACCTCGCGTCGGGTTAATTGCCTTCATTATGGTAGGAATCGCTTACTGGCCGAATGTGATCAGCCGGGTGGGATTGCGCTTCCCGTTGTATCCGCTTTTCGCCGCGCCCGTGCTTTTCTATCTCATCCGCGGCCTGCGAACGCGTAACCGGAACGATTTCCTGCTTTCGGGACTCTTTTTAGGGATTGGTCTGCACGGGTATAGCCCCATGCGGATTGTGCCGTTCGTCGTCATCGCCGCGTTCGTGTTGTACTGGCTGCATGACCAGTCGAAAGGCGCGCGACGCGATTTACCGGTCTGGCTGGTGATGCTGGCACTGGTGGCAATGTTCGTTTTTCTGCCTCTCCTGCGTTACTGGCTCGATGACCCCGTTGCATTTGGTTTTCGAGCCTTCACGCGTCTTGGAAGTATCGAACAGCCATTACCTGCGCCTGCCTATCAGATCTTTCTTTCGAACGTCTGGAACGCGGCCAGGATGTTCAACTATGACGATGGAGAGATCTGGGTGCATTCCATTCCGGAACGCCCCGCCCTGGACGTGGTCAGCGCGGCGCTCTTCCTGATCGGCGTGGTTCTCATTCTTGTGCGTTATCTCCGCAACCGTCACTGGCTTGATCTCTTCCTGCTCGTTTCCATCCCGTTGCTGCAGATGCCTTCTATTCTTTCGCTGGCGTTCCCCGGCGAGAACCCCGCCCTCAACCGCGCCGGAGCAGCATACATACCGGCGTTCCTCATCGCCGCGTTGGCGCTGGATGGTCTCCTCACCAGCCTCGGGCGTAGAGGGCCGCGCAGCGTCCTGACGTGGGGACTGGCCGCCATCCTGTTCTTTTTCTCCGCCTCACAAAATTATGACTTGGTCTTCAACCAGTATTACACGTCCTTCCGCAACGGATCGTGGAACAGCTCGGATATGGGCAGGGTGATCCGCCAGTTCGAGCAGACCTACGGGACAACCGAGAACGTCTGGATCGTGCCGTACCCCCACTGGGTAGATACGCGTCTGCCGGCGGTCTGGGCGGGGATCCCCAATCGCGACCTGGCCATGTGGCGCGAAAATTTGGCGAGCACGGTAGAATTCAGCGGTCCGAAGCTGTTCCTGGTGAGAGCAAATCAGGATTTCCCGGAAGGGAACGACACGGAGTCTTTGGACGTCCTTGAATCGCTGTATCCAGAAGGGCAGCTGCGCATGTTCGACTCGGATGTGCCGGGTCATGACTTTTGGATTTTTACGGTACCGAGTGATTAGCCACCGAGACGCGGGGTCACAGAGTTTTAATATTCTCTGAGTCTCCGCGTCTCCGTGGCAAGAATTTGAATTTATGTCTTCTCGCGAAAAATATCCCTGGCTTTATGATGTTCTGTTCCTGCTGGTGTTTTTGCTGGCAGGCTATTTACGTCTGACAGGCGTGGACTGGGGACAGGGCGGCGGGCAGCATCCCGATGAAAATCACTTCGCCGGCGTGCTCGAAAACCTGCGCACAGAAGTTTGCGTGGATCCGGCATTGTCTGCTGAGCTCTGTCCCCCAGGACAGAGGCAGCCGATGAGCCTTGGCGATTACTTCAATACCAAGATCTCACCGCTCAACCCGTACAACCGCGGCTTTGCCTTTTATGTTTACGGCAACCTGCCGATGACCATTATCCGCATCGCTGCGGACGCGACCGACCAGACCAATCTGCGAATCTTCGGGCGACAGTTCTCTGCGCTGGCAGACCTGTTCGCGATCTTGTTCCTCTATCTGCTTGTCTCGCGCCTGTACGGTCGCCGCGTAGGATTGCTTGCCGCGCTGTTCTCGGCATTGACGGTGATGCAGATCCAGCAGGCGCATTTCTTCACCGTAGACTTGTTTGTCAACATGTTCGCCATACTGGCACTCTGGTTTGCGGTCGCCATCCTGGAGCACAGGGAGCAGAGAATAGAGAATAGAGATCAGAGACTGGAGACTGAGGAGACTGGTGAGCTGCAAGACGTCCCCTCAGAGCCTCTTACCACCAACACAAGTCTCGAATCTCAAGTCTCTGCTTCTGAGAATCGGCTCTCATCAATTACGAATTACTTAATACCAACTTTCCGCAACCCTCTTTTCCTCCTCAGTATTGGTTTCGGCTTTGCCCTTGGCATGGCCATGGCCTCCAAGATCAACATCGCACCACTGGCCATTGTGCTGCCGGCGGCGTTTGTGTTGCGATACATGATCCAGCAGAAGCAAAGTGGCCAGCCGCTGACTCATAACCTGTTACTGGAGTCGGATTATTGGAGGCTGGCGGTGATCTGTCTGGCCGCAGGTGGCCTAGCGACGATCATTTCCTTCCGCATTTTCCAGCCGTATGCCTTCGATGGGATTGGGCTGAACCCGCAGTGGGTGTCGAATATCCGGGAGCAGCGCGTGCAGGCAGAGGGCGACGCAGACTTGCCGTGGAACTTGCAGTGGGCGCGGCGTTCTCATCTATTTTCATTTACGAACCTGACCGTCTGGGGGCTTGGGCTTCCGCTGGGCATCCTGGCCTGGGCAGGCTTTCTGTACATGGGCTGGCGCATCCTCAAGGGCGAGTGGCGTCACGCGCTTCTGTGGGGTTGGACAGCGGTTTATTTCCTCTGGCAATCGCTGCAGTTCAACCCGACGATGCGCTACCAACTGCCGATCTATCCCCTGCTCGTGATGATGGCGGCGTGGTTCGTTTATGAGTTGGCAGGTTTGAATGTTGGAAGGTTTAAGCGTCTTAATGTTTCAAGAGTTGCTGCAGCCCTGATTGGAGTCACAGTTCTTGCGCTCACGGCCATCTGGGCGTTTGCCTTCCATAGCATCTATCTTCGTGACGAGCCGCGCATTGCGGCCTCGCGCTGGGTCTTTCAGAATGTGCCGGGGCCGATCAATGTTCAAATCCAGGCAGAGGATTCCATTTACAACCAGCCTCTGCCCTTCCCGATGGATGGATTCATTCAGGCAGGCCAGCCCTACATCACATCTTTTATCGCCCAGAGTGACGGGACGCTGGATGGCATCATGCTTGGGCACGCGATCAACAGGCTCGCGCAAACCTCCACCGTCACGCTGACCCTGTCCGATACACCGGATCCAACCGCTGAACCACTGGCCACCGCTTCATTGACATCCGATTTCGCGGATAACGGCGACCCGCGCGGCGACTCATATACGCTTCAATTCGATAAGCCTGTTTCTCTTGAGCTGAACTCACAGTATTATTTGACTCTTGAAATCGACGATGGCGTGCTCGAGATCACGGGCGCGACCGTGGCCAACGAAACGGACTACGACTATCCTCTTCCACTGCGCGTGGATGGTTATGATGCCTTCGGCGGCATCTATCGCGGGGACCTGAACCTGCAGGTGTACTGGGACGATAATGTCGAAAAGCTCAACCGCTTCATCAGCATCCTCAACGATACAGATTACATCCTGATCCCCACGAATCACCAGTATGGCCAGATCACGCGCCTGCCGGAGCGCTATCCGCTCACGACGCTGTATTACCGCGAGTTGATTGGCTGCCCGGAAGGCAAAGAGATCATCTGGTGCTACCGCGTCGCGCAACCCGGGACGTTTGAAGGACGCCTCGGGTACGACCTGGTTGCTGTGTTCGAATCCTACCCGAGGTTCGGACCGATCGTCATCAACGATCAGGCGGCCGAGGAAGCCTTCACGTTCTACGATCATCCCAAGGTGATGATCTTTAAGAAGAGCGAGAACTTCAATATCACGCAGGTACAGTCCATTCTTAGCAGCATCGATCTCACAAAAGTCATCCGCCTGACGCCGCGCCAGTTCGATGATTTCTCGAATCTGCTTTTGCCACGGGAGAAACTGACGCAGCAGCGTGCGGGCGGCACGTGGTCGGATCTATTCGACTACGATTGGGTTCAGAACCGTTATCCGATTCTGGGACTTATCATCTGGTATTTGTTTATTTTCATCCTTGGGTTGGCGGTTTATCCGTTAACGCGATTGACCATGCCAGGTCTGGCCGACAAAGGCTATCCGCTCAGCCGTGGACTTGGATTGGTTCTGTTTGGCTATCTGGTGTGGGCAGCCGGTTCTGTGAATATCCCCGCGACCCGTCTTACGGTCGCGATTGTCTTTGGCATGATCCTACTCATGGGAATACTGCTCGCGTATTACCAGCGCACAGAACTGCGTGCAGAGTGGCAGAACAAGCGCAATTATTTTCTGATGGTCGAAGGTCTCTTCCTGGCCTTCTTCGTGCTTGATCTGATCATCCGCATCGGCAACCCCGACCTCTGGCATCCCGCCAAAGGCGGCGAGCGCCCCATGGATTTCTCGTACTTCAATGCCGTCATTAAGAGCACGGTCTTCCCACCGTATGATCCCTGGTTTGCAGGCGGATACATTAATTATTACTATTATGGCTTTGTGTTGGTCGGCACGCCGGTGAAGCTGCTTGGCATCGTCCCCTCGATCGCCTACAATTTTATCCTGCCCACGTTATTTGCTATTGTCGGGGTGTGCGCGTTTTCTCTGGGCTGGAATCTGGTCCAAGGTCGAAGATCTAACGTCGAAGACCGGGAACCTTCAACCTTCAACCTTGGACTTGTCTCCGGCCTGGCCGTGTCTGCGCTGACGATCCTTCTGGGCAACCTTGGTACGCTGCAGCTTGTCTATCATAAGTTGCAAGAACTGGGTGCCATGGGGACGTTTAGCTGGGATCCGGCGATCCCGATCTTCCAGCGCTGGACGTGGGCGATCCAGGGTTTCCTGATGAGCCTGCGCGGCGCCTTTTTGCCTGTCGGCCCCGGGGACTGGTACTGGAACCCGAGCCGCGTCCTGCCTCCGCTCGGCGGCAATGAGATCACCGAGTTCCCGCTGTTCACCTTCATCTATAGCGATCTACATGCACACATGATCGCCATCCCGCTGGCGCTGCTTGCCGTGAGCTGGGCATTGGCTGTGGTGATGGGACGCGCCCAGTGGCGGAATCCGCTAGCAGCTGCGCTGTCGCTCCTCGTGGGTGGACTCATCATAGGTGTGTTCTATCCCGCCAACCTGTCGGATACATATACTTATTTGCTACTCGGCATTATTGCCGTTGGATATGCAGTCTTTCGTTATGCAGAACCATCCTCCCCGGTCAAGCGGATTGCATTTGCTCTCGGAGCGATGATCGTTCTGTTCATTCTGGCACGTTATCTCTATGGACCCTACCGTGCCTGGTACAGCCAGGCTTACAGCGCGCTGGATGCATGGAAGGGTCCCTTCACGCCGATCTGGTCGTATCTCACGCATTGGCTAGTCTTCCTGTTCATCGTCGTTTCCTGGATGGCCTGGGAGACGCGCGAGTGGATGGCCTCTACACCTGTTTCGGCGCTGCGGAAATTGAAGCCATTCGCCCTGTTGATCGAAGGCGCGCTGGTCGTGTTTGCGCTGGCTTTATTCGTACTTCAATACATTGGCACGAGCGTCGGCTGGATCGCGCTTCCGATCACCGTGTGGGCAGGCGTTCTGTTGCTGCGCCCCGGGCTGTCGGATGCAAAGCGATTTGCCCTGTTCCTGATCGGCACCGCAGTGTTGATCACCATCGTGGTGGAAGTGGTCGTTGTGAGCGGAGATATCGGGCGCCAGAACACGATCTTCAAGTTTTACATGCAGGCCTGGTTAATGCTGGCAATTGCTGCAGGCGCGGCATTTACCTGGACGTTGCCCGCGTTCTTCAAGTGGTTGCCGGGCTGGCGAGTCTTCTGGCAAACGGCCATGATACTGTTAATTTCCGGCGCGGCGCTGTTCACGGTGAGCGGCACCGCGGGCAAAATACGCGACCGCTGGATCGTGGAAGCACCGCGCACGCTGGATTCCATGACCTTCATGGAATACGCCCATTATGATGACTTCGGTCAGCGTCTGGATTTGAGCGAGGACTATCACGCCATCCGCTGGATGCAAGACAACGTGCCAGGCTCGCCGGTCATCGTGGAAGCGAACTGTCCTGAATATCGTTGGTGCACGCGCTTTACGGTGTACACCGGCCTGCCAGGTGTTGTGGGTTGGAACTGGCACCAACGACAGCAGCGCGTATACGCATCCACCTGGGTAGAGGGGCGCGTCTTTGAGATCGGAGATTTCTATAACGGCATCGATGAAGATGCAGCCCGAAGATTCCTCGACACGTACGATGTGCGTTATATTGTTGTCGGCCAGCTCGAGCGTGCGGCATATACACCCGAAGGCATCGCGAAGTTTGAAGAATTCGATGGAGATTTGTGGCAGCAAGTGTATGAGGATGGGAACACCGCCATCTATGAGGTCATTCAATAAGGGGCGCCAGCTTATTCATTGTAGAGTGAGGAGGAGCAACGTTTATGATCTATCACATTACCACACGCAAGACCTGGCGCGAAGCCTTACAACGCGGGGAATATCGCGCAGAGAGCCTGGACACAGAGGGCTTCATTCACTGTTCGACCAGCACACAGGTTCTACCGGTCGCGGAAACGTACTATAAAGGCCAGGGCAGCCTCCTCCTGTTGACGATCGATCCCGCCCTCCTCTCTTCGGAGCTCAGGTGGGAACCACCCTCCGGTGGAGCGCCACCTCCCGGCGTGCCTGAAGGGGAATTGTTCCCTCACATTTACGGTCCGATCAATCTGGATGCCATCCTGAAGGTTTTTGACCTTGAGCCCAACCCGGATGGGATATATACTCTGCCTGAAATCGATTAACCCTGCATGACCGCCTTTCTTTCCTGGTATGTTCTGATCCTACTCCTTGGATGGCTGGCATTCCCGCTGGCATTTTATCTGTTCCCCGCGCTGGCTGACCGCGGCTACACGTTTGCGCGCTCCTTCGGCCTCTTGCTCTGGGGATATGTATTCTGGTTGTTTGCCTCCTTTCGGATCGCCCAGAACGACATCGGGGGGCTGTTATTAGGATTGGTGATCGTAGGGGGATTCAGCGCCTGGGCATTTGTTAACTGCAGATCTGAGATTATCCGTTGGTTCGACGAAAATCGCCGGCTGGTCATCACCACCGAGGCGCTTTTCCTGCTTGCCTTTGGGTTCATGGCAGTGGTGCGCGCCGCCAACCCGGAGATCACCGGCACCGAAAAGCCGATGGAGCTCATGTTCATCAACGGCATCCTGAACTCACCAACGTTCCCGCCGCGCGATCTATGGCTCTCCGGATATGCCATTTCGTATTATTACTTCGGGTATGTGATGGCATCGATGCTGGCCATGTTCACCGGCGTCCCTGCGACGATTGCCTTCAATCTTATGATCGCCCTGATCTTCGCCCTGAGCGCGGTCGGCGCGTACGGGATTTTGTATAACCTGCTGGCGAATTACCAATTACGCACCACCGATAACCAGTCACCAATCGTCAATCGTAAATCGTTAATCACCAGTTCTTTCCTCGCCCCTCTATTCCTTCTGCTTGTATCCAATGTGGAAGGGTTTCTCGAAGTTTTACACCGCCGCGGACTATTCTGGCAATTCAACGCCGATGGAAGTGCTACTTCTGCTGTTTGGGCCTGGCTCGATATCCCGCAACTGAAAGATCCGCCCATGCAGCCTCTCGGATGGATCCCCGAGCGCTTCTGGTGGTGGTGGCGCGCCTCGCGCGTGATCATGGATTATGACCTTGCGAACAACTGGATGGGAGATGTCATCAATGAGTTCCCATTCTTTTCCTATTTGCTGAGCGACTTGCATCCACATGTGCTGGCGATGCCTTTCAATTTGCTGGCGGTCGCGGTGGCATTGAATATCTTTCTCGGCGGCTGGCGCGGCAGAACGAATCTATACTTCGGTGAGCTGCACCTCAACAAGATTGGTTTCTTCATCGTCGCGCTGGTGCTGGGCGGGCTGGCCTTCCTCAACACCTGGGATATTCTCATCGCCGCCGCTCTGATCGTCTTCAGCTACGCGTTGGCTCGAGTCCGTGAGGCAGGCTGGGGATGGGAAAGACTCGAAGATGTGTTCTTACTGGGGATTCCCGCCGCCCTGACCGCTTTCCTGATGTATCTTCCGTTTTATATCGGCTTCGACTCACAGGCAGGCGGCCTGGTGCCCAGTTTTATGTTCCCCACGCGCGGTGCACAGCTCTGGGTCATGTGGGGCACACTGTTCATCCCGCTCTTCGCGTTTCTCATCTATCTATGGCGAAGCAGAGCACCCGCGGACTGGCGCACAGGCATAGGCACAGGCGCCGGCATCGTGGTTGTTCTTCTTCTCGCTATGTTCGTGGTTGGCTTCGCGGCCTTACGCTTTCGCCCCGACCTGCTTCAGCCGGTGATCGAGGCACAGGGAGGCAATGTTGGAACGTTCCTCGCGAACAGCATGTTGCGCAGACTCAGCTATATAGGCGGTTTGCTGACCTTACTGGCATTGTTAATTCCCGCGCTGTCCTTTTTATTCCGATCGGAGAATAATTCGTCAGCTTTCGTGTTGTTGATGATCGTTCTTGGCACATTGCTCATCCTGGGACCGGATTTCCTCTACCTGCTTGATAACTTCCGGTATCGCATCAACACCATTTTTAAATTCTATTACCAGGCGTGGATCGTCTTGAGTATCGCCGCGTCGTTTGGGATCGCGGTGCTGCTCCATCGCCTGCGCGGCGCAGCGAACGTTGTGTTTAGCGTTATCTTTGTGCTTGTGTTAGTTGTCGGATTGACTTATCCGGTTCTGGGTGTCCTTAATAAAACGAACAACTTTGACCCGCCGTTTGGTTTGACGTTGAATGATTTCGAGCGTGTACAGCGCGAAAATCCCGATGAGTCCGCGGCCATCCAGTGGCTTCAATCCGCGCCTGACGGGGTTGTCGCCGAAGCGGTTGGCGGAGCCTATTCCAATTACGCACGTATCTCGATCTATACAGGTCTGCCGACTGTGCTGGGCTGGGGTAACCATGAAGGGCAGTGGCGCGACCAATCCCTGCAGGGCTCACGGCAGCAGGATATCGAAACCTTATATACAACCAATGACTGGACGACCACTCAGGATATTATCAATCGCTATAACATTCGTTATATCTTCATAGGCAATCTCGAGCGCAGCACCTATCAGGTGAACGAAGAGAAGTTTAACCGTTTCCTGAAGCCTGTTTTTCAACAGGGCAATACAATCATTTATGAAGCGCCGTAAAAACTGCCACAGAAAACAGAGTCTCTTCTCTGAGTCTCCGCGTCTCGGTGGCAGAACTAATCAAGGGTAAAATACTTTTATGAATTCCTCCCCGATCAAAACTGGTCCTGAGGTACGAAGGAACGAAGGCTGGCTGTACGGGCTAGCCTTTCTCATAGCTCTGGGTTTCCGGTTTATTCAGCTCGGCGCTTCGCCTTTGACGGACTCTGAGGCAACCCTGGCAGTACAGGCATTACAAATCGCGCGTGGGCAGGCTCCCTTACTGGGACCGCAGCCGGGGTACATCCTGCTGACGAGCGCTCTCTTTGCAATTTTTCATAGCACGAACTTCCTGGCGCGCTTTCTGCCTGCCATCATGGGAAGTCTTCTTGTTTTTGCTCCTTACTTTTTTCGTGACAGGATCAGACTACGCCCGGCGTTGATCCTGGCGTTCCTCTTTGCTATCGATCCGGGTCTGGTTGCGCTCTCGCGCCAGGCAAGCGGGACGATGCTAGCCGTCGCCTCGCTGCTCTTTGCGTGGGGCATGTGGAGAAACAGACAACTCATCCCCGCCGGAATCTTCGCAGGTCTCGCGTTACTCTCGGGCCCATCCCTCTGGGCCGGCTTGCTCACCCTTGGCATCACCTGGATCTTCCTACAGGGGATACAATCCAAGCCAACCCCCGAGGAACCAACAGACCAATCTCCAGTCTCTACCTCTCCAATTACCAATTACCAATTACAAGCTTCCCAATACCGCCCCGCCATCATCGCTCTTTTAATTACTCTGCTTATTGGCGGCACCCTCTTTTTCCTCTCCCCGAATGGCTTGAGTGCCTGGCTCTCGGCCCTGCCTGCTTATTTGCGAGGCTGGGTCTCTGCATCTGCCCTCACCCCCGGACGTTTGACGTTGACATTCGCTGCCTACGAAATACTGGGCCTGTTCCTGGCAGCCTTTTCCTTGATCCGTGGTTACCGGACGAAGAGCCCGCGCATCCTTCGCCTGGGGCTGTGGTTGGGAGTCGCTTTACTCCTCGCCATCTTCTATCGGCAACCGAGCGAGTTTGTCTGGGTGATCATCCCGCTGCTGACGCTTGCCTCGCTCGAGCTCACGCGGGCAATGAACATCTATGCTGAAGAACGCGTGGAAGTAGGCGTGGTCGTTCTGGCGCTTTTGATCCTGCTGGTGTATATCTGGTTCGATATCGCCAAGATCGGTCTTGACCCGCACGGCCAGCTCGGATCAACCACCTTGCCGCTCTTTGGCAGGACCATTCAAATCACCTCCGCACCGTACGTGATCTTGCTCGGTGCATCTTTAATTTTGATTCTGTGTATTTCCTTCGTGGCGTTTGGCTGGTCCACGCGCACGGCATGGCTTGGGACGGTCTGGGTCTTTACTATCTTCCTGGGCGTGTATACTCTGGCTTCCGCGTGGGGTGCAAGCCGTTTGCGTCCACAGGACGGACTGGAATTCTGGGCACCTGGTCAGCCTCCTCTGCAGACAGAATTACTGCTCTCCACCGTGGAGGATGTTTCCGAATTCAGCCTCGGTCATAAACAGGCTCAACCCGTTGCCATCATGGGCGTGAATTCTCCCGCCCTTGAGTGGCTGCTGCGTGATCGCCAGGTGGATGTTGTATCCACGCTCGATCCGCAGTTCGCGCCGCCGATCGTGATCACTCCTGTAATGGACGATCTCGGTCTCCCCTCCGCCTATCGCGGACAGGATTTCACCTGGCGGCCGATGCCTCGCTGGCAGGAAATCAAGAATCCCGACTGGATCCGCTGGCTGGTATTCCGCCAGTTGCCAAAAGACAACGAGACCATTATCCTCTGGGCGCGTGACGACTTGTTCCCCGATGCCCGCGAAACCTCACAACAACCGTAGGGGAGGGGTTACCCCGCCCCTACAATTAAACGTGGACAAAATGACCTCTCAATTTCCTTCCATCATCGCAATAGACGGTCCGGCAGCATCGGGTAAATCGACCATTGGATTAAGGCTTGCCAATGCCCTTGGCTATCTTTTCTTTGACACCGGTGTGATGTATCGCGCCATCACCTGGCTGGCTCTCGAGCGCGGCATCGATGTGCGCGACGAAGCCGCGGTCACCGCGCTGGCAGAGAATGAACAGATCGACGTGGCGCCTGCTTCCAAGGATGATGGGCGCGCCTGTGACGTGCTCGTGAATGGTCAGGATATCACCTGGGAGACGCGCACGCGCAAAGTAGATGAAAATGTTTCCATCGTGGCTGCCTATCGCGGTGTAAGAAAGGCATTGAGTCAGCAGCAACGGCGCATCGGTCAGCGCGGCAACATCGTGATGGTGGGCCGCGATATCGGCACAGTTGTTTTACCGGATGCAGACTTAAAGATTTATCTCGATGCGACTGCGGAAGAGCGCGCCAAACGCCGTTATGAGGAAATTGTGGCACGCGGCGGAAACCCGAACTACAAGGAGATTCTCAAACGGGTCATCGAACGCGACCGCATCGATTCAACTCGCGATGTGGCTCCCCTACGGGCCGCTGAGGACGCCATCATCCTGAACTCGAATGAGCTTACCGCCGATCAAGTCTTTGAACAGGTGCTTGCTTTAGTCAAATGACAGTCGCACAAACCTATCGTGTTCCCCTTCGGTTTCAAATCGTTCGCCCACCTCTCAAGACTCTTTTTCGCGGCATTTTCCACTCCCTGGCACGCATAAAAATCACCGGCCAAGAAAACATCCCGTATGGGAAGCCATATGTGGCTGCCATGAATCACGTCTCGATCTTTGATCCGCCCTTTGTGGCCGCGTTCTGGCCGGAAGAGCTGGAGATCATTGGCGCGATCGATGTGTTTAGTAAACCGGGTCAGGGTCAGTTGTTAAGACTCTACGGGGTAATTCCTGTGCATCGCGGAAACTTCGATCGTTCGTTATTATTAAGGATCATTGCGATCATCAAGTCAGGGCGTCCATTGTTGATCGCGCCGGAAGGTGCACGTTCTCACGATACCGCCATGCGGCGCGCCAAACCGGGCATCGCCTACATCGTGGAAAAGACGGGCGCGCCAGTATTGCCTGTCGGTCTCGTGGGAACCACAGAAGACTTCTGGCAGCGCGCCAGAGGCGGTGAAAAACCTCCGCTCGAAATGCGCATCGGCAAACCCATCACACTGCCTCCGATCCCGTCCGTAGGAGCTCAAAAACATACGGCGCGGCAAAGAAATGCTGACCTGGTGATGTCTCATCTCGCTGGCCTGTTGCCAGAAGAATATCGGGGTGCATATGCTGAATCAGCCATCTTCCCCTCCTCCTAAACCGATTACAGAGATGTGGCGGCCGGACTTAGTTGCCCTGGCGCCTCTCACATTTCGGCGGCGCATCTTTCGCGCGTTTTTCCGCGGACTGACGAAACTGCTTACCTTCCTGTTACTGCATGCCAGGGTCAGCGGTCTGGAAAACTTTCCAAGGCATGGACCCGCCGTGATCGTCTTCAACCACCTCGGGGATACAGATGCTGTCTTGATGATGGCGACCCTTCCGTACAAATCCCCCGTTGAAGGCATCGGCAAGATCGAGCTGAACGATCACTGGCTGGTCGGACCGATCTTCCGCGCCTATGGCATCATCTGGGTCCACCGCGGCCGCCCGGACCGTAAGGCACTGCGCGCGGCCCTGGACGCGCTCGCAGAAGGCCGCATGGTTGCCCTGGCCCCCGAGGGCAGGCAATCCCTCATTGGTGGTCTGGAAGATGGTAACCCCGGCGCGGCGTTCCTTGCACTGAAGTCCAGCGCGCCGGTGGTTCCGGTGGCGCTGACGGGAACCGAAAACCCAAACATCTACGGTCACTTCAAGCGCTGGAAACGCGCCCCGGTCACACTCAAAGTTGGGGAGCCGTTGTTCATCCGGCAGCAGGTGGAGAGCGATGAAGTGGGCGGAACCAGGGGACAGAGAGCCATGCGCGAGGCCACGCGCCAGATCATGGAGACGCTCGCCCGCCTCCTGCCCGAAGCGTATCGGGGCAATTACAAATCCAATCCAGATAAATAACCGCGCTTGATTTAGCGCTATAATGAATTTCTATGCAATTCCTGTTCAACTTGCTGGACAATCTTGCATACCTGAATCCCATTCCTCCCGCGGGATGGCTCGTATGGCTCGGATTGGCGGGCTTGCTCGGAGTTGCTCTCTATAACTGGCGGAAATATCATATCGAGTGGAGCCTGCGCGCGACCTTAATTTTGGCCGCGCTGATTCTTGCCACTCCCTTTGCTTCCCTGTTTTTTGGAATCGAATTTTCCACCGGCACCACACTGCCGGTGCCTGGCCTGCCTGCAGAACCGGCCGGCTCCACGATGATGCTCTTCTCGGCCGTCCCGTGGATCCTGGCGGGCGGCCTGCTGGGTCCGTTTGCCGCGGCCGGCCTGGGCATGCTCAGCGGGTTGCTACGCGCCGTCTGGGATACACATAGTCTCTTCACCGTGCTCGACCTGGGCTTGATGGCGGCGATGTTCGCCGTCGCCAGCCGGCAGCGCTATCGGACGCCCCTCTATCGTTTATTGCGCCAACCACTCTTCAGCGCTTTGAGCCTGACCATTCCGCATGCTGCGCTGTTTGTGGTGAGCACACTCTTTTCGCTTTCCACCTCCACCTCGGTGACCGGGCGACTCGATTACGCGCTCAGCAATCTTGGCCTGGTCGCGCTAACGTTCGCAGGCGAGATGCTGGTGGCCGGCATCGCCGCACAGGTGGTGGCGTGGGCATTCCCGCACCGCTGGGGCCAGCTTGGCATGCTGCAGCCATCGCCCGCCGAGCGCAGCATCGAGACCCGCTTTATCTTCGGCACCGGCACGATCATTTCGATTTTGCTGTTGACCCTGCTCATCGGCGACTGGGTAATTGCAGGGAACGCGGCGCGCAATCTGCTGCGCGACCGCCTGAAAAGCTCGGCCGAGCTTGCAGCGCAAAATGTGCCATTCTTTCTGGAGATGGGGCAGAACCTGGCGCTGCAGATCGCCAGTGACCCGCGCATTCAAGATGAAAATGGCGATATTTCGTCCGTGCTCAGCGAGCGCAGCCAGGCTGTGCCGTATTTCAACCAGCTCGTCGTCTTCGATGCGCAGACCGGAACGCTGCTCGCCAGTTACCCGTCGGAGTCGGCGTTCGAGCTAACACAGCAGGAGACGGAAGGCCTGTCTCTGGCGCAGCAGGGTGTGCCCAACCAGATCTACACCGTTCCGCCTTCTGCCGAAGGGGAAGCCGCCGGCGTTTCCTTCCTGGCTGCTGCTCCCGAAAGTGACCGGGTATTCATCGGGCGCACGTATCTGGATCTGAATCCATACACGCGCGCATTGATCAGCAATCTCAATTCTCTTGCAGAGGTCAATGGCTCAGGGATGCTGGTCGCTGATGATGTCATTGTCTATCACTCACAAGCGGCGCAGAATTGGACGACTTATGAAGGGCAGCGCAGTGACCAGCCTGCTTTCTTCGATGACACGGCCGCGATGGGAACGCGCGAGCTGGTTTATTACCAGCCGGTGCCAGGGCATCCCTGGGCGGTGGTCTTGAGCATTCCGGCGCAGGAGACGCAACAACTGGCCATTAATATTGCGCTGCCGATCTCAATCATGATTATTCTGCTGGGGTTGATCGCCTTGATCTCCCTGCGTGTGAACCTGCGTACGGTCACCGGGTCGCTGCAAAACCTGGCAACCGAAGCAAAATATCTTTCCACCGGCCAGCTCGACCGGCCGCTGAACGTGGATGGCGACGATGAGGTCAGCGAACTGCGCCGCGCCTTCGAGCAGATGCGCGTCAGCCTGCAGGCCCGCCTGGCGGACCTCAACCGCTTGCTGGCGGCCAGTCAGGGCGTGGCGTCTAGTCTCACATTTGGGGATGCCCTGCGACCGGTGCTGGAAGCCGTGGTGGCCAACGGAGCCAGCTCGGCGCGTATCATCCTGCTGCGTGAGATCCTGCCGACGCCGATCGAAACCCAGTTGAAGTTTGCCGATGGCCTGGAGCAGGATGTGTATATGCATCTCGATCAACAGATCCTGTCTCTTGCCGAACAGCAGGACCTCATCGCCATGGCCACGCTCACGCGCACCCGCGGACTAGTGCTGGACCCCAACCTGCCTCACCCCGAATCACTGATCGCGCTGGCCCTGCGCCATGAGAACCGTTATTACGGCGTCTTGTGGGCAGCCTATAATACACAACGTGTGTTCAACGACGCGGAACTGCGTTTCATGAGCACGCTGGCCAGCCAGGCCTCGCTGGCTGTCGCCAATATCCGCCTGTTCCTCACGGTCGAGTTGAGCCGCCGCCAGTTGGAAGCGATCCTCAACTCCACACCAGACCCGGTCCTCGTCACGGACGCGTCGAACCGTCTGATCCTGGCCAACCCCGCCGCGGGCAATGTCTTTGGTGTGACCATCCGCCGCGGCGAACGGCCGGATTTCGAGAAAACTATCCAGGTCAACGCGTTGAGAGACCTCCTGCTGGCATCCTCCACCGAACGGCGTTCTGCCGAGATCAGCATGCCTGATGGAAAGACCTACCTTGCCATGGCCTCCCCGATGACCGCGGATGGCAAGACGGTGGGGCGTGTCTGTATCCTGCGCGATGTGACCCAGCTCAAACAGATCGATACGCTAAAGTCGGACTTTGTTTCCACGGTCAGCCATGATCTACGCTCCCCACTGACGTTGATGCGCGGCTATGCTACGATGCTCGAGATGGCCGGCGAATTGAACGAGCAGCAAAAGAGTTATACCAGGATGATCGTGCAGGGCGTGGACAATATGGCCAAGCTCGTCAATAACCTGCTCGACCTCGGCCGCATTGACTTTGGCGTGGGACTCCAGGTGGAAAGCATCCCCGTGCTCGACATTCTCGAGCGCGTTACCAGCTCTCTGCAGATGCAGGCAAAACAGAAACAGATCTCGCTGGGCGTGGAAATCCCCAAAGATCTTCCGCATGCCATCGAAGCAGACAAGGCTCTGCTGCAACAGGCGCTCTACAATCTCGTAGAAAACGCCCTCAAATACACGCCGGATGGCGGTGCCGTGACCATTCACCTCCAGACCGATCCTTCCGCGTTGATCTTTGCTGTGGAAGATAGTGGCATTGGCATTCCACAAAGCGATCTGCCGCGGCTGTTCGAAAAGTTCTATCGCGGCACCAACCGCGAAGCGCTAACCAAACGCGGCACCGGTCTCGGGCTGGCGATCGTCAAATCGATCGCTGAGCGGCATGGCGGCAAAATTTGGGTGGAAAGTGAGCTGGGTAAGGGCAGCATCTTCTATTTGCTTGTCCCCCTGACACAGTCCAGGGCGAGCCAGAGTATTCAGTAACGCTTGAACATAGGCCCTAAAGATGTTCGCCACCCACTTGTGTTCTGTTATACAAAACGGATGCTGGTAAACAAAAGAAATCTCCAGGGTCTATCGATTCTTTCAGACTATGCTTTGATGCCCGTTATTCCTATCGTGCACATGGTAAGGCACATTGATGATCACAATGCCCGGTTGACGCTTTAGCTGGCTGCGCAGAAGCTCTGCCGTATTCATATGCAATACATTCGTCATATGGCTATTTGAAACAAATTCAGGCACCACAATTGTGATCGTTTCCCCCGGCTGGCGGTGTCGTGCAATCTCGTTGATGTATTCCAACAGAGGTTCGAGTAAAAGCCGGTAGGGTGAGTTCAACATGACCATCCGTACGCCTTCCCCCCACGTTTCCCACTTTTTATGTACCTTTTCAGATTCGCCCGGTTCAATCACAACATGGACCGCGGTCACATCGTCTGACAGGATGCGCGCATACCGAAGAGCCGCCAATGTGCCCTGGTGCACGCCGCTGACGGGCATGATCACCCGGTGTCGCGTGGTATGCGGCGGAATCATTCCGAAGTTCTCAAGGGAGAGGTTTTTGGCAACGCCTCTGTAGTGATAGTGGATTCCCCAGAAAGTGATCACCAGAACCGGGATCAGGATCAAAACGACGTAGGCGCCATCGTGAAATTTGGTTACAGCAAAAACCAGCATCACGACCAGGGTACATACAGCTCCAAATCCATTGATGAGCATTTTGATCGGCCAATCTTTTACAAACTGCAGTGTGGAGCCGCGTTCCAGTTTCTCTTCTCCGGGCTTTAGTCTGCCGATTTTGTACCAGCGCCGTGCCATACCGGCCTGTGAAAGGGTAAAGGATAAAAATACGCCGATTGCATACAAGGGAATCAACCGTGTAACACTTGCCTGGAAAATGATCAGGATGATCGACGCTATCGTGGCGAGTGTTACGATGCCGCTGGAATACACCAGACGGCTGCCTCGATAGGTTAGCTGACGAGGCAGAAATCCATCTTTTGCAACAAGAGCGCCCAGGCGCGGAAAGTCTGCGAACGCTGTGTTTGCTGCCATGATGAGGATCATGGTGGTAGCGCCGATTAATATCAGATAAAGTGTTCCACGCCCGGCAAAAACTGTACGCGCCAATTGTGAAATGACGGTTTCACTTTCTGAGGGGACCACACCAACTTCTTTCGCCAGATATGAAATGCCCAGAAAGAGTGCTCCCAGGATCAGCGACATCCAGATCAACGTGATGCCTGCATTCCTGCTGCGCGGTTCTTTGAAAACAGTAATGCCATTGGAAATGGCTTCCACACCCGTCAGGGCAGTGGTGCCACTTGCAAATGCATGCAGGATCAGGAAGGGTGTAATCGTTGAAAGAGCATCTTGCATTTCCAGCTCAGGTGGATCGATGACGGGACCCAGGGTATTGGCAATAAACAGCCGGAAAAGACCCGTCCCGATCGCCGTGAACATCATGATGAGAAAGAAATAGGTGGGGATCGCAAAAGCCGTGCCCGATTCTTTTACACCGCGTAAATTCATCAGCATGACGAATAGAATAAAGCCAACAGAAAGCCAAACTCGATAATCATGCAGGATTGGAAAGGCAGATGTAATCTGTGCAACGCCGGAGGCGATCGAAACGGATACGGTAAGCACATAATCCGTGAGAAGAGCAGCACCTGCAATCAGAGCCGGAAATTCGCCCAGATTGTCACGGGAGACAATATAGGCGCCGCCTCCATCTGGATAGGCGTGGATGGTTTGCTCATAGGAGATCGTAACAATCCCCAGCAAAAAGACAATGGCCATAGAGATGGGAAATACCATGCCAAATGCCATGGTTCCGGCGGCAGCAAGAATAACAAGGATTTCCTGCGTGGCATAAGCGGTGGAGGAGAGCGCATCCGAGGCAAAGACGGCTAGACCGACGATCTTTCCGATGGTCTGATGAGGCGCATCCGCGGTGGACAAAGGATGGCCGATTAACCAGGAGCGCAAGCTTCGGGGTGGCCGGTACGCTGAGACTCGTTCGATTACCGATGTGGAGGAATTGTCTGCGGGTCTGATCATCTATGCAAACTCAATCTATTTATGATTTTTATCCGAACCGGGCATGCCAGGTATAAATCAACCAGAATTCAGGGATGACGGAAAGGATGAGCAGGACGGTTTGCAGCCAGCCTTCCGGCAGCCGCATGATATTTGCCTGCAATATTCCAAAGCCGATGATGACCCCCATGGAGCCCAGCCATGCAATAACCTGCAGAAGAATATTTGATGCAGGTTGTTCCGGAAGCGGGGCAGAAAGGATGTACACAGTAGCCTTAAGGCTGGATTCCAACACCTGGCTCAATGGTCTCCGCAAAGTTCCTGTCCGCTGCCCTGCGAAGCAAACAATGACATCTCCAGCCTCATAGTAAGGCTTTATCATATTCATCCAATCCGTGCCGACATCCAGCCTTGATTCCACGCTGATTTTGCCGTCTTGCAACAAGGATGCCATGGTAACCAGCCTCCGGTGAAGGGTTGGCTGCTCGGTTGCATCTTTACATAAACCAAGCAACTGCACACCCATGCGTGTCGAATGTGCAATTTCCCATATTCTCTGGGTCGCAGTACTGTAATCTATATCGGTGGAAACAGGGATGAGCAAACGGCCTGGACAACCCGGATTGAGATCTGGATTTGACTTATAAGTCACAGGGGTAGGACGTAGGTCAAGTTTGATCATGGAACCTCGCAGTAATCCTATCCTACCAACCCGGTATAAAATGGTGACAAAGAAATCATTCAACGGCATAAAGAATAAATAAAAATGCCCCGAAACGGGGCAGGTCAGGAAAAATGTCAGGGGCGATTCGGTGACGAAAATCAGGTTCATTCCGGAGTCAGTATCTTTGCAAAGCACCCATGTGGGGCCAGAAATTAGACTTGCGTAAACCCAATGTTCGGAGACGTTGACTCCACTTATTCATCCGCGATAAACCGGTACCCAATACCAGGCTCGGTCAAAATATACTGCGGGCGTTCAGGGTCGGCTTCGAGTTTCTTGCGAAGTTGTCGCATATAGACGCGCAGATATTCCGTGTGGTCTGCATCGGCGGGACCCCATACGTGTGTGAGAATGCTTTGATGTGTGAGCACGCGTCCGTGGTTGGCTGCCAGGTAAGCCAGGAGTTTGTATTCTGTTCCCGTCAGCTTGACTTCCTCGTCGCCGCGCTTGACGATGTGCCAGGCAAGATCAATGCTGAGCGGCCCTGCCTTAACAGCTTTGTTTTGCGTGCCCTGCGCGCCTTCTCTGCTGGCAGAGTGGCGGAGTGCCACACGCACACGCGCTAACAGTTCTTCGATACCAAAAGGTTTGGTCAGGTAATCGTCGGCGCCCATATCCAGGGCGGCAACCTTGTCACGTTCGCTATCGCGCACAGACAGGATAATGATCGGGACCTGCGTCCATTCGCGCAATTGTTGGCAAACTTCCACGCCATCCATGTCTGGCAGACCCAGATCAAGGATAATTATGTCTGGCTCACTGGTAGCGGCGAGTGCCAGTCCTTCTTCGCCGCGGCTGGCAGTTGTCACCCTGAATTGTTTCTCGGTCAGAATGGTTCGCATGGCGCGCAGGATTTGCGGCTCATCGTCAATGACCAGGATGTGCAATGCATTGCTCATTCGGCTTCTGAATCCATTGGAAATTCCGGAGGCTTTGCTCCGTCCCAGGTAAGAGGCAGGGTGAAATTAAAAGCCAGTCCATCCGCTATGTTTTCCGCCCAGATCTGCCCACCATGTGCCTCGATGATGCCTTTGCAGATGGTAAGTCCAAGCCCTGTGCCGGTGACCCGGTCCGTGGCAGTCATGCGATAGAACTTATCGAAGATCCGCTCTAAATCTTCCGGCGGCACCTGGGGTCCCTGGTTGCTAACTTGAACATGGATCAACCCATCTGCCACCCACGCCCGAATGGAAACCACCGTGTTCGAAGGAGCATACTTTAAGCTATTGCTCACCAGATTGGTGAAGACCTGTTCCATCTGTACGTAATCCACAGGCACGAGCGGTAGGCTTTCGGGCACATCCACTTCAAGCTTATGTTCCACCGCAAAGTGTTTCATGCGAGCCAGCACACTTCCAACGATTTCGGACAGGATATTCCATTCACGTTTCGGTTTCAGAACCCCTGACTCGATTCGTGACATGTCGAGCAGGTTTCCCACCAGCAGGTTCAAATGGTCAGCTTCGTCATCTATGGCGGCGATCAATTCAGGGCGGGCAGGTGAATCCCAATTCACTTCCCTGCCACGCAAGCTTGACGCCGCGGCTTTGATCGTGGAAAGTGGCGTACGCAATTCGTGTGAGACAGATGACAGAATCGCGGATTTCAGGCGATCGCTTTCCTCCAGCACTTTTGCACGTGAGTCTGCCTGTGCCAGCCAGGCGCGTTCCAGCGCCAGGGCTCCCTGACTTGCAAAGGTTTGGAATAACTGTTTCTCACGAGAGGAGATGACTGGCGCTGCCCTCCAGAGGCGAATCTCACCAAGAGTACCGCGCGCCGCCTCAATTGGGATCACAAGTTCCGGTGAACGAGTTGGCGGATCCATTTCGGTCAATCGAAACGAAAATGAATGTGTGCCTATCACATTCAGCTCCACATAGTCGCCCGCTGCCACCGCGTGGACTTGCTTGGCAAGGATTTGGACAATGGCGTGATCATCTGGCAGACCTGCAAGCGCAGTGCTGAGTTCATAGAGTTGTGTGGCTTCGCGCTCTCGTGCCGTCGCTGCAGCAAGACCTGCCTGCGCACGTCCCACTAATTGACCGATTACGACTGCCACAATCAAAAAAACGATCAGGATCACAACATCGGCAGCGCGGTGAACCGTCAGTGTGTAGTAAGGTTCGATGAAAAAATAATTGAGCGCCAGAAATGCAATGAGGGCACTAGTGATGGCAGGTCCGAGTCCCAGAAGGGCAGTAATCATTCCCAGGGGGATCAAATACAGCAAAGCCACCAAAGTTGTATCCAGCACATCCTGCAGCGACCGGAATATGGCTGTAATGGATATGATCAGCAGAAAAGCAAGCAAATATTGCCCAAAACGCGAGAGTAAAGCAGAACGCTGCATGTTGTAGAGATCATTATACCTTTTGGGATGTTGTCCAATCTCAGGACTCGAGCCTGAAAATTCTAAAGCTGTATTCATCAAACCATAAAACGGAGCCGAAAAGCTCTCGTTAAGCACCGTACAGAGGGTTATTGGTGTAGTCCTCTGGATCGATGTTTTCGAATGGAGTTTATTTTGGTGGTCGATATGAGAGAGACAAACACGTTGCCGGCAAGCCATTCCATGGAACAGCTTGGTTTCGGCACAAAAGAACTGGCGAACACAGTAAATGACCTGTGTGAAAATGCTTTAGATGACGCGAAGAGTCAATTGCATCCCCTGCTCCAGAACATAGAACTGGATCGCCTCGACCGGCGTGCAGAATTTCTGCAGGCATTCAAGAATGCCCTTGAACAAAGGATTGCTCAAAAGCTGCACCTCTGGCAACCTGGCATTCAGGCTGTTTTTAAGTTCGATGAGACACCGGCAGATATGCGAAACGACTGGGATGGATCTATCCACCTGCTTGTTAAGGTCCCGCGGCTGTCAGAGGCGCTCAAAGAATTGGGTCAAAGGCTGGATCAAACTCTGGTCAATTGTCTCAAACAATTGGGCTGGTCGCGCTTCCGAAACAGAGAAACCATTTTGGAGCTTCAACAAGTCACGCTGAATGAGCTCCGGCATGGCATCGGCTATGGCGCGATGTTTTGTGCTGTATACACAGCCCCGGTTAAGGTTTGGCCGCAGGATCAGCGGATGGGATAGACGCGGCTCAGAGCTAATGTTAAACAGACTTTGGATATAGGCTCACAGGAGGGATGAGTATATGCATGTAAGAGGGGAAATCCCTACGTTTTCAATAAATCGATTTAGCTTATAATGAATCACCTTCATTTATTTATTCTGAAGCTGGCCTTTATACTAACATGATTGATCCTGAAGACAATCAAGATACTTCCCTTATCCACCGAACCACAGAGATCACCCCATCTCGGAATATCAGTCATTATCTGATTGGCCGCCCTCTGCCAACTGCGGACGCTGCGCATCAGACGATCGGCAAAGCAGTTGGCTTGGCGGTATTTGCCTCCGATGCTCTCTCCTCTACCGCCTATGCCACGCAGGAGATGCTCGTTATCCTCGCGGCCGCAGGAACGCTGGCGTTTGGCTATGTCTTCCCCATTTCTATCGTTATCGTAGGTTTGCTCTTCATTGTGGTCGTCTCTTACCAGCAGATCATCTATGCCTATCCCGGCGGAGGCGGGGCGTATATTGTGGCGTATGATAATCTGGGCACGTTCCCCGCGCTGGTCGCCGCCTCGGTTCTGTTGATGGATTATGTTTTGGGGGTCTCCGTATCCATTTCCTCGGGGGTCGCGCAGATTGTGTCCGCCTTTCCTGCGTTGTATGACTATCGTGTGCCCCTATGCGTGGGCTTTGTAGCTTTCATTACCCTCATCAATTTGCGCGGCGTGCGGGAATCAGGCATGGCGTTTGCCATCCCCAGCTACTTTTTTATTGTCATTATGTTCATTACAATTGGCACAGGTCTATTCCGTCTGATCAATGGATCACTCGGAACGGTCATCGATCCACCAGAGTTGGCACATACTAGGGAGCATTTAACGGGGATTACCCTATTTCTTATTCTGCATGCCTTTTCCAGCGGAACTACGGCGCTGACCGGAGTGGAGGCGATCTCTAATGGCATCACTGCCTTCAAGGAACCCCGAAGTCGAAATGCCGCAATTACTCTGTCCTGGTTGGCTCTTATATTGAGCCTGCTGTTTCTTGGAATCTCGTTCCTGACTCGTGAGATTCAAGCTGTGCCGTCCGAAAAAGAAACAGTGATTTCGCAGCTGGCACGCACGGTCTTTGATGGACAGGGATTGTTCTACCTGCTTGCCATTGCAGGGACCACATTCATTTTGATTCTTGCCGCCAACACATCCTTCGCCGGGTTTCCGCGTTTGAGTGCCAAGCTCGCCAGTGACGGTTTCATGCCACGCCAATTAAATTATCGAGGCAGTCGCCTGGTGTATTCTTATGGCATCGTGGCGCTGGGGCTGGCCTCATCGCTGTTGATTATTCTCTTTCAGGCAAGTGTTACCAGATTGATTCCCCTCTATGCGATTGGCGTCTTTCTATGCTTCACGCTTGCCCAGGTTGGTATGGCGCGCCGCTGGCGACGGATCGGCCAACAAAATGATGAACAGGCTGCTTCTACTTCTGCACCACCCTTAAGCTATGACAGCAAATGGCTGTTAAAGTTAATGATGAACAGCTTTGGAGCCCTCTGCACCGCGGTGGTCATGATCGTCTTCATCGTCACAAAATTTGTGGATGGGGCATGGATGATCTTAGTCGCTACTCCCATCTTCGTTAGCGCGCTTCTTTGGGTTAACCGGCACTATTCCGACGTTGCCAAAAACCTTTCGGTTGAAAACTATGGCGAGCCACCGCCTTACAATGTGCGTCACCGGATCATTATCCCCATTAGTAATGTGAATCAAGGAACCCTCACTGCACTTCGCTACGCGCGTATTTTATCGGAGGACATCACCGCTATTCATATCTCGTTGGATCCGGAGGATACAGAAAAAGTGCGTAGGAGGTGGGAGAGGTGGGGGCGCGGAAATCGGCTTGTCATTGTGGATTCCCCTTATCGTCTCTTCCTGGAGCCACTGCTGGATTACATCAATGAAATTCTTTCCAGCCGGCAGTCCAACGAGACGATTACGATTGTTGTGCCGCACTTTGTGTCTGAAAATAAGTTTCATAGTATTCTGCATATGCAGACTGCTGAAATGCTCCGGCGTGAGCTGCTCACCACCCCGGGTGTGGTGATTACAGAGGTGCCTTACCAGATTGCGGAGTGATATACTAATTTTGATGATTTGGACTATAATCAACTTACTCCCCGCCCTTGCGCAGGGGTATATTTTTGTTGATAGCTAGAAGATAAATGTTAACCCCTGAAAAGAATCAAACTGAAATCATGCGGCGGCAAAGTGAATATCAGCCGCCGCGCTCCTTGAGTCACTGGCTCATCGGACGTCCGCTACAAACCGCTGACTCACCTCACCAGACCATCGGGAAAGTGATCGGTCTGGCTGTCTTCGCCTCCGACGCGCTTTCGTCCACTGCGTATGCCACACAGGAAATTTTGGGCGTTCTATCTGTCGCGGGCTCACTGGCATATAACTACGTATTTCCCATTTCCATTGCCATTGTTGCCCTGTTGACAATTGTGACGATCTCATATCAACAAACGATCCATGCTTATCCGGGAGGCGGCGGGGCGTATATTGTTTCAAGAGATAATCTGGGCGAGATGCCAGCCCAGATTGCTGGCGCAGCGCTTCTCACCGACTATATCCTCACGGTCGCTGTTTCCATTTCGTCAGGCGTTGCCCAAATTGTTTCGGCATACCCAACGCTGGATCCCTATCGTATTCAAATTGGTGTTGCCGCAGTCATTTTGATCATGCTGCTCAACCTGCGCGGCGTTAAGGAGTCGGGTACTGTCATCGCGTTGCCCACATTCTTTTTTGTGGCTATGATGTTCCTCACCGTGGGCATCGGTCTGTTTAGAGCCCTGACCGGGACGCTGGGTGTGGTTGTCGACCCTCCGGAGCTGCAAGTTGTCGGGCTCGTTTCCACAATCACTCCATTTCTTATCCTACATGCCTTTGCAAATGGAACCACCGCATTAACAGGTGTTGAAGCCATCTCAAATGGTATTACGGCGTTCAAGGAACCGCGCAGTCGCAACGCGGCAATTACTCTGATCTGGATGTCCATTATTCTGGGATCGCTCTTCCTTGGCATTTCGTACCTGACCGCCCAGATTCAAGGTGTTTATTCGCACGATGAAACGGTCATCTCGCAACTGGCTCGCACCGTGTTCAATGGACGCGGCTTGCTCTATCTGGCAACTATCGGCGCGACGACGGTCATCCTGATCATGGCAGCAAATACTGCTTACGCCGGCTTCCCCCGGTTGGGTGCACTGGCCGCAGAGGATCGTTTTCTCCCACGCCAGCTGACGTTCCGCGGAAGCCGCCTCGTCTATTCAAACGGCATCATCACACTGGCGGTCATTGCTTCTTTGCTGATTATTGTCTTCCGCGCCAGAGTAGATCTGTTGATTCCTCTTTATGCCATTGGCGTTTTCCTTTCCTTCACCCTGTCCCAGATTGGCATGGCACGCCGCTGGTGGAAGATTGGTCATCTTGAGCAGGGACAAGAGATTGTCGAAGCAGGGTCGGTTCTCCGCTATGAAAGCGGCTGGCGCATCAAGATGATGATCAACAGCTTCGGCGCTGTATGTACGGCCGTTGTCATGCTGATTTTTGCCGTTACCAAATTCCGCGAGGGTGCCTGGGTTGTGCTTATCATCATTCCGGCGCTTGTCAAGCTGTTCTTTACCATTCATGGTCACTATAAGGATCTGGCTGCTCATCTCACGCTGGACCGGTTCAATGGTTTGCCAGCCCGCCGGACACGCCACCGGGTCATCATGCCCATCAGTGGTATTCACCAGGGAACATTGGAAGGACTGCGTTATGCAAAGCTCCTCTCGGACGATGTGACTGCTGTGCATGTGTCAATCGAGCCGGAGGAAACCGAAAAGGTCCAAAGAAAGTGGGTCACGTGGGGTGAGGGCACTCGCCTGATTATTCTCGATTCGCCCTTTCGCTTGTTCATTGAACCCTTGCTCGAATACATCAAAGAGATTCTCGCGAATCGCCAGCCCAATGAAACGATCACAATCGTTGTGCCACAATTCATCCCCTCCAAACGCTGGCACAATGCTTTACATATGCGGACTGCAGATTTTCTGCGTCAGGAATTGCTGTCCAGGCCTGGGGTGGTGGTCACGGATGTTCCCTATCAGGTATATAAAGACGCCGAAAAGGAGTAGCTATTATGAACTTCGTTGTTGTCGGATGTGGACGCGTGGGAGCAGAGTTATGCTATCACCTGTTCAAGAGTGGTCATCAGGTTGTCGCTGTGGATATTAATAAAGACGCCTTCAACAGGCTTCATCCGGATTTTCGCGGCCGCACTCTGGAAGGCGAAGGCCTCGCAGAAGGCGTTCTGGAACGCGCCGGTATTCAGGAAGCAGATGGGCTGGCTGCCGTCACGAATTCTGATACGTTGAACGCGGTCGTTGCTCACGCGGCGAGCACGATCTATCACGTTCCTAATGTGGTCGCGCGCAACTATGACCCAAACTTGCGCCCGGTTATCGAAGCATTTGGCCTGCAGACCGTCGGCTCCACCTACTGGGGCGCTCAACGTGTGGAGGAATTGCTGATGAACCCTTCTCAACGCATGGTCTATTCTGCTGGGAACGGCGAAGTGGAAGTATACGAGGCGCAAATCCCTGAAGAATGGCAGGGTCGCACGCTGGGGGAATTGCTGGAACCCCTCGAGCAGTGTTTCCCAGTGGCTTTGTCCAGAGCGGGGCGGTCCTCTCTGCCCGATGCGAACATTAGATTACAGACGGGCGATCTCCTTAATGTCAGTTCCACATTTGAAGGAATTGGTGCATTGACCGCGCGACTTTCCAGAAAGCCGGAGGTATAGATGAACGTATTAATAACAGGTGGCGGGCGCACAGGAGCACGTCTTGCGAACCTGCTCATCACTCAGAAATACAAAGTTCGGCTCGTGGAGCATCGCCGCCATTTATTGGGTCTTCTCCATCAGGAATTGCCCACCGAAGTGATTTACGAAGGCAATCCGGTCGATCCGAGCGTTTTGGAAGCTGCCGGAATTCGGGAAGTGCATGTAGTGGCTGCTGTCACCGCGGATGACTCTGCAAACCTTGCCATTTGTTTCCTCAGCAAAACTTTGTTTGAGGTTCCGCGCACGATCTCTCGCATCAATAACCCCAACAATGCCTGGCTCTTCAATAACAATTTCAAAGTGGATGTGGCCCTGAACGCAGCCGATGTTTTTGCGCATCTGATCCAGGAAGAGATGTCGCTGGGCGATATGATGACTATTTTCAAGATCCGGCGCGGCCAGTATTCTGTCGTAGAGGAGAAAGTGCCCGTCGGCGCCAAGGCGATTGGGGTCCCGCTCAAAGACATGGACTTGGCTGAGCATTGCGTGATCGCTGCCATTATCCGGGATGGTGTGATGACTCTGCCGCGCGGTGATAGCACCCTGCAGGCGGAGGATGAGATCATCGCCGTGGCTAGCCCCGAGGGCGCACAGCGTCTCGCAGATTTGCTGGCTTTCCCGGTCTACCCGACCCGGAACAGCAAGAAAAAAGAAGAACAAATATAAATTGACCGAATCAGAACCCTTACGGTATAATAACGTGCCCGTCTGTAGGTCCGGCTTGTTGCCTTGATAAAGGTAGCCGGACAGTTTAAAACGATTAGACAATTCGGCAGGCTGCAAGCCTGCCCTACTGAGCTATTATTTTCAAAGTGAGGAACGAAGAATGCCTAAACGTACGTATCAACCAAAAATCCGCCGTCGCGTGCGCGTCCACGGGTTTCGCAAGCGCATGGCGACTGCTGATGGGCGCGCCGTGCTGAAGCGCCGTCGTCTGCGCGGCCGCAAGCAATTAACGGTGACTGCCAACAAGCACGTCAAGAAAGTCCGCTGGTAGGCGGTAATTAAAATCGAGCAGGTTCGAGGGCACGGGTGCAGAGAAAGTTTCGTCTGACCCGCTCCGAAGACTTCAAGCGGGTGCGGCGTTCTGGCAAGTCCTATGCCCACCCGCTTGTTGTGTTGATTGTGCAGACTCATGACAAGCGAAGCACTGCAGTCCCGCATGCTCCTGGCGGGAGTCCCGCGGACCAGCCGCGTCTGAAGGTTGGTGTCGCGGCTGGCAGAACGGTGGGAACTGCAGTTTATCGGAACCGAGCCAAACGTCGCCTGCGCGAGGCGATCCGACCTCTTCTCCCGACAATCGCCTCCGGCCTGGACCTGATCCTGATTGCCCGCCCTGGTGTTGTTTCCGCTACCTTGGAAGAGACACGTCAGGCCCTGCTCACTCTTCTGCAACGTGCAAAAATTTTGATCCCTCTGAATGAATCCTGAATCTCATTCGCACGACTATCCTAATGAGCCGCATCTGCGGGATATGCCGCGTACGATCGGCAATTGGCCACGTATTGCCGTTCTGGCGCTGATCCGCTTGTACCAGATGACGCTCTCACGCGGCCTGCCGGCAAATACCTGCCGGTTCTACCCGTCCTGTTCACATTACGGGTATCAGGCTGTATATAAATATGGGGCTATTAAAGGATCTTTTATGGCCGGGTGGCGTGTGCTGAGATGCAATCCGTTCAATCCCGGGGGCTACGATCCTGTTCCATAGGAGCTTATCTTTTTCAATGAGAAAGAAATTTGTAGTTATCATTACGATCCTGCTGGGTGCTGTCCTTTTGAGCGCCTGTGCAGGCGGCCCCGCGCATGGGCTCACCTGGCCTGGATTGGCAGCAGATGAAAATACGGCCTATCTCGCCGATGGTCCGTACGTGTATGCCATCAACTTACGCGATGGCAGGCAAGTCTGGAGATATCCGGCCGACCCCGAAGGAGATTTAGCCTTCTATTCCACCCCGGTCATTACCCCAGATGGGCTTGTCATCGTTGGCAGCGCCGGCACAAACTATAGCTTGATTGCTCTCGACCCGACGAATATTAACCAGCAAACGAGTGCTCCGGCGGAAGCATGGAGATTTACGGACGCCAACGATCACTGGCGGGCGGCTCCGCTTGTTGTGGAGAATAAGCTGTTCGCCGTAAATTCAGATGGCAACCTCTATATCCTCAATTTACAGGATGGACAGTCCGTCAAACAAGCAACGGTTGTGAACCTTGACGGGAGGCTCTGGTCCCAGCCCACCACAGACGGCGAGCGCGTCTACATTACCTCTCTCGACCACAGTGTGATTGCGGTGGACGCAAATACATACGAGATCGTCTGGCATGAAGACCTCGGCGGCGCTGTGCCCGGGTCGGCGGTCCTCAGTGAAGATGGGACGCTGTACGTTGGGTCGCTGGCATCGCGGCTCGAGAGATTCGACCCCGCTACCGGAACTCACGAGGCCGTGGTCGACGCGGAGAACTGGGTTTGGAGCACACCCTCTCTGGATGGTGATACACTTTACTTTAGTGATGTGGATGGCAACTTCTATTCGTATAATGTTTCAACTGGAAACTTGAACTGGACGATCAAGCCTGATGGTCCCATCACGGCCAGCCCTCTGATCCAGAATGATCACATCCTGTTTGCCACTGAGTCGGGGTCGGTATTTGCAGTGGACCGTGATGGCAACGTACTCTGGTCAGAAGAAATTGGCGGTAAGATTTACACAACACCCGTTGCGGCCGGAGATACCATCCTGGTGGCGCCGCTGGAAACAGAGTTCTATCTCGCTGCGCTCGATCAGAACGGCCGCCAGATCTGGACGTTCGCTCCGGGTGAGTAAAGGAAAGTTATGAAAAGTAAAAGCAGCAACGTACCGGCGGCCCAGAGCCCAGTGCCTGCAGAGATGTCTGCTGGCATGCTCAAGTTTCTTGGCATTGCCGTTTTATTGGGACTCATTATCTGGAGATGGAATGATTTCATTACCATCTTTGTCAATGTTTTGATCTGGATCTATGATGTTGTCGGAAACAATTTCGGTCTGGCGATCATTTTGTTTACCATTCTGATCCGTATCATTACCTGGCCGCTGAACGCTCAGCAAATGAAAGGCGCGGCGGCTATGCAGGAACTGCAGAACGATAAAGAGTGGCAGGCGGTTCAAAAGAAGTATGCCAAGGACCGTGAAAAACTGGCGCAGGAACAGATGCGGTTTTATCGTGAAAAGGGCATTAATCCCTTTGGCTCTTGTCTGCCGACTTTGATCCAATTTCCCATCATCATTGCGTTGTATCAGAGTATCACCCGCGCGCTGGGCTCGACCCCGCTGGATCTCTTAAAGCTTTCGCGCAGCCTCTATTCGTTCCTGGATGCTTCGAACCTGATCCCGCTCAACAGCAATTTTTTGTGGATGAACCTGGGCCAACCCGAGGGCATTCCCATGCCCTTTGAAATTTCCTTCCTGCCTTATGGCTTCCCTCTGCTGGCGCTCATCGTTGCCATTACGACCTATATTCAGGCAAAGCTGACCATGCCGGCAACCCCGAGTGCGGGCGGTGGCGATCAGGCGGCGGCCATGAGCAATATGATGAGCATTTACATGCCTTTGATGCTCGGTTACTTCGCGCTGACGTTTCCCTCGGGTTTGTCGGTGTACTTCATTACGAGCAACCTTCTGGGTATCATTCAATATGCAATGCAGGGCAAAGCCAACTGGCGAAATCTTATTCCCGGCGCTGCCAAGAACAAATAAGGAGGCGGGATGAATCAGAGAACAACGTTGGAGATCATCGCACCCACTGTAGAGGAAGCGATTGCGCAGGGTCTCGCGCAACTGGGACTCACGGCAGATGCGGTCAGTGTTGAAGTGTTGGACGCAGGTACCAAGGGGTTCTTCGGACTGGGAAAGACGCAGGTCCGCGTCCGTTTGACGGTGAATCCTCCGGGTGGGATGATCGACGTTCAAACGGAAACAGCGCCGGTATCCCAGCCGGAAGCGGAAACCGTTCAAAAGAGAGCAGAGCCCGCACCCATGCGTGCGCCCGCCCCGGAGCGCAGTCCCCGTCACCAAGAGAAGCCTTCTCCTGTTACACCTCCCCCTGTAGCAAAGCAGGCGGAGGAAGAACAACCGGAGCACGACGCGTTGCTCGACCACGCCGAATCGGTCATCTCGAAAATGCTTCATCTGCTCAAGCTCGAGGCGCAGGTCTCTGCTCATTACGGTCCCACCGAGCGTGATGGGCGCCGCAACATCCATGTGGATATTCGCGGCAATGACCTGAGCGTTTTGATCGGACGCCGCTCTGAGACGCTGGCCGCGTTCCAGTACATTGCTTCGCTCATCGTGGGCAAGGAAGAACAGCAGTTCGTCCAGCTTACGGTGGATGTGGAGGGATACCGCGACCGCCGTGAGAAGCAGCTGATCCAGATGGCCAAGCGCATGGCGGACCAGGTAGCCAAGAGCGGCCGTCGCCAGACACTTGAACCGATGCCCTCCGGCGAGCGCCGTATCATTCATATTGCATTGCGCGATCACCCGGATGTAAAGACGGAAAGCACCGGCGAGGAGCCGTATCGCAAAGTGATGATTCTTCCCAAAAAGGATTGAACCCTCGCAGTGGCACAGCGACGCTGTGCCCCTGCTGTTTTATCACGGTATAATTCATTCATGCCCAATCTTATGTTATTGGAGCCGGTGGATTACCTTGTGATCGGTCATGTTGCCCATGATCTGGCTCCTGAAGGTCCGCGTTTGGGCGGGACGGCTGCCTACTCTGCATTGACCGCACGTGCGCTCGGAATGCGAGTGGGCATCCTCACCGCCTCCGGCCCGGAAACATCTTTTGAGCGTTTAAAAAATATTCCTGTCGTTTCCATCGAATCTCCCCAGAGCACAACATTTGAGAACATATACACGGACCATGGACGGCTCCAGTACCTGCGCGCCCAGGCCACGCGGATCGACTTGAACCGCGCCCCTGAGTCGTGGCGGCGCGCCTCGATCATCCATCTGGGGCCGATTGCCAACGAAATGGATGCCACTCTGCCAGCCGGATTTTCCCCTGCTCTGCTGGGGCTCACGCCTCAGGGCTGGATGCGCAAATGGGATGCCGAAGGGCGCGTCTCAATGGCGGAATGGTCCAATGCAGATGCGGCGATGCAACAGGCTGGCGCGGTGGTCATCAGCCGCGAAGATGTAAATGACAACGATGAACTGATCGAGCATATGGCTCATCAGACGCGCATCCTGGTAGTCACTGAGGGACCATCAGGCGCGGTCCTGTTTTGGAACGGTGACCGGCGCCGCTTCCGTGCCCCGGATGTGACCGAAGTGGATGCCACCGGCGCCGGCGATGTGTTCGCTGCCGCCTTTTTTATCCGCTTGTTTCGCACACGAGACCCGTGGGAAGCGACGCGCTTTGCAACCCTGCTCGCGTCCTGCTCCGTGACGCGTGTGGGACTGCAGGGCATAGCTACCCCGCGCGAAGTTGAAGAATGTATGCTAGAGGTTCTACACTAGTAAATCAGCCATAAAGACCCGGAGTCACCAAGATTTAAATTTCTCTGTGTCTCTGTGGCAGAACAATCGAAACCGCATGACTCGCATCTATACCCTCGTCAACCAGAAAGGCGGAGTCGGAAAGACGACGACCGCCATCAACCTCGGTGCATACCTCGCACACATGGGTCAGCGCGTCCTGGTCGTTGACCTTGATCCCCAGGCAAACGCGACGTCCTCGGTCGGCATTGACAAGCGCGCGGTGCAGGGAAGCACCTATGAAGCCCTGCTCAATAACGATATCCCGGCTTCGGCCATTCTCTACAATGAACGCCTGAAGCTTTGGGTGCTACCTTCGTCGCCCGCGCTGGCCGGGGCAGAGATCGAGCTGGTTGGCGAACTGGGACGCGAATTCCGTCTACGCCGGGCGCTGGAATCCCAGAACGGTAAATTCGATTACACCCTCATTGATTGTCCTCCTTCCCTGGGTATCCTGACGGTGAATGGATTGGTCGCCGCAAGAGATGGCGTGCTGGTTCCCGTGCAATGTGAGTACCTTGCTCTCGAAGGACTCGGCCAGCTAACCAAAACGATCGAGCTTGTTCAATCCGCTCTCTTCCCGGATCTGCGAGTGCGTGGTGTGATCCTGACGATGTTCGACCCGCGCACGAATCTATCGATGGATGTGGTGAAGGAAGTGAAGAATCACTTTCCCGGACTGGTCTTCGAGAGCATTGTGCCGCGCAGTATTCGCCTCGCAGAGGCTCCTTCGTATGGACTTCCCATCTCTGCATACTCTCCCTCTTCAGTGGGCGCACGCGCCTACGAAGCGCTTGCTAAAGAATTATTGAAAGGCGATGGAGTCGCTGTTCCAAATTGATTCTGCGATCAAAATCCCGAGAGTTGAGAAAATAAGAAAACTCATTTTCTCTGTGTGCTCGGTGGCCACTTAAGGAGATTCACTCATGCCCCCACGTTCCGGCCTCGGCAAAGGACTCGATGCCCTCATCCCAACCGGTCAAAAATCAACCGGCGGGGAAGGAGGCGTTACGCATGTCCCTGTTGACTCGATCCAGCGCAACCCGCGCCAGCCGCGCGAAAAATTCGATATGGAGGAGCTCGAGAATCTGGCTGCCTCCATCCGTGAGCATGGGGTGATCCAGCCGTTGATTGTTTCCCCGGGGAAGAATGGCATATACATTCTGATCGCGGGGGAACGCCGTTTACAGGCCGCGCGCAAAGCGGGACTGAACACGGTGCCGGTTGTGATCCGCCATGCAACCGACCAACAACTGCTCGAGCTGGCGTTGATTGAAAACGTCCAGCGCGCGGATCTGAATGCCATCGAAGAAGCGGAAGCCTACCAGCACCTCGCCAAAGAGTTCAAAATGTCACATGAGACCATTGCGGAGCGGGTGGGCAAGAGCCGCGTGGCCATTACCAACACACTGCGTCTGCTCGATGCCTCGGCGGCGGTGAAACAGGCCCTGGTAGATGGAAGGATCACAGAGGGGCATGCGCGTGCGCTGCTGGCGCTAAACTCGGCCAAGGCGCAGGAAGAGTTGCTGAAAAAGGTGATCGAGCTCGATTTCAGCGTCCGCACCACCGAGATGCTGGCCCGAAAATATTCGGGACAGCGGTACGCTTCCAAACGAAGATCGGCCTCCAGTGCAGATGTGACCGATGTCGAGCGTCGCCTGCGTGCCAGCCTGGGTACCAAAGTTTCGCTGAAGCACGGTAAGAAAGGCGGCACCGTCACCATCTATTACTATTCCGATGAAGAACTGGATTCCCTGCTCGAAAAATTGACATAAGAGATCCCTCGCGCTGAGTGCTACGCTAACGAAGCGCACCTACACGGAATCAAACATGAAACTCCTCTACAACGCCTACGTCTACACTCAAGATTCCTCACACCCCACCGGATCGGCCATCTTCATCGATCGCGAACGGATCGTCGCGGTTGGCGAGTCCAACAACTTCTTAACTCAATATTCAAATGCAGAGAAGCAGGATATGAAGGGGCGTGTCATCCTGCCAGGCCTGACCGATGCTCATTTGCATCTGAAGAACTATGCCCTCAGTCTGCAAAAGGTAGATTGCGAGACAGATACAAAAGAGGAGTGCTTACGCCGCGTGGAGGAGCGCGCAAAGGGAGCCAAACCCGGCGAATGGATTCTAGGTCATGGCTGGAATCAAAATGTGTGGGGAGTGTGGCCGACAGCTTCTGAGCTGGATACAATTGCCCCGAATAATCCCGTGTATCTCACCGCCAAATCGCTGCATGCCTCCTGGGCGAATACCGCTGCGTTGAAGCTTGCTAACGTGACTGCGCAGACGGCCGATCCGCAAAATGGACAGATCCAGCGTGACCCAGCGGGCAATGCCACGGGCATCCTGTTGGAGACCGCGATGGAGGTTGTGGGAAATCTGGTGCCCGACCCGACCATTCCTGAAATTGCTAATGCGATGGAAAAAGCCCAGTCCATTCTGTGGAAAATGGGTCTCACCGGCCTCCATGATTTCGATCGCCGCGATTCGTTCATGGCCCTCCAGCAGCTCCATGCACAGGGAAGGCTCAAAATGCGCGTACTTAAGAACCTACCTGTGGAATTGCTCGATCAGGCCTATGAGCTTGGCCTGCGGGCCGGTTTTGGTGATGACTGGCTGCGCATCGGCTCGATCAAGGTGTTCATGGACGGCGCGCTCGGACCGCATACTGCCGCGATGTTCCAACCTTATATCGGAGAGGATGACAACCGCGGGATCCTGAACATGGACGGCGAGGAGCTCTTCGAGCATGGACGCAAAGCCGCGCAAGTGGGGCTTGGACTCACTGTCCATGCGATTGGCGATCGCGCCAACCATGAAGTGCTCGATGCATATGAGCAGTTGCGTACGTATGAAAAAGAAAATCACTTGCCCGCGCTCCGTCATCGCATTGAGCATGTGCAGGTCATTCACCCGGATGACGCAGCTCGCCTGGGCCAGCTGAATGTCATCGCCTCCATGCAGCCTATCCATGCCACATCCGATATGCTCATGGCAGATGCGTTCTGGGGTGAGCGCTCACGCCTGGCGTATGCGTGGAAGACTCAGCTGGAGAACGGCGCGCGCCTCGCGCTGGGGTCTGATGCGCCGGTCGAGTCGCCGAACCCGTTCCTCGGGCTGCACGCCGCCGTGACGCGGCGCCGTGCAGACGGTTCTCCCTCTGTCGAGGGCTGGTACCCCGAGCAGAAATTGACCATGGACGAAGCCTGGGAGGGATTCACGCTTGGACCTGCTTACGCCTCCAACATGGAAAACCGCCTGGGCCGCCTCGCTCCGAACTATCTAGCCGACCTGATCGTGCTGGATGCGGATCCCTTCACCTGCGATGCTGACGATTTGCTCACGATGCAATCCTCAGCTACAATGGTGGGAGGAGAATGGGTCTACACCTCTTTATAGTTAATGGGTTGAGCTAAAACGATTATGGCAGATCCCCATCCACAACGCCTTACCCCTGAGATGCTTGTCCCGCGTATGGGGGAATATTTAATTAACAAGAGCCTCATCACGGCTGAGGATTTGCAGAAAGCGCTGGAGTACCAGCAGGAATCCATGGCGAAAGGTAATCCTCTTTTGCTTGGACAAGCGCTGATTGATCTGAAGTTCTTGGAGCGTGCCGATCTCGACCAGGCTGTGACAGAACAGATCATCCAGCTCCGTTCGGCGTTGCAAGCCACAAACCGGACTCTAGAACACAGGGTAGAAGAGCGCACGGCCGAATTGCAAAAAGCGCTCGAGCGCGTCTCGGAGCTGAGCCAGCTTAAGTCCAATTTTGTTGCGAACATCTCACATGAACTACGCACGCCCCTGACGCACATCAAAGGCTATGTGGAATTGTTAATCACCGAATCTCTCGGGTCGCTCACCGAAGAACAGCGTCACGCGCTGCAGGTGAGCCAGCAATCGACAAACCGGCTTGAGGGACTGATCGAGGACTTGATTATGGTCTCGCTTGCCTCACGCGGCGAATTGAGCATTAAGCAGGAAAATGTGGACATCCGTCGGCTGGCGAATCTGGTGGTCAAGTCTTATGCGATTAAGGCACAGGAGCGCGGCGTCAGTCTGCATGCAGTCATCGAGGAGAATGTTCCGCTCGCTCAGGGTGACTCGCAGAAAATCGCCTGGGCGTTGAACCAGCTCGTGGATAACGCGATCAAATTCACACCTTCGAATGGACGGGTCACCGTGAATGTCAAATGCGATGGGGAAAACCTGGTTATCGTCTCTGTGACCGATACGGGTATCGGCATTCCACCCAACCGTTTGGAGGATATCTTCGAACCGTTCTATCAACTGGATAGTTCTGCTACAAGGCGCTATGGCGGTACCGGGTTGGGTTTATCGCTGGTGCGCCAGATCGTTGAAGCGCATGGTTCTATGCTCGAGGTGCAATCTGTAGAAGGGCGCGGCTCGACGTTCAAGTTCCCACTTCTTGCAGCCGCGGAATCAAAACGAAACTAATGGATAGCCAGACGCTTTCCTATTTACAGGAACTGATGCAGCTCGCCATTCACGGGGGGACCTCGCGGAATGTGATTGAAAAATTCATGCTGATCCTCCGCAAGGAATTTGTCTTCGACAATGTGGCGGTCTACCTACAAGACGAATCCACGCAAATGCTCGAAGTTGTGTTTGCGCGTGCGGTCGGCCGCTCGAAGGACGCGGAAGCCGATGCGGCCTGGGGCGATGTATTTGCAGGGCAGGTCGTGAAAAAAGGCAAGCTTCTGTTACAAGACCCCAGGCCGGATGTGCCGCCTGATGACCGGCTACATCAGGCCTATCTGCTGGGACTGCCATTGCGCGTGGGCGGGAAGATAAATGGCGCGGTCATCTTTGTACGCTTCGGCGGACCAGTGTATCTGCCGGAACATATGACCATTGCCTCCCTTGCGGCCGAAATGCTTTCCATGTTATTCGAACGCGCCACCTGGACCGAAATGCAGGAGGAATTGCAGGATTTGCGGCGTCAGATGCAGCTACAGGAGGATTTCGTTAGCACGATCTCTCATGAGTTGCGCACGCCTCTGGGCTTCATCAAAGGCTACAGCACAAGCCTGCTGCGCGAAGATACCAGCTGGGACGAGCAGACGCAGAAGGAATTTCTGATGATCATCGATGAAGAGGCAGATCGGCTCTCTCTGCTGATTGAGAATGTGCTCGAGTCTGCCCGCCTGCAGAGTAAGACTCTGCCACTGCGCTTCCAACCCATCCGCCTGGATGCCGTGCTGCGGGATGTAGTTATGCGTGTACGCGCCCGCCACAAGGAACTGGATATCAGCACGCAGCTCGACTCCGTGCCGCCGGTCTATGGCGACGGCGTGCGGTTGGCGCAGGTCTTTGACAACCTGTTTACTAACGCCATTAAATATGCGCCTGGTGCACCCATCATCATTTTGGTGAGCCAGGTCTATGAAGATGTGATGATCACATTTACAGATCGCGGCCCCGGCATTCCTAAGGAATCGCTGCCGTTCATTTTCGAGCGTTTCTACCGGGTGCGCGGCGAAAAGACAGTGACAGGTACCGGGCTGGGGCTGTACATTTGCAAGCAAATAATACAGGCACATCGTGGTAAGATTTGGGCAGAATCCGCTCCCGGCCAGGGAACCACGTTTTTCATTCAGCTGCCCATCGACTCATCTAGGTAACGTGAAGGAGGAGCCCCTATGGCAAAACGCATTCTGATCGTGGACGATGAACCCCGCTATCTACGTTTGCTCGAAGCCAATTTGCGAACGGAAGGATATGAAGTTGTTACCGCTCAAGATGGAATGCAGGCCGTAAGTGTGTTTTCAGACCAGCCGATCGACCTGGTGTTGATGGACGTGATGATGCCGAAGCTCGACGGGTTTGGCGCCACCCAGCGAATCCGAGAATTTTCTAGCACACCCATTATTATTCTTACCGCCAAGGGGGATGAGCAAGATCGCGTCCGCGGCCTGGATCTCGGGGCGGATGACTATCTGGTCAAACCATTTTCCGCGACGGAACTGCTCGCCCGTGTGCGCGCCGTCCTGCGCCGTGCCCAGCCGCCTACCGAAGTGGGGCAATCCCGTTTCTTCACGCATGATAATTTGAAGATCGATTTCGCCCGAGCCGAAGTCTGGCGCGGGGAACAGCCTGTCTCCCTTTCCGCTACGGAATACCGTTTGTTGCTGCAATTCGCCCATCACGTGGGCAAGATCATGACCTCAGAAGAACTGCTGACGAGCGTCTGGGGTCCTGAGTATCGCAGTGACAAGGAAATCCTCTGGGTAAGCATCGCCCGCCTGCGGCAGAAGCTGGAGGACGACGCTCACAATCCCAAACATATTGTCACCCGTTCGGGATTGGGATATCTCATGCCACCCCTCGAGGAATGAAATAAATCCATTCTGATACGTTTCAAAACTTCATAGATATCGCTTTGAGCCTATTATAGGAGACTGCCATGATTGCGGTCAGTTTGGCGCGCCGGCTGCGAGCCCGCCAGACGGCTTAAAGAAAGTGAAAGGTGTTTTTGGGGGGATTTGGGCTACACTTTGAGGCGGGAATTTTCCTATGCAGAATAGCGACAATCCCCAGGCGTGTCGCTATTTTCATCTCTAGGGTAAAGAACAAAAAACTCACAACTCCTCATTCAGGTTTCGGATTCATGAGAGGTGCTATGACGATCGAATATGATGAAAAAGGCAAAATCTTTACAGACATCGTAACCAAGATTGCCATCCAGGCTACGATTCAGACCACGACACACTTGATGCGCGGCCGGGTTCACGTGCGTAAAGATCAGCGCATCAAAGATGAATTGGATCTCGACGAGAATTTTCTTGCTGTAACAGATGTCACAGTGCTGACTCCCGATGGGCAAACTCTCTTCCAGGCACCATTCTTAGCTGTCCGGCGCACACATATCGTATGGGTTCTTCCAGAACAGAACAAGAGTGGGGAGAAAACTTCTTAATGGCTACCCCGATCACATCCAATTTTACACGTCTGACCTCAGCGGATCTCCTTAAGTTCAAGCGCTATCTGATCGAAAATATGAGTCGCTCGATGGAAGGCGAGCTTTTACAGCCCGGCGACCGCGCCGGGTTTATGAAGCAGCGCCTCCAGGAAATCTATGTCCAGACCCGGGTAAATCTGCCGGAAGATATTCGCACACAGGTGTTCAACGAGATCCTCGATGAGCTCACAGGCTACGGGCCGATCCAGCCTTTGTTAGAAGACCCGGATATCAGTGAAGTGATGGTCAACGGCCCTAAGAAAGTTTTTATCGAGAAACATGGCAAGCTGACGAAGAGCGCGGTCACGTTCGATGATGACGATCACGTGCTGCGCGTGATCGACCGTATCATTCTGCCCCTCGGCCGCCGCGTCGACCCGGACAGCCCGACTGTCGACGCCCGTTTGCCAGATGGATCGCGCGTCAATGCTGTAATCCGACCTGTCTCCATCGACGGGCCCTCTATTACCATCCGTAAATTCAAAAAGGATAAATTATCCATCCAGCAATTGATCGACTTTGGCTCGCTGACGCCGCAGATGGCCGAGTTCATCCGTGCCTGCGTGCTTGCGCACTTGAACATCGTGATCTCAGGCGGCACGGGCTCAGGCAAGACAACTCTGCTAAATGTCCTTTCCAGCTTTATCCCTGAAGAAGAACGCATCATCACCATTGAAGATGCGGCCGAACTGCAGCTGCAGCAGGATCACGTCCTGCGCATGGAAACGAAAGTGGCGAACACGGATGGAAAGGGTTCTGTCACCATTCGAGACCTGGTGCGCAACTCGCTGCGTATGCGCCCGGACCGTATCGTTGTGGGGGAATGCCGCGGCGGCGAAGCGCTAGATATGTTGCAGGCCATGAACACCGGTCACGATGGCTCGCTGACCACCCTGCATGCCAATTCCCCGCGCGATGCACTCTCTCGTTTGGAAACCATGGTATTGATGGCCGGTATGGATCTGCCTCTCAAAGTGGTGCGGCAACAAATCTCCTCGGCTGTGGATGTGATCATCCAACAGACGCGCTTGAAAGATGGCTCTCGGAAAGTGACCGCCATCACCGAGGTCGTTGGCATGGAAGGAGATATCGTAGTCCTTACTGATATTTTTAAGTTTGAGCAGACAGGTATCGGCCAGAATGGCAAGATCATGGGCGAACTTAAGCCAACGGGGATCCGCCCTGTCTTTAGCCCGCGCCTGGAAGCAGCAGGTTTTAAACTTGGCGCTGAAGTTTTCATGCCGACAAGCAGTATGGCTTCGGGTCAAAGGCGTTAGTATTCCATTGCCTCTGCTATAATCAGAGAGATGTGGAATCCAAAGTTTCCAGACTTTGGCATACCAGCGACGGGAGTCGTTGGACTCCACCTGATATCAGGCATTCAGAGGTCTCATGGATACGAAGTCGCAGATCACGATTCGCACAAAGAAACTTGGGGTATTGATCCGTGACGCGCGTCTCGCGGCGCGTAGAAGTGTGCAGGAGTGCGCAGAGGCTTTAGGCGTCAGAAAAAGCATATTCCGTGCCTATGAAGAAGGACTAAAGGCTCCTTCTTTGCCGGAATTGGAAACACTGGTTTACTATCTCGACCTGCCCATGGAACACTTCTGGAGCAAAAAGATCAAATCGGAAAGTGCTCCCCGTCACGCGCATCTGGACCTGCCAAAGCTACTGGGCGTGCGGCAGCGCAAGATCGGTGCGTTATTACGGCAGGAACGCATGAAAGCCAGCGTCTCGATTCGCAATCTTGCCCACGATACGGGGATCGCCAGCTCACGTATCAAGGATTATGAGTTGGGAGAGCGCCCCATTCCGCTGCCCGAGCTCGAGGTGTTGGTGCGAGTGCTGGGTGGAAGGATCGAAACGTTCTTCGATCGCCATGGACCGGTAGGACAGTGGATGATCAGCGAAGAAAGCATTCAGCGCTTCCTCGAAATGCCCACGGAACTGCGCGAGTTCGTGGCCATGCCGGTCAACCGTCCGTATCTGGAACTGGCGATGAAGCTCAGCAATATGTCTAGGGATAAACTGCGCTCGGTGGCAGAAGACCTGCTCGATATCACACTTTAGGAACACACGTGGAACAACTGAACCCTACAGCACTAGCGGATCAGGGCAAGCAGGAATATGCACGGGGCAGTTATCTCCCCGCCGCAGATCTCTTCCTGCAGGCAGCCCAGGCTTATGCGTCTGCGCAGGATGAGCTGAATGCGGCCGAAATGAAAAATAATCAAAGCGTGGCATTGCTTCAGGCCGGAAAAGCAAAGGAAGCCTTCCAGGCGACCGATGGCACAGAGGAGATCTTCCAAAAAGCCGGTGACATCAAACGCCAGGGCATTGCCATAAGCAACCGCGCCGCGGCGCTCGAAGGGATGAAAAAGTGGAGTGAAGCCTTGGCGGAATACGACCGCGCTGCAACGCTCTTTGAGCAGATCGGTGAAGGGGATATGCATTCGATTGTGCGCAAGGCTGCCGCTAATATCAACCTCAAACGCGGCCGCATTGTTGATTCGCAAATGGATGTGTTCGACTCTTTGCGCCTCGTCGAAAAACCTACACTCCTCCAACGCTTTATGAAATTCTTAGTTCGCATTGGTTTTCGTTAATCAATCTAGCTTACATCACAGTCTTGATTATCCACGTACGTAAGGGAACCTGTGATTAATACGTCTGTTCGCCCGGCGAATCTTAAAGATCGTCAGCAAATCTCGAACCTGATCTTTTTTGAGACCCGTCTCCATCGTCATCTCGACTGGCGCTCCCCTTTGGAGTGGCTGGGCGCTCCCTTTTACTGGGCCCTGGATGAAGGTGGACACGTCACCGCTGCACTGGCATGCCCTGCGGAAGCTCCGGGCATTGCCTGGGTGCGGCTGTTTGTTTATACGGCACACTGGTCCGCAGAGAATGCCTGGAACTTGCTCTGGTCTTCGGCAAAACAGGAGATCACACAGGCAGGCGGGGCGAAAGTCGCGGCGATTGCCATTCAGCCCTGGTTCCAGGATGTGCTGGCAGATAGTCGATTCGAGGACCGTCAGCAGATTGTGTTGCTCGAATGGCGCGGCTCCGCCAGTCAGCCGTCGGCGCGATATGAATCGAAGGGCATCCGTATCCGCAAGATGGTGGAAACTGATCTCCCGGCGGTCGAACGCACGGATGCGGCCTCCTTCGATCCGCTGTGGCATAACCCGCTCGATACCCTTCAAAGAGCGTTTGCCCAGGCCTTGTATGCGACGGTGGCAGTCCATGACAATGAGATCATCGGATATCAATTGAGCACAGGCGGCGGGCAACGGGCACATCTTGCGCGTCTGGCGGTGCATCCGGCTGCGCAGGGAAAGGGCGCAGGCAGGGCTTTATTGAGCGACCTGTTCGGCTATCTTACCTATACAGGCATTCCAAGGCTCTCGGTCAATACACAGAGTGATAACAAAGTTTCATTGAGTCTGTACCAGCGCATGGGGTTCATAAAAACGGGCGAGCAATATCCCGTGTATACTTTTGATGTGTCAGCAACGTAAGCCTTGCAAAGGTTTTTGTTATGAGCTGTGCTGTATTGATTAAACCTTCGCAAGGCTCTTGCTCAGATGTGCCTGCCAATTTACTGATGCCAAAGGAGCAAGCATGACCATTCGAGAAGATGCAGTGATCATTAACTCACTTGTGCGCCAGGCATTGACCTCTGCTCAGGAAGTGATGGGAGATAACGGGTTGAATGCTGTGCTGCGCGCCAGCGGGTTGGAACGATTTATCGGTAATTTTCCTCCAAACGATCTTGAGCCCTCCATCCAGGCCTCGCAGTATGCCAAGCTGAACCAGGCCATCGAAGACTTTTATGGACGGGCTGGCAAAGGCATGCTGCGCCGCATCGGCAAGGCGTCCTTCCAATATGGCGTCAGGGAGCAGGCTGCGCTTCTGGGTGTGGCCGGGGTTGCGCTCAAACTGCTGCCTGAGAGGAAGCGCATCAAATTTATCTTGAACGGCATGGTAGACGCGCTGAAAAAGAGCAACCCTCAGGTGAATGCCTGGGTGGATGAAACAGGCGACCGGCTCGCTTATATTGAGTCCACCTGCGCGATCTGCCACAGCCGTGACTCTGAGACACCGATCTGTTATCTATATGTTGGCTCGATTACCGAAGCCGTGCAATGGGCGACAGGCAAGGAGCACCAGGTGACCGAAACACATTGTCTTGCCAAGGGTGATCCCTATTGCCGGTTCGAAGTAGGTGAGGCGCGCGCGTGATCGAAACCAGGTTTTCCAGTCGTGTTCTTCTTCGCTTTGTGGAAGCCGTTGCTGCCGAGTTGGGGGCAGATCAATTCAAGAGCGTGCTTTCACTTTCGAAATTGCCTCCTGAATGGTCTGTGCCTGAATCGTTCCTCAGAATGGACCCGGCCAAGTCTGCCAGGATCTATGCTGCATTGCAGGCAGCGCTGCGCACGTATTACGGGCGCGGGGCGCGGGGCGTCCTTTTGCGTGTGGGCCAGCGCCTCTGGAATCTCCTTTTGGAAGACGCGGCGCTGATCGGCAAGGCTCAGGCGTTATTCATCAAGCGATTGCCATTCACAACGAGTCGCAAGTCCATTCTGGAGCTGCTGGCGCGTTCGCTGGGGACGCAATCGGGAGATATCACTGTCCATCACCTCGACCTGGACCTGCTTCTGATCGACAACGTCTCTCCGACCGCCGAAAGCCAGAGCGACTCACACCCGATCTGTTACGTGACCCAGGGAGTGATCCGCGAAAGCCTCTTCTGGGCTACCGGACAGAGATTCGATGTGGAGGAGACCTCCTGTAAAGCCATGGGGCAAAAGGCATGTGAATTCAAGATCACTGCCGTAAAATAGAGTTGCGAAAACGGGAATCAGCCGGGAAGATGGGGATGCCTGAATATTCCATCCTTTGATTTGTTAAGAACTGCCTAACCTTTTCCTAGACAAAAGTTTTTGCGCATGGGAAAATCTACGGACGCACCGCGTACACAAGTAAAGATAAAAAGGATCTATTCTTGTAGTTCGCTTTACAAGTTTAGTCATCCATACCTGAGCGGTGGCATCAAAATCATCTACATCAAGGAGAGCAAGGAGTTTTTATGAGTCCTGAAAAGAAGAGCAAGCGTCAGGAACGACGCGCACGCATACAGCAACAGGAGAAACGCAATCGCCTGCTGACTCTTGGATTGATCGCGCTGGGCGCGGCCTTCCTGGTTTTTGCGGTAGTCTGGCCGCAGCTCCGGCCGGTCGCAGAGGTCGTTTCCATTGACCCGGGCACGCATTACAAGGTGGAGGACAATGCGATGGGCGATCCGGGCGCCCCGATTACCATCGAGGAATTTTCCGATTTTCAATGCCCCTTCTGCGAACGCTTCCACCAGGAGACCGAGCGGCTACTGAGACAATACTATATCGATACCGATAAGGTCCGTTTTGTGTACCGGTCGATGGGTAACTTCGTCAGCGATAATATTGCCCGCGCCAAAGGGACGCCTGCCACGACAGAGTCCAAAGATGCGGCGATGGCTGCCTACTGTGCAGGAGATCAGGACAAGTTCTGGGATATGCACGCTCATATCTTTGCGAATGTACTCGGCGAGGATGTAGGTTCTTTCAGTGACAAACGCCTGAGAGCGATTGCGGAAACAACCGGCCTGGATATGGATCAGTTCAATAGCTGTTTCGACAGCGGCAAATATGAAGACCGTGTCCAGCAGGATTACGAAGACGGGCAGCAGGCAGGCGTGAACGGGACGCCAGGTTTTGTGATTACCTACACCGTCAACGGTGAGACAAAGACCAAGCTGATTGAAGGCGCTCAGCCCTTCAATGTCTTCCAGCAGGAGCTGGAGGCTGCGTTAAGTGAAATCGGTGCCCCGGTAGAGTAACCCGTAGAGAGGATCCATCTTGAATCCATATACAAGGAAGTTTACATGAGTCGCGAAAAGATGAGCAAACGTGAAGAGCGCCGCATTAAGATGCAGCGTCAACAACAGCGCCAGAGGCTGACCCTCGTCGGGGTGATCACACTCGTCGCGGCGCTTTTGGTTTTTGCCGTGGTGTGGCCGCAGATCCGGCCGGCCGGTGAGATTGTAACGGTGACACCGGCCTCCCTTCCAAACGCCGATGGGTTAACCCTGGGCGACCCCAACGCACCGGTGGTGATCGATGTGTTTGAAGACTTTCAATGTTCTGCCTGCTGGCGTTTCACAGAGAACACGGAACCCCTTGTGATCCAAAACCTGGTTGCCAACGGGCAAGCGCGTTATGTGTTCCATAATTATCCCTTCCTCGATGGGAATGGTGCAACCAATGGCGGAGAATCAGACCAGGCTGCCAATGCATCTATGTGCGCGAATGAGCAGGGCAAGTTCTGGGAGATGCATAGCATCATTTATGCCAACTGGAACGGTGAGAATCAGGGCAACTTTAGTGATCGCCGTCTGCAGGCCATGGCGGAAAGCATCGGGCTGGATATGGATGCCTTCAATTCCTGCTTGAGTGCCAACAAATATGAAGAGGAGATCCAGGCAGATTTCGAGCTGGGTCAGGAGATGGGCGTAACCGGCACGCCAACCGTGTTTGTGAACGGAGTTCGGGTGGGTGCGGAAAGACAGGTTGCCTCGTATGACCAGATTGAGCAGGCGGTGAACGCCGCGATCGGTGAGTAGACAAAGGGACACGGTCAGCACCGTGTCCTTTTTGATTTTGCCGCGTGTATAATGAATCTGTCGGAGTCAACGGTGCCCGCCGCGGTGGTCGGGGATGGGCATGTCCGGAATTCTGTGCAAAGACTTAGGACTCCCCTGTCGATCGAGGAACCATGACGAAACGCCGCATCACTCGTACACTGAATACCTCCCTGCTCATTGTGCTTGTTCTCACCTCGTGCACGGGCCTGCCGGTACCGGTACCTGTCCCAGGGTTTAGTACGGCCACGCCCGCCCTTCCAACACCCACCTCTTTTCAACAGTCTTTGCCGCCAGGGCTGGTGGAAACCAATCCGCCTCTTGGAAGTGTGCTCGGCCATCAATCGCCGATCACGTTTTTTTTCAACCAGCCTGTCAACAAATCGTCGGCAGAGTCTGCCCTCACCGGCCTGCCCGCGGGGACGTTCACCTGGAACGATGAGGCGACACTTGTCTTTGCTCCAACACAGCCCTATTCACCGGACACAACCCTTGAATTCTCGATCGCCAGTTCTCTGCAGTCTGCAAATGGATTTGGGATCGCAGAACCCATCGAGCTTTCTTACCGGGTTGCCGATTATTTACGCGCCACCAATCTCCTGCCCAAGCCAGATGCCGAGGATGTGAACGTCGACGCGGCGATTGCCGTATCCTTCAATCAGCCGGTTGTTGCCCTGGGAGGGGACTCGGCCGATCAGCCGCCTGCCTTCAGCATTCAGCCACCGGTCCGGGGCGGCGGGGAATGGATCAACACCAGTACGTATATTTTCTATCCCGAGCCTGCCATGGCGGGGGGAACGGAATACACCGTCAGCTTGAACCCGGACCTGAAAACGGTGACAGGCGTCGGCTTGCCGCAGGATGGATCGGTAGGGTCCACGTGGAGCTTCACGACTTCGAAGCCGCGCGTGGTCCAGCTCGAGCCCTCTGTCATGGAATTGCTCCCCCTTGACGCCGAAATCAAGCTCACCTTCAACCAGCCCATGGATACCGAGAGCGTGGAATCCAGTTTCGTGTTCAGCGGGACAGAAGGAACATTGCCCGGGAAGTTCTCTTGGAATCGAGAGAAGACAGAGTTGACGTTCAATCCCGATGACCTGCTGGGACGAGATGTGGGGTACATCCTGAATCTCGGCGCGACAGCCCAATCGGAGGGCGGGTTAATCCTCGGCGCGGATTATGGCGCGGTCTTCAATACGTTTGATAACTTTGCCGTGAGCGATACCAAGACCGAATACGGGCTGACCACATTCACATTTACGTCTCCGCTCGCCAAAGCCAATTACAACAACCTGGTGAGCGTCTCGCCAGAGGTGGAGAACTTGGATGTGCAGGTCGCCGAGGACGGGCTGAGCTTTATCCTGTATGGGAATTTCATTCCCGATACGAATTACGTTATTGAATTGTCGGCGCGTATCAGAGATCGCTGGGGGCAATCGCTTGGTGATTCGTTTGTGTTTGAGATGCGCACGCCCCCGTTGCCCTCCTCCCTCAACATACCCATGTACGGATGGTCCATGGCCTTTGTGCGACCCGATGAACCGGTGCTATATGCCAATGCCGTAAATATCTCCAGCACCAATGTAACCATTGCGCCTGTGCCCTTACCAACTTTTTTCTCTTTGAAAGATTCCTATGAGAACCAGCAGGCGTATATCCCAGAAAATCCCGCCAGTTTTTCTCAAACGTACAATCTTCCACCTGGCGGTTTGACGGATGTGCAGATCGGCCTGACGGAGAGTAATAACCAGCTCCTGCCGGGGTTGTATTACGTCCAGGTATCTTCGCCGCAGATCGAAGCAAAAAATGTTTATTTTGTCGTGTCCAGCCAGGTCAACCTCACGTTCAAACTCGGCGCTACCGAGGCGCTTGTCTGGGCAGTGGACCTGCCTTCGCAGAGTCCGATTGCGAACGCACCAGTCACCATCTATGATCAAGCAGGGAACCCGATCGGCTCCGGGACAACGGATGAGGACGGTATATGGAAGGGTGCTGTAGATGCACATAGCGAGCAGGCCTATGCCATGCTCGGCGAGCCCGGCAATGAAAACTTTGGGCTAGCGGTCAATACCTGGTCCTGGGGTATCAGCGCCTGGGAATTTGGTTATTCACAAGGGGTACAGCCTCCGCACACCAAAATCTATATGTATACAGACCGCCCCATTTACCGCCCCGGGCAGATGGTCTATTTCCGTGGCGTGGCGCGCCAGGCATTTAACGGCCGTTATGAGCTGCCAATGATAAATACCATCCCGTTCCAACTGCGGGATGGCAATGCGGTCACGCTGTCAAATTTCGAGTTGCAGCTTTCGCCTTATGGCACCTTCAACGGCGATTTCAAATTGCCGTCCGATGCCATGCCCGGCTATTACACGTTTGAGAACGCGGAGCTGGGATTCTATTTGTCTTTCCAGGTTGCCGAATACCGCAAGCCGGAGATCAATCTCAATGTGGATAGATCCTCTGCTGAGATCCAGCTCGGCGACACGGCGGAAGCATACGTGGATGCGCGTTACTTCTTCGACGCACCCGTCAGCGACATGGACGTCCGCTGGGCATTGTATGCCCGGCCAGATTTCTTCTATTTGCCAGAGTACGAGACCGGGCTGGTGGATACTTCATGGATGAATGTGTTTCCATTCCGCGGTGGATTTGATTCAAGTTACCTGGGGGATTTGGTTGGCGAGGGAACCGGGCAAACGACCCCGCAGGGGACTCTATCGATTGAGCTGCCAGCCATCCCGGATGCAGAGCGGCCTCAGATCGTGACGCTGGAGGTGACAGCCGAAGATGAGTCGGGATTGCCCGTCAGCGCGCGGACGGAAATGCGCGTCCACCCCGCTGATTTTTACATCGGCCTGCGTCCTGATCAATGGATGGGTCGCGCCGATACGCCCATCGGGTTTGAAGTCTACACCGTGGATTGGGCGCAGAACCCCTCTGGCGAGAAAGAGCTGACCGCCGAGTTCAAACAGGTCCGCTGGGAAAAGGAAACGGATGTGAATGGCTTCCCCACCTACACACCCGTCTACACGCCGGTGAGCAGCAGTAATCTGGTGACGGGACCTGATGGCAAAGCGCGGCTTTCATTTGTCCCACCCACGGCCGGCACGTATATGCTTGATGTATCAGGCGGTGGCGCGCATACACAAACGATGCTCTGGGTCAGCGGCGCCGGGAGCGCGGCCTGGCCGGACCTGCCCGATCAACGCTTCGAGCTGAGCGCCGACCGCGACTCCTACCACGCAGGTGACACGGCAAACGTCTTTATTCCCAATCCATTCCCCGTGAATGCGCTCGCGCTTGTTACAGTAGAGCGAGGACTGGTCTCCAAAGCAGAGGTGATCCAGTTAACCGGAAGCGGCAAGGAATATTCCCTGCCGCTCACAGAAGAAGATGCACCAAATGTGTATTTGAGTGTGACGGCGCTGGGCCAGGGCAATGACTTCCGGTATGGTCTCGTCAATATTCCTGTCGCGCCGGATGCGGAGGCACTGAATGTGCAGGTATCCTCGAACCCGGCCCAGGCCGGTCCGAGGGATGAGGTGACGTTCGATGTGCAGGTCACTGATAACGAGGGCCAACCGGTGGAGGGAGAGTTTTCCCTCTCGGTAGTTGATCTCGCAGTGCTTAAGCTAGCCGACCCGAACGCAGAGGATATTTTGCCTGCTTTCTACAGCGAGCAGCCGCTCGGAATTCAAACAGGAATCTCTGTCGCGGCATATACCGGGCGCAACGCTACTGAGGCTGGCGGCGGAGGCGGCGGGGGCGGCGCCGATATCCCCGTGCTACGCGAGGAATTCCCGGATACGGCATACTGGAATCCTTCACTCGTCACAAATTCGGAAGGGCGCGGGCAGGTCACCATGGCGTTGCCTGACTCGCTCACCACCTGGCATGTCGATGTGCGCGGATTGACCGTGGACACAAAGGTAGGACAAGTCGAAACAGAGATCGTGACAACCAAGCCATTGCTCATCCGTCCGGTGACACCGAGATTTTTGGTGCAGGGCGATCATGTGTTGATGGCTGCCATCGTCAACAACAATACACAAAACGATCTGACCGTGGATGTTAATCTCGCTTCTGAAAGCTTCGAACTTGACGACCCTGACACGGCAAAACAGACGGTGGATGTCCCGGCGCAGGGTCGCGTCCGCGTGGAGTGGTGGGGCACTGCCAAACAGGACGAGGAACCGTTCGCCGACCTTGTCTTTTCGGTTGTCGCGCAGAGTGACTCAAATCTGAACGACAAGACTCGTCCCGCCTGGGACCGTTTGCCGATCGTGAAGTATACGTCTCCGCAGGCCTTTGTCACTGGCGGCGTGCTGCGCGGTGATGCGACCCGGCAGGAACTCATTTCCCTGCCGCGCACGTTCGCACCTGATGCAGGCGGCCTGGATGTGGAGCTCAGCCCGTCACTGGCCGGCAGCATGCTGTCTGCATTGAACACAGTGGAATACCCCGATTACGCCTTGAACGCGGAAGCAACCCTTTCATATTTGCTGCCGAATCTCGAAGTCTACCGCGCGCTGAATGGGGCCGGTCTCAGCGACCCGGCTTTGTCAGAGCGCGTGATGGCCAATGTCACCACTGGTGTTAGCAGGCTGCTCAGCCTGCAAAACGAGGATGGCGGCTGGAGCTGGTGGGATAAAGCCTCCCCCACTTCAGGGGAGACGGGAGAGGGGTCGGACCCGTATATCTCTGCGTACGTGTTCTTTGGCTTGCTGCGCATGCACGAGATCGGCATGGGTGTGGATGAAAGCGCACTGCAGCGCGCGGGCACCTATCTCAGCAATCTGAAGCCAGAGATCACAAACGATACGAGCGGCGCAATACTCGATGAGACCGCATTCATTCAGTTTGTGTTGGCGCACGCCAACACGTTCGACCAAGCGACGCTTGGCAATCTTTACAACGTACGCGATCGCCTCAGTCCATCAAGCATGGCATTGCTCGCTTACACGATCAACAAGGCCAATCCGGCCGATGAGCGCGTGCGCGACCTGATCTCGAATCTTGAGACGAGTGCCATCATGACCGCCTCTGGCGCGCACTGGGAAACACCGGAAGAGAATATCTTCACCACAGGTTCCTCTATTTATACAACCTCGGTCGTCGTGTACGTGCTTGCACAGCTTGACTCAGCGAACCAGGTTGTGTTCAATGCGGTACGCTATCTTGCTGCGCACCGCAACGCGCGCGGCCTGTGGAGCATGGGTCATGAGAACGCCTGGGCCATGATGGCGCTCAATGAAGCCATGGTGGGTTTTGGCGATCTCAATGCCGATTTTTCGTTCCATGCAATGCTCAACGGCGGTCCGCTTGCTAGCGGCGATGTGTCCGGTAACCAGGTCCTTGCACCGGTCAAGGCCCATGTCGACATCGCCTATCTATCGCCCACGCTGCCGAACCTGCTTACTATTCAGCGGGAAGAAGGGCTGGGGCGTCTATACTATCGCGCGGTATTGGATATCAGCCGCCCGGTGGAGGATGTGGAGCCAATCAATACAGGGATGAGGATCGACCGCATCTATACGGACAGTGACTGCGACAAAAATTGTCCGCCTCTGACCACCCTCGAGCTTGGTGCCGATACACCGATCACTGCGCGCCTGACGCTCGTGCTGCCCCGTGAATCACGGTATGTGATGGTTGAAGACTTCATCCCGGCCGGCATGGAAATCTTGAACCGCAGTCTGAAGACCAGCCAGCAGGGAATTGACTCAACGGAGGTCGAAATCGAGTTCGACGACAGTGATCCCTTTGCCGAGGGCTGGGGCTGGTGGCTGTTCAACGAACCGCAGATCCGCGACGATGGCATTCTGTTCAGCGCCGACTATCTCCCCGCCGGTACCTATGTGCTTACATACACTCTCATCCCCTTGCAGGCAGGGGAGTACCGCGTGTTGCCCGCTCACGCCTGGGAGTCCTTCTTTCCCGAAGTCCAGGGCACCAGCGCCGGAGCGCTGTTCGAGATCAAGCCATAACACAAACAAAAAAGACTAAGCCGCAAAGACTTGAAAGATTCTTTGCGGCTGATCGATTCCTCTACAAATTACCAGTTACTAATCATCTCTAATCCCCAGTCTCTTTTTACCTGACCATCCCCCACATTGCCAACCCTCCAAAGATCAACACCACCGTCGCCGCCCCGACAATGACTGAGCTGAACGGACGCTTATCCACGAGGTGATAAGCTGGATAGATTCCCTCCACCTCCCACTTGGGACCTGCAAAGCTGGTGAACATCAGCCCGCCGATCAAGCCGCCGATGTGCCCCCAGTTGTCGATGCCGGGCAAGGACCCGATGATAAACAAATTGATCGCCGCGATAAAGATGATATTTCCGATCGCGCTGCGGAACTGCCCGGGAAAGGCTTTCCGGTTCTGAATTAAGAAAACCGCTTCTGCGCCGAGCAGGCCAAAAATCGCCGTGGAAGCACCCACGGAATATCCCGGCGAATACAAAAAGGAAGCCACATTACCGGTAAATGCAGCAAGGATATAGAGCAACAAAAATCGTCCATGCCCGAAGTGACGCTCGAGGCTGGTTCCGAAAGAGAGCAGTGCATACATATTGAATGCAATATGCGGCAGAGAGCCATGCAAGAGTGCGGGCGTGAGAAACCGCCACAACTCCCCGGCTAAAATCGCTTCGTTAATGCGCGCGCCATACAGCACCAGTATGTCTCTGCCAAAGGTGAACGTGCTCAGCATTTGTAGAACATAGAAAACGACGGTAATGCCGATGATAGCGTACGTCACATAAGGAGCCGACCGAGGCATTTCCACGCGGACAGCGGGTGGAGGAGCAGGCGCGGGTTCCGGGGAATCAGGAACAGAGGGAAAATTACTCACAAATCGACCTTTCGCGGGCTCACGCGATGATGTTCCGCCTGGATGATGGCACGGATGGTGTCCACCGTTTCATCCAGATGGAATTCGCGGTTCACGATCAGATAATCAAAAGCCTCCACGCGCTTCAGCTCTTTGCGCGCGGTGGCAATGCGAATGGCAAGCGAATCGGCAGTCTCGGTCTTGCGCGTCTCAAGGCGGCGTACCAGATCTTCTTCGCTCTCGGTGGTGATGAAAATCATCAGAGCCTCATGCGCCATTTTGCGCACAGTCTCCGCGCCCTGCACATCGATGCGCATCACCACGTCCATGCCGCTGGCAAGGGCCTCGCGCACCTGCTGCTTGGGGATGCCCTTGTAATCGCCGTAGACGATGGCATGCTCGATCAACTCATCTTCATCGATCATACGGGCGAACTCTTCATGAGAAACAAATAGATAATCCTTGCCATGTACTTCATTGGCACGCTGAGGTCGCGTCGTGGCTGTTACCACAAAGTGAAAGGGCAGCCCGCGTTCCTTCATGCGCTGCATCACGGTATCCTTGCCTGCGCCCGAGGGTCCCGAGATGACGATGAGCAGCGGCTGTGGATGATGGAGATTGAAATCGGATTCGGAGGAGGGGGACATGGCTAAATTTTACCAGAGCGCCTTTAATCAGACTGCGGCGTTTGAAGGGAGCCAATAGATAGTTATGAGAGCAAGCCACAAAGATTCCGAGAATTTGTTGTCAGAGAACTCAGTAATCCTTGTGGCTACAAACAGCTCTTCAAAGATAGCACTTAACCGTTTTGTTATCATTCCCGAATCAGGATATTTATCCATTGTTGCTGGGCTCGTGGAACAATACAATCATTTCATGACACACGAGCGAGATCGCAAAAGCTTATGGGCAATCCACCTGGGGCTGGGGCTCAATATTATTTTGTCCGCAGCCAAGACGACGTTTGGCATTCTCACCCACAGCCCCGCGCTCCTCGCCGAGGGGATCAATTCCACCTCGGATGTTGCTTATTATGTTGTCGCCAGCATCTTCATGCGGCTGGCGAACAAACCCGCTGACGAAGAGCATCCCTACGGGCACCGCCAGCTGGAAAGCATCGCCTCTCTCGTGGTCGGCGCGTTCGTAGTGGCGACAGCCATTGCGGTCTTCTGGGATGCGGTGGACAAGATGTGGGATCTCATGGATGGTAAGCTGACCACGCTGGGCTCTCATCCCTTCGCCCTGTGGGTGGCGCTGTCGACGGTTGTAATAAAAATTGTCCTCTTTGTGTATGTCCGCAAACTTGGAAAAGAAACGCATAACCCCATTGTGGATGCGCTGGCGTATGATCATCGTAATGATATTTTTTCTGCTTCGGCAGCATCCGTGGGCATCTTCCTCAGCCAGAATGGACTGCCATGGGGAGATCCGTTGGCGGGCGCGCTTGTCGCTCTTTTGATCCTCCGTACCGGTGTCTACATCCTGCGCGAATCATCGGTCGACTTAATGGACGCGGTTCCAAGTAAGGAACTGGCACAGCAGATCTCGAACCTGATCAAGAATATACGTGATGTTGAACAGCTCGAAGAAGTACAGGCCCATCGCTTCGGGCCTCACCTTGTGGTCAATCTGACCATCGGCATTAATGGCTCGTTGACCGTCAAGCAAGGCGATCGCATTGCCACAAATGTTGAATTGCTGATCTATGAATCAATTCCGAACGTCAGGCATGTCTATGTTCATTATCACCCCGCGGAAGATGCTCGCAGGGACATGAGTATTGACGATATTCTTGCGGAAACACGCAAGCATGTTGCCGAGCACGAGAGTTTTATCATTGAGATACAAAACTCCAAGGTTTTGGCAGAGCACCCTTAAAGAACTCGATCCACCAGCTGAGCGATATCTACCTCTATTTCTGTCTTGCCCAGCCAAACCAAAAACTCTGCATTCCCCTTCGGCCCCAGCAGCGGACTCTTGATCAACCCGCGGATCTGAAACCCATCTTGCCTGGCGTAACCGAGCACATCCAGCAGCACCTGTCTGTGGATCTCCGGGTCACGAATCACCCCATCCCCGCGCGCAACATCCTTTTTGCCGGCCTCGAATTGCGGCTTGATTAATGCGATGATCTCCCCTTCACCCTTACCCCCTTTCTCTTGTGAAGGTTCTAACCATTTCTTTACTACTGGCAATAAAATCTTTAGCGAAATAAATGACGCATCCACAGTCACCAGGGATACCTGCTCGGGCAGGGACTCGACATACCGGGCGTTGGTCTCTTCCATCACAACGACCCGCGGGTCATTGCGCAGCTTCCAGTGCAGAATGCCTTTGCCCACATCGATCGCATAGACTTTGGCTGCGCCGCGCTGCAACAAACAGTCTGTAAAGCCACCGGTCGAGGCGCCCACGTCTGCACAGACCAGCCCCGTGACATCCACCTCAAACGCCTGAAGCGCCGCCTCCAGCTTCTCGCCGCCGCGCGAGACGAAGCGCGGGCCCGAATCCACTGTCAGAACCGAGTCGGACGGGATCGCGGTGGCAGGCTTGAGCGCGACCTGACCCGACACGCGCACCTGTCCGGCCATGACCAGCGCCTGTGCCTTGGCCCGCGACTCCGCCAATCCACGCTCCACCAGCAATACATCCAGACGAACTTTGGGCATAGGCGTATTGTAACCAATTCTCCATCTACCAATTACGAATTACCATTTACTAATTACTAATTTATTCTCCCTCTGTTATCATTAACTCATGCTCTCTGCTCTCATCAAAACCATGCGTCCGCGCCAGTGGCCAAAAAACGGTTTCGTCTTTTTTGGCCTGATCTTTGACAAGCAATTGTTTATGCTGGAGCCATTTTTACGGACGGCTGCGGGGTTCTTTTTATTTTGTCTGATCTCGAGCGCTGTCTATCTGTTCAATGACATTGCCGATGTAAAAGCCGACCGCAATCATCCGGAGAAGAAATATCGTCCAATCGCTTCTGGAAAACTGCCGATAAACGTTGCTCTGACGATCGGTCTGTTACTGACAGGCATTGCCATCTCGCTGGGGTACTTGCTTTCACCTGTATTTGCTCTGATCCTTACCGTATACCTGGCGATTAATGTGCTGTATTCACGCTGGCTGAAGCACGTGACCATCCTGGACGTTTTGATTATTTCCTCCGGGTTCGTTTTGCGTGTGGCGGCCGGCGTGGCACTGATCACCGTGGAACGTTTTTCCCCCTGGCTGTATATGATCACGGTCCTGTTCTCGCTTTACATCGGCTTAGGAAAACGCCGCGCCGAAATGAACCTGCTCGCTGACGGAGCTAGCTCACACCGCAAAGTGTTCGAAGGCTATACCATTCCACTTCTCGATCAATACATCACCATTGTTTCGGGGATGACAATTGTCGCGTATTCTCTCTATACCTTCTCCGCGCCCAACCTCCCGGAAAACCATGCTATGATGCTGACGATCCCGTTTGTGGTGTATGGCATCTTCCGATATCTGCAATTGATCCAGATCGGTCATGCAGCCGGCTCCCCTGACGAAGTCGCGCTCAAAGACCGTCCATTGCAGTTTACGGTGTTGCTGTGGGGATTGACGGTGATTGCGATTTTCTATCTTTCGTAAGGAAAGCCTTGCGAATGCATTCATGACTCAAGCTTCCGCGCCTGGCAAGATCATTTTGTTCGGCGAACATGCCGTTGTATACGGACGCCCCGCCCTGGCTGTGCCCGTGATGCAGGTCCACGCCGATGTGGATGTATCAGATGCTGCGCTGCCCGGAATATGGATCGATGCTCCTGATGTAAATCTTCACGCAGAACTGAATACGCTGCCCTCCGACCATCCGATTGCTTCCGTTATTCATAACTTTCTTTTTCTTTCGCGCGCATCCCCATTCCCAAATCTGGAAATAAGAATTACATCAACGATTCCTGTTGCTTCCGGGCTCGGCTCCGGCGCAGCAGTGACCGTCGCCCTAACCCGCGCACTGGCTTCTCATCTGAGTTATTCTATGACCGACGAAGAGATAAACGCCTTTGCCTATGAGATTGAAAAGCTTCATCACGGCACACCCTCAGGCATCGACAACACGGTGGTCACGTATGCCCGGCCGGTGTATTTCGTGAAAGGTGAGCTTATTGAAACATTCAAAGTCGGCGCGCCGTTCACAATCCTCATTGCAGATACCGGAATTTCCGCGCCGACGAAGGAGTCTGTTGGCGATGTACGACGACTGTGGCTGAACGATAGATCGCGCTGGGAGACGGTCTTCGACAAGATCGGTGAGGTCGCGTTCACCGCACGCCGCGCCATTGAATCAGGCAAATGGGAGCTGCTGGGCGAGCTGATGAATGAAAACCATGAGCTGCTGCAAAAGCTGACCGTCTCTTCACCCGAATTGGACCGGCTGGTAGAAGCTGCGTGCAATGCGGGGGCTCTCGGGGCAAAAATGAGCGGCGGCGGGCGCGGCGGAAATATGATCGCGCTGGTCAATGCAGAAATTGCAGAAAAGGTTTCGCTGGCGCTGAAAGAAGCAGGCGCGAGGAATATTATCCGTACACAAATCTCATGAAATGGCTTACCCCGGTGCTGCCGTATCTGGCAGTGGGGATTGGATTATTCTGGATCGAGCACGCCTTGCTGGCGCTACTGACGTTTCACGCTGCAATTGTTCTCTCCCTGCTCCTCGCTCGATCAACCGTCCCTGTCAAAATTCTTTTCAGAACTCATAATGTTCGTTGGGTGCTCCTGAGCATTCTGCTGTGTGGGAGCAGCGGGATTTCGCTGTATTTCCTTGTTCACGTGTTCGGGATAAGAGGCGACCTGTCTGCGCACGTTAGATCGCTCGGACTGACAACTTCAACCTGGCCGATCTTCCTGACTTACTTTGTCCTGGTCAATCCATTGGTCGAGGAATACTTCTGGCGCGGTTACCTCGGAAGCCCTACCATGGGCTTATACGCCTCCGATTTTTTATATGCGGGTTTTCACGCCTTGATCCTGTGGCGCAGCGTGCAGCCCGCTTTAATTGTCTATAGCTTGATCGTGTTGGTGCTGGCGGGCTGGTTCTGGCGCCAGCTTGCCCGCATCGATGGAGGACTGCTCGCGCCCGCCCTGGGTCATATGGCAGCCGATTTCACTATCCTGATGGCTGTCTACTGGATGTCCGTCTAAACATCGCTACAGGCTCATGAGCCTGGGACCGATCAGCCTGCGATGCGTCATTCGCATGCATGCATCCATCACCACCTGCAAACCTGCCTCCCGTGCCTTCTGTGCAGCCTCTTCGTTGACAATCCCCTCCTGCATCCACACCACCTTCGCGCCCGCTTTGATCGCTGAATCGACAACGGGAGGCACATCCTCCGAGCGGCGGAATACCTGCACCACGTCGATCTTTTCCGAAACGGATTCCAGATCCGGGTAGACCTTCTCACCAAGGATTTCCTCCGCGGTCGGGTTGACCGGGATCACATGGTACCCCTGTTCTTTCAGATAAGATGCAATCCAGTAACTTTCTTTCTCCTGGTTCGAGGAAAGCCCCACGCTGGCAATAGTCTTTGCAGATAAAAGAATATCCTTCATCATTTGATCGTCATTCATGTTCGCTCACTCCTTTGATTCTCCTTGGCAAGATCACTCTAAACTTGGTTTCACCGGGTCTCGATTCCACTGCCAGCTGTCCGTGATGGCGATTGGCAACAATGTCATGAGAAATGTGCAAGCCCAGCCCGGTCCCCTGTCCTGGTGCCTTCGTAGTAAAGAACGGCTCAAAAATACGGGACTGGATGTCCTCTGGGATGCCGGGGCCGTTATCGATGATCTCAACGTTCACAGACTGTTCCTCTTCGTACGTCCTTATTTTTATCTCACCCTGGCCATCCATGGCATCGGCTGCGTTGTCGATAATGTTCGTCCACACCTGGTTGAGCTCGCCACCATAGGCTTCGATACGCGGCAGGTTTGGTGCATATTCCCGCCTGATCGTGATGCCTTTTTTTAATTTGTGCTGCATCATTAAGAGCGTATTCTCCAACCCTTCGTGCACATCCACTTCTAGCAACGGGGCCTGGTCGAGATACGTGTAGGACTTCACGGCGCGCACGATCTGTGAAATGCGGTCTGTTGTCTGAATGACCTCCAATAGCAACGCCATCATCAAGCAACATATACCAAGCCACTGAATCGAAAGACCGAACAATGATGGGGACAGATCGTTCTTGAGGTTTTCAAGCGACTCGACCTCCCAGCCGAACGTGACCATGGCAGGGGCAAGCTCCCATGCCGAACCGACCCCATTCTCCTCCAGCCATGCCTGCAGCTGGTCTGCTCGATCGATCTTTTCCAGTGCGTCTAATCTTAAAGGGGAACCAAAACGACGAGTTGCTTCCTGTATAAAGTCGTTCAACCACTCGGTTTGGCCCTGCTGGAACGCGGCGCTTTCGATCTGATGTGTCAGCGTGAGCCACCTGGACTGGCTATCTCTCAACTGCGCCGCACTTCTCTGTGCTGCCGCGGCGGGGTTGTTCAGTTCATGTGCCAGTCCCGCGCTCATGGTGCCGAGCGCGGCCATTTTTTCCTGTTGGTGTAATAAGGACTCATTCTGAGTCAAACGCGCCATCACCCAGTGCAGAATGGCCATCGCCGCTGTAGTGCTGGATAGTAATAACTTTTCAAAGGCCTCCTGCGGAATGCGCAATGTTTCCGCATCTGTTTTGGCAATGATGGATGCATTGCGCGGCGCGCGTGAGAGCAACGCCATTTCTCCCACTACGTCGCCTGGGTTCCGCACGTCAATTTTGATCAGCGATTGTCCCGATTGTTTTTGGACTTCAAAATCACCTTTCATAATCACATACGCCGAATCACCCGGCTCGCCCTGCCTGATGAGCACCTCGCCCGCACGCAGCGAAACAGGCTCGGCCATCGCCATGAGCTGTTTCAGCTCTGCATCAGAGAGGCCTTCAAAAAAGGGAGATTTGCGTAAATCCTGGATGTTCATTAATCATTCACCGGTGGTTGAATAGTCCCGCGAATTCGTGGCGGGATGTACCCTGGCACCGCACGTGGTTTACTTAGCAAACCATGCAGGTGTCGAAACCACCATGTTTTCAAGATACCCTTTGTTTACACATAAGTGTTGGTCTCGATACGCCCTCAAAAACACTCGGGCTACTCGATCAACAGGGTGTCATAAGGATTTTAAGTATTCCTTCATCAACGCGAACGCGATCGCGCCTTCGCCAACAGCTGAGGCGACACGGTGATTCGTGCCGAAGCGCACATCGCCTGCCGCGAAAATGCCGGGGATGCTGGTCTCCAACAGAAACGGATCCCGTTCCAGGGTCCAACCTTGAGGCGGTTCTTTATCCACGATGAGATCGGCGCCTGTGAAGATGTATCCTTTTTCGTCGCGCTTCACCAGATCTGCCACCAGCTGGCTCTGCGGCCGCACACCGATGAACACGAACATTGCTGAGGCGTCAAAGATTTGCTGCTCATCTGTCACTGTATTCTTGACGATGATCTGTTCGAGGGTATTCTTTCCTCTGACTTCTATGAGATCGGTGTTGCATAGCAGCTCGATCTTAGGATTCTGCTCCAGCGCATCGACGAGATATTTTGAAGCTGTCAGGTATGGACCGCGAATCAGCATCCGCACCTGGCGTGCAAACTGGCTCAGGTAGATCGCGCCCTGCGCGGCCGAATTCGCGCCGCCCGCGACGAAAACATCCTGATCTTTGTAATTCATCGCTTCGGTATACGCCGCGCCATAGTAAACCCCCGCGCCCGTGAGCTCTGCCGCGCCCGGCATTCTGAGCGTGTGGAAGGACGCGCCAGTGGCCACCAGTAGAGCGTGACAGGAGATCTCCGCCCCATCGGACAATTGGACGATGCGGTACGCGTCTCTGACGAAAACCCGTTTTGCTTCCTGCGCCGAGAGGATCTCCACGCCGAAGCGTTTTGCCTGCGAAACAGCCCGGCGGGTGAGGTCATCGCCTGAGATGCCGGTTGGGAAACCCAGGTAATTTTCGATCTTCGGGCTGCTGCCAGCCTGCCCACCCGGCGCGGCTCGCTCGATCACCAGACAACGATAGCCCTCCGACCCGGCATACACTGCAGAAGCCAGGCCCGCGGGTCCACTCCCCACCACGACAATGTCATAAAACGGAAGCGCGGCGCGCGTTTGCAGCCCGACCTTTTCGGCTAACTCCCTCAGGTCCGGCTGGATTAGTGTTTCTCCATTTGGGAAAAATACGACGGGAAGTTTGGTGACCTCCGTGGATACTCCCTCCACCAGTTGACGCGCATTCGAATCTTTTTCGATATCCAGCCATTGATAGGGGATCTGGTGCCGGGTCAGAAAATCCTTCACCTGGTGACTTGGCAGCGACCACAGTGTGCCCGCCACACGTATCCCTTCATAGGGCAGGCGAACGTGGATCTTCCAGTCTTCCAACAATTCATCCATTATGGGATACAGTCGTTCCTCCGGCGGGTGCCAGGGTTTCATCAGGTAGTAATCCAGCCCCACGTCATTGATGGAAGCGATAGCCGCCTGTGTATCCGCATAGGCGGTGAGCAGCACTCGCTTGGCTTGCGGGTAGGCCAGGATGGCTTGTTCGAGAAATTCCACTCCGCTCATCTCAGGCATGCGCTGGTCCACCAGGAAGAGTGCAACCGTCTCACTGCGCTGCTGCAGCCTCTGCAAATACTCCAGTGCGGTTTGACCCGAGTCGATCGGCAGAATGCGGTATTGCTGACCGTAACGAGCACGCAAGTCACGGGCCACTGTGTTCAAAACAGAAGCATCATCATCGATCGTGAAGATGACCGGTTTTGCCATTTTTATTCTTTGATTTCCATGACAGGAGCGTTTGCAGGATTGTTCACGGCGCGCTCTTCTGGTGCAGGCAGTTCTTTTCGTTCAGCGGATTCCGCTTTTCTGCCGAACCAGTAGGATGCGACAGGATTGAACCGGATGAACATTTCATAAATCAGTATTGGTCCCAACACGCCCATGATAAAGCCGACCCAGATAGATAGCGGAAAATTATTGGTTGTCGCCCGGATCTTTTCTCCCCAAAACTCCTGGATAGGAACATGGAACAGCAGGATGATCAGAGAAATGTTCCCTACATACTTAAACAACGAAGTGAGACCATGCGAACGTAATTCGATCTGGCGCGACAGAGCAATGACAAACAGGATGCCGAGGATCGCCTCGGCTGTATTGACAAGAAACGATTCATAGACACGGATGGCGATATCCGTTGTGTATGGGAAAAGATAATTAAGGGCAAGTAACCCGCTGCCCGTGCCGATTAGAAGGAAGATATTGTCGAATGCTCGCTCGGAAACAACTTGCCTGGTTTCATTTCCCAGGAGGAAAAAGAACCCGCTTAAAAATATCAGATCAAGGCTGAACGGCAAACCAAACAACTCATATTCTTTGCCCAACAAGGAAATCGAAAATGGAAAAAAAGCATGCATGACTGGAAATGAAATTGCGAGTGTTCCAATCAGGATGCTCCATCGTATCCAGCGGTTGTGCAGCCTGCCGACCAGCCTGATAAAAGCAAAAGCATACAGGCCGACCACAAACAGATTGGGCAGGAACCATAGCTGGTCCCAGCTAATATAAGTCACACTCCCGTAAAGCGATTTGACGATGCGCACAATAGCGGTTTGAAAGCCCATTTTCTCGAATGAAACCGAGACAAAATAAATGAGAAGGATAGTGAACAGGTAGGGCTTTAGAATCGAATGGAAACGTTTTTTGAAATAATCGATGAAGGGTATAGATGTATTGATGAAGTATCCTGACAGGAAAAAAAATAATGGAACATGGAATGAGTAAATGAGCTGATGGAAGAATGGCGAAAAGGCCCCAAAATCATTATGCCCAAGGACCACGAGCAAAATGCCAATGCCTCTTGCAATATCAAAAAAACCTATCCGTTGGGACATGGTGAGATTTCCTCTTCTGATTGTACCGCGTGAGCCGGAACACTGATGATATCGTTACGCGATCAATGCATAAACTTCTCCTGTGAGTCGGACGAACCCCGGATCACAGGAGATGACTTCCCCATGGCCATGGTGCAACGACATGCAACTTAGAACCAATCGCGCTTGTAGAAAATAAATGTAACAACGGCGGTGAGAGCAACGGCGGCGCCAATCAGGATCAGGAATGCAAAGGGATGAGCTGCTCCTGGCAAATACGTCACGTTCATGCCATAGAACCCTGCGATGATGGTAGGTAGGTTCAGGATGATCGTAAGCGCGGCGAGCGCCTTCATCACACTGTTGAGGTTGTTGGAGATGATCGAGGCGAAGGCATCCATCATGCTCGAGAGGATTTCTGTGTTGATGTTGGTCATCTGGATGGCTTGCTGATTTTCGGTGAGCACATCCTCCAGAAGATCCTGGTCTTCCTCATAATAGTTGAAAATCTGCGTGCGCTGGACGCGTTCCATCATCACTTCGTTGGAACGCAGCGCAGTGGCGAAGTAGGTCAGGCTTTTTTGATACTTGAGAAGTTCTAACACTTCGCGATTGCGTGTGGATCGCTGTAGTTGATCTTCAATCGCTTCTGTCATGCGGTTGATCTCGCGCAGATGGCTCAGGTACCGTGTGGCGGTCTCCAGAAAGATATACAACGTGAAGCGATAGCGCTTGGCGGTTTTGAGCAAGCGATATTTCCCGTTCGCCAGGATTCTGAACATTTCCTTGTCATAGCGGCAGATGGTGACGATAACGTTGTTCTTGATCATAATCCCCAGCGGAATCGTGATAAAGGGAATATCGCTGTCGGGCTGGCTGTGAGGAATACGAAGTAGGATGAAGGTGTAGTCTTCATCCCGTTCTATGCGCGGCATTTCATCAAGGTCGAGCGAATAATTAATATAATCGGTATCAATCCCCCAGTCCACAAGTTTTTGAATTTCTTCAGGAGTCGGGTCAATGGCTTTGATCCAGGCTCCATTGGCCATGGAATCCAACTGTTCGAGACCCTGCTCTGTCGTTTTGTAGATGGTGAGCATTGCTGCCTCCTAGCGTGAAATCATCACGCAGGAGTCGTGCTCAGCTCCTTCGTGATGTCATGGGTTTGATCTTGCAACGCGTATTGCGCCAGGCGCCCGCCGGGTACTTGGCGGCTGACTCTCAGTAGAACCTAAATCGCTCTCATTCGTAAGAAACATCATGTATCCTTGCCGTCGCGCCTGCGCGAGCAGCCTAGGTATTTTACGCCTCTTGGATGGATTCCACAACTATTATTGACTTACAAAATAGTGATATATTGGTGACCACAAGATGATCCCAGCCATACCAGCCAGTAAATTAAAAACATCCATTTCGTGGGAAACAGCCGGGGTTTCTGTCCTGCTCCTGCTGGGAGCCGTATTGCGTCTGCGTCAATACTTCACTGGTCGCTCACTCTGGGTGGATGAAGCAATGCTCGCCCTGAACATTGTGGAGCGCGGTTTCACAGGCATGTTCCAGCCGCTGGATTACGACCAGGGCGCGCCGGTCGGTTTTTTGCTGGTGGAAAAGATCTTCAATTCTGTTCTGGGGATGAATGAGTTTGCATTACGTCTCTTCCCCTTGCTGGCCGGATTAATTTCTTTGTTTTTGTTTTATTTTTTACTCAGGCGGGTCACTCATACAGCCGGTTTGTTAACTGCTCTGGCACTGTTTGCGTTCAACCCGCGGCTGGTCTATTATTCTTCTGAAGTCAAGCAATATATTGTTGATGTGGCTGTAACGATCTTCCTCCTCTGGATCGCCGCGCCAGTGTTCAGGCCTGCTCCTCAAAAAAAGGACTTTGCCTGGCTGATAGCGGCAGGCTTGATCGCGTTATGGCTTTCTCACCCGGCCTTATTCGTGCTGGCCGGGATTGGGCTGGCTTTGATGATCACCGCTCTTAAGCGACGTGACTATTTAAACCTGCGCTGGATCATGGGGATGGGCATGCTCTGGATCCTCAATATTGGCTTTCTCTATTTATTGATCCTTAAAGACCTGAGCCAGAACGCCTATATGCGGGAATACTGGGAGGGTGCTTTCCTGCCGCTACCTCCCTGGAGTGACCCGGGCTGGTTCCTGCGAGCCATAGATAACACTATCCGCCTGCAGTTTGGGATGCCCTATGCGACGCTCTTTGTTTTCGCCCTGATGCTGGTTGGCTGGGTGGTCTTGCTCCTCCGGAACCGGGAATATGCAGTGATCTTCGCCTGCATCTTACTCGTCACATTGATCGCCTCCGGGTTGCAGCTATATCCCGTCTTCGACCGCATGGCCTTGTTCCTTGTCCCAATCGGCCTGGCTCTGCTTGGAAAGACGACAGAAGCTCTCCAACGCGGCTTAGAAAGGTATACGTTGCGAGGCACTTTATCTGTCCTGCTGTTGGCTGGCTATCTCCTTTATGGACCTCTTGTTACATCATTCCAATCCTTCTTGGAACCGAAATACTTCGAACACATTCGTCCTACCATGGAGCATCTACGGGAGTCGTGGAAGGGTGGCGATGCACTGTATGTATCTCACGGCGCGCTGCCCGCGTTTCGTTATTATGCATCGTTCTATGGATTGGAAGGTATCCAATATGAATTTGGGCGGCGTGAGGATTACAAGGCTCCAGAGAATATCCTCATGCGACTTGAGCAATTTCAGGAACGGCCGCGTGTATGGATACTGTTCTCACACGTGTATGAGAAGGAAAACTTCAACGAAAGAGAGTTTGTTTTGGAATATTTGGACCAAACAGGGGACAAGCGGCGTGAATTCCGCGTGCCTGGAACCTCGGTGTTTCTATATTTGTATGATCTTGAAAATTAACTTACCCTTACCCTTTTTACATTCGCGAACAGTGGCATCTCAAGTTTGCTGTGCAGCAAGCCTGGCGGAAGCAAGTAACTAGCCTCGCTAAACAGCCAGTTTCTCAAAATAGTTTCTGTCACTCCCAGCGGCTGTAGCACTTCATAGACAGCACGGAAAAGAAGCTCTTTGTATTTCGCCATATCAATCAACCCCGGGTCGAATGGTTCAGGCAAGTCCCAGGCATGGGCGCCTTGCTTTGTTTTTGTGTAAAGAAAGTGAACCTTTTGTCCTCTCTGAATGTTTTTCCCCGTTGCCTGCAATTGAAATGCTGCACGCGCTACCGGGGACGGGATTTCATATTCATGAAGCTCACGACTGAGTTTTTGCGTTACTACCAAGTCTTCCATGGGAATCGTTCGATTGTTCAAGGTAGAAAGCTTTCTGTGCAAAATAGTCAATATCTCAGGAAATAACCTCGTAAGCTGACCCGGATCTTTTTCCTGAGCCAGGATTTGAAGGATTTGGTATTGGGCATTCGCAACAAAAAACGGTGTATCGTCCCGGCGCAGCGCCAGCCCGCGTATCTTATATTCACCGTCTGCTTGTAGGCCGAAGAACCTGTTGGCAACCGTAAGGCGGGGATTCTGTCTGGAGGAGACAAACGCCATCCATGAGTAGACCCGTTCCACCTCAATCGGTAAATTTGTTTCTTCTTCAATCTCATCCAACAGGAATTGAAAATCCTCCTCTTTTGTGGCATCCGGCTTGCAAATAAAAAGACTATCTACATAAGCATGGATGATCGTAAAGCCATGGTCTTCAGCGATCTCTTTGGCCTTGAGCAGCACCTTTCTCCCAACGAATGACACAACCTCATGTGAATTGATCCTGCCAAAGGTGGAGTTGGCAAACCCCAGGCGGCCGTAGGCCACCACACATAACCACTTGAGAGCGTTTGAATATGCTTTATAGCGCACATAGCGCTCATCCTCTTTATCCATCTTTTTCAAAGCCTGTTTGATGCTTACGCGTTTTTTCACCATGAGTTGTAGTGCTGCAGGGACAAGCCCTTCACGTGAGCTGATCTTGATCCCCATTTCAGGGATGGTAAAGGCATCTTCCTCCTCCACACCAACTGTTTCAGGAGAAATGTTGTATTGAACAATGATGGAGGGATACATGGACGTAAAGTCAATAATAGCTACATGAGGAAAGACACCTGGTAAGGGCTCAAAGACCGTCCCGCCGCGGTCAGAAGTTACCAACTGATTGTACGTTTTAGGCACCTCCCCTTTTTGCTGCTGGTATGGCACCAAAATGCCGCGCTGTAAGGCGGTCAAGTTTTGCATGGCTGCGATGCCCGCGCCGGGAGAGCGCCGGGCGATCTCCTGTACGGGCAGGCCTGTGACGCGGGCCTGCTCGATGGCGCCCATTAGCCCGTAATCTCCAAACGTCATACAGTTCCGGTCGTCAATATGCCAGCGGCCGAAGAGATGCACCTGCTCACTGCGGTAGTGCGCCTGGCCATAATTGACGAAACTGATTTCCTGTTTCCGGCGAACAGACTGGGCCGGGTCACGGTTGGGGTTGAATGGGATTCCTGTCTCCTTCGATATTTTTTCGAGGTAAGAAAACAACCAGCTATCTCCATAGCTTGTGAGGATGACATCGGGATTGTATTGCATCAAAGCGGCATTCAAACAGAAAAGCAGCTTGCGGGCATGATCTACGGGTACACAATATTTGAAGCGATCGAAATGAATAAATAAATATTTTGGTATAGCGTGAGAAGGATTGACATCTGGCTTGATTTCTAAAACTCGTAGATCAGGTAGCCTGGGGTCAAGCTCCCAGGGGGTGTCCAGTGGCGCGATGTGTGATATTTTCCATCCCTTCTTTGCTTCTATTTTGCAGCGCCCAAGCGGGAAGACGCTGTGTTTCGCAGCATATCGCAGGATGAGTGGGAGGTCGGTGTCGTAGTAAAGCAAATCGGGGAAATATTGGTAGACTTCCTTGAATAGTTCGTCAAAATGCAGTGGATGGAGTACTCTGACTTCCAAAACATCTTTCGCTCCCTCATGCAAATCCATCCGCTGGGTGCGCTCGAGCCGGACCGGTCTCTCGCATAGGAACTTCCATAACTGCCGCAGACGATGAAAGGGCCCCGCTACATAAAATGTAAGTTCAAAAGGCTGCGTAAATGAGTGCGGCTTTTGATCTTCCCCCACCAGCCACAAAACGATGCCATCCCTACGGGCATACAGATCGAATAGCCAGCCGGTAAATTCCTTCATACCTGGCTATCTGTGGAAGGCAATAACGACTTGAGCTTGTTCTCTATGTCTTCAATGGCAACAAAGATCTCCTGGACAATGCGATGATTTTTCTTGTGCTCTTCCAAGAGAATCACGAATGGCATCACTTCCATCGGCAGCAGGTTTGCCGCATTGCTGAGGGCGGCGCGATGCTGTAGGGCAGTCTCGAAGAATTGATCGAGAATCAGCTGGTCGCTGCGGCGGAGCGTCTCGTAGAACGGCTTCAGTTCTGCAATCAGGTCGAAGGCGAGTTGTGTCGTGGAGGGAAGAGTGCGGCCCATGGGCGCTAAAAAAGTGCATGTTGTTTAATGGGATTTGGTTCGGGCGCAAGCGTAAGCACCTTATCTGTAATCGGGAAAAGGGCAGGGATAAACTTTTCGTAATCCTCGCCTTCCCTCTCCTGGGTCATTAGGATAACCGGTCGGTAGAAAGCCAGTCGCTTGAGTTCACGGCAGCACTCTCGGAGGCGGAGGAGCCGGGTTCGTAAAGGGATATCGCTATCGTAAAATGTGTGCAGGAAATCCGTCACTAGGATGGGCTCACCTTTAGAGGGGATATTTGCCAACGAATCAAACAGCCGGTAGCAGGTGGATGCCCGGACCGTGCACAGGCGGTTCATGGTTTCTCTGACTGCGATTGTATGCTCTCGAATGATGCGCGGCAGGGTAAAGGCAGGAAGCCACTCATCCCCGGAGACCACAAACAACGGGCCGTTCAAGATCAGGCTGGCGATTAGGTCGATCTTGCTCTGGCGGGCGCGGTCCTGAGTCAGGATCAACGCGAGACCGCGTTTCTCTGTGCTATCAATGGCGAGCTTTATGGTGTTATTCATTTCCCTAGAATAGTCTGTATTCATAAAAAGAAAAACCCCCCTCGGAAAGCATCCATTGGGAGGTAGCCATACGGTAGCAGCAAATGTTGGAAAGAAATAAAGGATTGACCTGCTAATAGGGGGGATTGCGCTCGAAATCGAAATTATAGAATTTCAGGCGCAGCTCAGTTTTGCTCCGCACACCAATTTTGAAAAACACATGCTGGAGATAAGATTTAACTGTCCCCACGGAAACGCCCATCTGGAAGGCGATCTGCTCATTTTTGTATCCCATACAAGTGAAATAGGTGACCTGTCTCTCCCGCGAAGAGAGGGATAGCCAGCGGTCATACAGCTCAAAAGCATCTTTATCTGTTGATCGGCGGCCACCAGTCAGAGAATGTTTCGCGTTTGAGGTGTTATTCTCCTGGGCAGCTGGGTTTCTTCGATTGACAAGTTTTAGAGGGGAAACCAGGACGTGAAAGTATCGGTTTGTCTGCTGTGGGCCCTTCCGTGAAGATTTTTTCTTGCGCGGATCAGCCATGCGAAAATTATAGTAGAACATGCGTTCCAGGTCAAGCAGATGTATTGCTTCTTCGTTTCAATAATTTTTAACCATGAAGGAGCACAAAGGTACAAATGACTACTCTCGCTTCATATGCCTTTTACCCTCTTCCAAAGAAACGCGATCAGAAAGAAAAACGTTGCCGTGAGTACAATCGCTGCCCCGGAGGCGATGCTCAGGTAATACGAAAGATACAGCCCAATGATTCCTGAGAGGGAAGCAAAGATAGCGGCAAGCCCCATCATGCGCGGCAGGCGCTGGGTGAGCAGATAGGCAGTCGCGGCGGGGGTGACAAGCATGGCAACCATCAACGCCACGCCGACTGTTTGCAGCGAGACTGCCACGGTCACAGCGATGAGGGCAAGCAAAATGTTGTTAAGCAAGCCAACCGGCAGACGCAGAGTGGCCGCCAGGATCGGGTCAAACGATAAGGTCAGGAACTCTTTGTAGAAAGCGAAAATGGCTAGGAGGACGAGTCCGCCGAAGATCAGGATCAGCCACAGGCTTTGGGGCGAGACGCTGAGCACATCCCCGAAAAGGAAGTGACTCAAGTCCACGGCGTAGCTGCGCACCGTGGAGATCAGGGCGATCCCCAGCGCGAACATCCCGGCAAAGATAATGCCGATCGCGGTATCTTCTTTGATCTCAGAGTTTTTGCTGATCGCGCCAATCCCGAGTGCGGCAACCACAGCAGTTCCCAGCGCCCACCAGAAGAGCTGCTCGCGCGCCCCACCGGTGATGAGATATCCAAGTGCAATGCCCGGGAGGATAGTATGAGCCAAAGCGTCGCCGAAAAATGCCATGCCGCGCAGAACCACATAGGTGCCCACCACCGCGCAGACAATACCAACGAGGATCGCGGCGATCATGCCGCGCTGCATGAATTCGTATTGGAGGGGTTCGATGAAAAATGACATTCGATTTACGATTTTGGATTTACGACTTAAAATTTGCGATTGCGGAGGGTCTTAATCGATGCAACCGTCACGGAAAGAATTTCATCAGTCTCTTTGTAAATACCTGCAATTTGATTTTGCGGAACCAGTCCGGTTTCGACCAGGAGTTCCAGCCAATATTGGGTTTCATCGCTTTCCTCTTCAACAACTTTCATTTTGTTAATCATATCGGCTGTTGACTTTGCACGGCACGCTGACCGGTAGTTTGCTCCAATCGATGTTCCTGAGCGAATGAGCTGCTTCCCGATCACATCAGAGGCAAGGGAACGCGGTAACTTTTCAACCTCCTTAATAATTGTCACTGCCAGTTTCTTCGTCCTTAATTTGAAAGTCTTTTCATCCATGTTTTCTCCTTTGTGCTTTCAAATAATTATTGGAAAGGCTTCAGTGTCACTAATCGTAAATCGCTGATCGTAATTCGTAAATCACTCTGGAGGACAGCAATCATCTACAAGCATGGTTCCCAGTGGATCTACCTTCAAACGACCTCCGTAGGCTTGAAGCAGGTTCTCGGTGTGCAATACCTTTTGCGGTTCGTCGAAGGCGATCATGCGGTGGTTGAGCAGCATGATCCGGTCGAAGTGACGGGCGGCCTGGTCGAGGTCGTGGGTGGCCACCATGACGGTGACATTCTGATTCCGCAGTGTATCCAGAAGATTTAGCAAGCCTTCCTGTGCGGGCGTATCCAGCCCGCTGAGCGGCTCGTCCATCAGCATCAGCTCGGCTTCCTGGGCGAGGGCGCGCGCGATGAACATGCGCTGTTGCTGCCCGCCCGAAAGCTGGCCAATCTGCCGCATCGCCAGGTCGGATAACTGGACCGTCTCCAGGGCGTGATGAACGTATTCCCAATCTTTTTTGTGCGGCCAGTTCAATGGTCCAAGCTTCGCGGAGCGTCCCATCATCACGACATCCTCAACGCTGACCGGGAAGTTCCAATCCACCTGGCTGCGCTGCGGGATGTAGGCGATGCAGATGTGTTCACGCGGTCGTGAGCCAAATATATCCACTTTGCCGGTATTCGGTTGCAGCACACCTGCCACAACCTTGAACAACGTGCTCTTCCCCGCGCCGTTCGGCCCCACCACGGCGATACGCTCGCCTTCATGGAGGTGAAACGTGATATCGTCCAGCGCCACGCGCCCGTTATAACGGACCGTGATATTCTGCACGTCGAGAATGGGTTTGTTAGGTTCGTGATGCGTATGAGGATACATGGGCTTACTCTACTTACGTACCAAGCTATTTGAGAGCTTCCACCAGTTTTGTCACGTTGGATCTCATCAGGTCAATATACGTCCCGGCGGGCGCGCCATCGGTCAGGGATTCGAGATGCAGATCCGTAACAACTTTTACACCAGTTTCTGCTGCGATCTGCTGCGCGAGTGCCGGGTTATCAGACGTATCCAGAAATATGGCAGGCGCTTCCGATCGCTTGATTTGATCGATCAGGCCGGCCATTTGCTGGGCAGATGGAGAAGCATCTGAGCTGAAACTTTCCACGATAGTGCCAACAACTGTAAAGCCATATCGCTCCGCAAAATATCCAAGTGCTTCGTGATTTGTAACCAGCACCCGGCGCTCAGGCGGGATCTGTGCAACCTGATCACGAATCCATGCATCGAGCTCCCGGAGCTGGCCAACATAAGCATCTGCATTGGATTGATAGGCTTGTGACCCGTCAGGATCAAAGTGAGTCAACCCTTCACGGATGTTCTCCACATAGACGATCACATTGTTGGGATCGAGCCACAGGTGTGGGTCAACGCCGTGCTGCGGGTTTGAGCGCAGATCCAGTCCTGTGGAGGCTTCGATCAGTTCTGTCTCCCCGTCAGCGTTTTTAAGCAGGGCTTGCAAGAAATGTTCATAATCCGCGCCGTTGAGGATAAGTAGTTTGGCTTCACTGATCTTTGCCGTGTCCTGCGGGGTAGGCTGGTAGGAATGCGGGTCTGCATCGGTGGGCAAGAACGATTCAACGGTGAGCCGGTCTCCCGCGACATTTCGCGTGATATCTGCCAGGATGGTGGAGGTCGTCAATATATCGGGAGCCGTTGCTGAGGCTTCGCGAGCCGCAGGTTGTCCACTGCATGCTGACAATGCAAGCGCCACCGCAATCATCATTGCGCTTAAACGATACATCTTCTCTATTCCTAAAATTTTACTGACAGGCCTGGCAGAGTCCAAACAACTGCAGCCAGTGCTCACGGATCTGATACCCGGTCTTCTTCGAGATGGCAAGGATCAGAGCATCGAGATTGTCCCCTTCGAAGAACTTAACCTGTCCACAATTCTGGCAAAGCAGGAGGTGCTGGTGTGCCTGGCTTGCGGCAATAAAGGCCTGGCATCCCTGCGGCTGGTGCACGCGCTGGATGAGGTGGAGCTCCTCCAATTTTTCGAGTGTACGATATACGGTGACCAAGCCAAGAGCAGGATTTTGCTGGCGGGCAATATCAAATACCTCAATCGGGGTGAGCGCATGGTCGGTGGCTGCAACTGTTTCCACAACTGCGCGGCGCGCCTCCGTCAGACGATATCCATTTTTCTGTAATTGAGAGAGCCAGTTTTCAGCAATCATAATCGTTCTTTTTGATATTGAAAATCATTTTCAATAATTTTACAGTATAAAAAAGCAGGAGTCAAGGCAATATGTGCCCTGCCCCTGCTTCTCGCGAATTCCAGTTTAGCTTTGCCAGACTACAGTGTGATATGTAATCGAAGCGGCTACCAGCAAAACAATCACGGCTCCTGTGACCTTTGAAATTGGCTTTCGCTCTTCTACGGGCTTTTTTAATTGGTCAGCATTGAGCTTTGCACCCGCTGCGGCCGTTGCAGGGATTGCAGCACAGATCATGCACATATGAACTCCTTACTGATAATCACTCAATATCCAGATCAGCGCTTTCGCCCGGAAGAAATTCCTTCTTGAGCAGGAAATACGCGCCCGTGAAGTGATCGTCGATGCTGCCGACCAGTAGCGCTCTGCGGCTGGGAAGCATCTCGATCACCTCCCAACCCTCCAGTCCGTGCTCTTCGAGAGCTGGGACAGTGAAGCCTTTCCCAAGTGGATCATCACCCATCAACGCACCCGATGGGAGGTAGACCATTTTGTAACGAAAAACCTTACCACCACTTTGTAGTCGCCTTTTGGCAGATTCTATACGTGCACGGTGCTCGCGCTGGCGCTCGGCCTCGATGTCGCTGCGCATCTTTGCCAGCTCGGGAGAATCAAAGATCTCCTGCGCGGCGGCGCGCATGTCATCGTCCTCGCTCATCATGGCGCTGAGCAGGAACTCGTAGCCGCGACGATCGCCAAGGATGATGAGACCTTCCGCGGCATCGAGCTGCGTCAGCCAGTCATCGTCCTCCGTCATAAGCTCAAAGAGGGTCTCCACGTCGCGCATTCTGATAAGTTCACTGATCTGGGAAGCCATATTTCCTCCAAAGACGGGTCTGCCAGGAATTGTATCATCTTGAGCAGGGAATTTCTGTGCAACAAACTGTATATCAACTGAAACAGAAAAAGGTTACATGAACGATAAATATCAGAAATATGGAGTATTATTTAAAGTCGGATTGTGGGCACAGGAATGCTTAAGAGAATTTCGAGTCGGTTTCTTGTCGATCTGGGGGAGATGGAAGGCGACTATCGTGTTTTTTATCTAAATGACGACATTGCCTATAGTACTCTTTATATATCCACTGCCATCGTGGGTGTGTTTAGTATGTTCCCCCTGGATGGGCTACTCTACCCATATAGACCGGATCTGGTCTTGTGGCGTGTTCTTTATCGTGGCGGGTACATCCTTATCTCTATGTTGATCATCATTGCGATGCGAAAGACGAATAAGGTGCGAGTGTATGACCGTCTCGTGTTTACGTGGATGTTGATTACCGTTTGTTTCCTCCTGCGGTTCAATTTTGCGCGCCCGGTAAATTTTCTGAACACGGCTTTTGACACCATCGTACCCTTTGCCATTTACGTGTTCTCACCCTTCAGAATGATCTATAACATTGCGCTTGCCTTGGGCTTTTCTGCAGGAGTTCTGTACGCAGGGTATTCTCGAGTTGACTCTTCTACGTGGAATACAGTGATGAGTGCACAATTGATCGGTCATGCGCTGGGGCTAGTAGCAGGGTTGCAGATTCAGTCTTATCGTCGAAAGTCTTTCAAGGCGTACATGAAGGAGAAAGATGCCAGGGAGATGGCGGCCTATCTGGCAAATATCGACCCCCTGACAAAAAGTCTGACGCGGCGTCAATTTTTCAGCATTGCCGAAAGCGAGTTCCTACGCTTCCTCCGTTACCGTCGCCAGCTATCCATGCTGGTGCTCGATGCCGATCACTTCAAAAACATCAACGATACCTATGGTCACTATGCAGGCGATCAGGTACTCCGAAATTTATCGTTGGTGATCCTGGAACAGAAGCGGGCGCAGGATACGTTTGGCCGCTTGGGCGGAGAGGAATTTGGGCTGCTGCTGCCAGAGACGAGTTTGGAGCAGGCAAAAATGGTTGCGGAGCGCATCCAGAAAATATGGGAGCAAACGTCCACGTCTGTGGAAGGAAAGCTGATCCGTTCTACAGTCAGCATCGGTGTGACAGAGGTCGGCCCGCAAGATCAATCCTTTGAGGATGTGTTGCGGCGCGCAGATCGAATGATGTATAAAGCCAAGGAAGCCGGAAGGAACCGGGTGGTGGCAGAATAAAAAACGGCTCATCAAGCATGACGAGCCGTTTTTGTTTCGTTTCAGGGTTCGACCGGGTAGCCGCTGGCACGCCACTCGTTCAACCCGCCTGTCATACTGGTTACCTGCTCAAAGCCTGCATTGAGCAGGATTTCCCGTCCCTGCTGGCTGCGGTTGCCCGAGCGGCAAACTACCACGACCTGGCGATCACGCGGCACCTCGTTCAAGCGAGACGCCAGCTGGTCCAGCGGGATGAACGTTGTGTTGGGCGCGTGGAATTCGTTCCACTCCTCCTGCGTGCGGACATCCAGAACAAATGCACCCTTCTGGTACATATCGTAGGCCTCGCTAACGCTGATAGTAGATGGCAGACTGTTGGTGGTCTCGTTCGTATTCGCTCTCCCGGACTGCAGGATGAGGTAGACGACCAATGCCACAACGAACAGAACAAGGATCTGTGTGCCCGGTCTGCGAAATGCGGAGGTAAAAACGCTCCCACGCGGACGGTCCTGGTAGTTCCGGCGATGCTGCCGACGGCCTTTGTTTCTTTTGTTCATAGTTGCCTCGATGTAAAGTTATAGGCTTACAAGCCAATTTTATTTCAAATTCAGGATAATCTAGAACGAATTAAGCGCGCTCTCAAGATCACGGAACACTTTAAAAAACAATTTCAAGCCGCCAGTTTCAAGAGCCTGCTCTACAGCAGGCTGGGGGTTAAGGAGTCTAACACGTTTGCAGGCATCGCTTCTGTGGGTAAGATCCGGATGCTGCAATTTCTCCTGGGGAACACCGCTATACACCAGGGCGATCCTGTGGATCGCAGCCAGCCCGGTGTTAGTGATACTGGGCACCTCACTTAGATCGATCACGAGATTGCGGGCGGGATTTTGATAAATCTCCTGCGCCTCATCTACCACCTGGACAAAATTCGAGGCATTGATGTCACCTTGAATACTCATCACGGCGACCGGTTCGCGTGCTTGTTGAAGGATAACACTGATATTCATAATTGTCCTGGATTGCAGCTTCTAACGGAAATTGAACTCTTCATAATGGATTTGATTGGCGGGCAGCCCCAGCTCGAGGAACTTTCTCTCGAATGCCTGGATCATCGGCAGAGGCCCGCACATGTACACATGATAATCCTTGATATCTCCAGCCGTGTTTTGGAGGATGTGATCCATGGTCAGCGAACCTTCGGTGGCTGAAAAACGGATATAGGGTTTAAGACGGGGATTCCTTTGCGCGGCAGCCCGGATCTCCTCCACGAATAGCGCTTCCTCCGGATGACGTACCGTATAGTAAAGGTCCACATCGTGAGCGAGGCTGCCATTCATGTCGCGGATGAACGAAAGGAAAGGAGTGAGCCCGATGCCCCCGGCAAGCCAGATCTGTTTTTGACCGCCCGTTTTATAGTCAAACATGCCGTATGCCCCATCGATCACCGCGCCCATCTCGGGTTTCAGGTGGTTGAAAAGATAACGGGTGAAATCTCCGCTAGCCTTAATGGTCAGCCGTATCACATCCTCATGCGGCGCGCTGGAAATGGTGAACGGATGCGACTCACGTAGAATCTTATCCTGGGGGAAGTGAACGAAAAGGAATTGTCCTGCGCGCTGCTTTTTGATCGGGCCCTTTGCCGGGCGCAGCGTCACCTCTGTGGTGGATCCATTGGGATGCTTCACCGCCTCGACGTGATAAGGCACATACTTCTTAAAAAAGCCCCCGAAGATTTCTGTATAAAGATAGGAAACTGTGCCCAGAATAAAGAACATCTGCACCCAGGTAATGGCAATCAGCGCGTCGAGGGCCTTTACCGTCAGTGAATGGATAAAGCCCAGGATGAAAAAGATGCCGATAAAACGATGGAGTCTCTTCCAGCCGTCGTAGGTCCCCCCGGTCAACCACTTGCTCAGGAACGGAACCCGCGGCGCCAGCGTAACGAGCACAATCGAAACAATACCGATGAAGGCGACAATGGCAATATAATTCCCGATGCGCATGTCATTGATGGAAATAGGGACGGTCAAGAGATGCACGAACAACAACAGGAAGGCGACGGTGGAGGTACGGCGGTGTGTGATGTACATCCGATCCAGGCCGCCGAAGTATGGCTCTGCCCACTTTGCGCGTGTGGAAAGGAAGAGTGAAAAAGACAGCAGCACGATGACGATGGAGCCAAGGATCTCGCCGGCATAACGGCGCACAAATGTATCATCCGTGCCGTCGTTAAGGGGAGGAAATACGAACCAGACCAACACCGTTAAGATTACAGATGCGATGATGACCAGATTACCAATATTGCGCTTCATGCGGACTCCTCAATGTCTGTAGCGGTCTCATTCCTCGGCAAGCCCTGCAAAGGCGGTTCTCAATCGAACGCATGCACCTTCGCAAGGCTTATGTTCGCTGTAAATCAAAAAGCGACATGGTCTCAGACCATATCGCTTGCACCCTTAAAATGAATTTACGGCTTCATCAAGATTTGTGAAAATCTCGAACACATTTCCAAACCCCACCATATCGAGCACACCCATAACTTCGGAGCGCGGGTTGAGCAGCTTCACATGCTTTTGCAGCCCTGCCTCTGCCGAGCGGCCCATCGAGCGATAGGCTGACCATCCACCCTCGGTATCCGGTACTTCTTCCCCACGTGCCAGCAATGCCACACTATGCAATGCCACCAATCCAGCGCTGCTGATATACGTCAGGTCACTGAGATCGAGCAAGAAATCGCGCGTGCCCGTGACATAAAGCTCCTGGGCTTTGGTAATTAATTCCTGGTAGTTCTGACCATCCAATTGTCCATCCAGCTTAAGGACTGTAATGGGAACATTCCCTTGCGCCTGTGAAACGGAAATATTCATAGCTCTCCTCCGGTGAAATGAATAGTCACATTATATACCGTCTTTTCGCTCAAGACGCTCAAGGCGATGAGCAATTTCACCAAGCCAGTACTTCTGCATGTAGACGGGCAGGTTCGCCTGTTGCACATGTTCCAGAGCAGAACGCGTCCACTTTAGTGCGGTCTTCACATCCCGACATTTGTGCTCGTAATATTTCGCCATTTCGATATGAGCATAAATGTGACCATTTGCTGCCGCTGCCTCCCACAGGCGGAGCGCTTCACTGTAGTCCCCGCGCCTCTTCTGCAGGATGGACAAACGCTTCACGGCCACACCGAAGTCTGATTCCGTTAAGTCGAGCTCGAGTCCATGCTCAAATAGACGCGCGGCTTCCTCCCAGTGACCAAGGTCTTCGAACAACTTACCGAGAGCGATGAAATCTAGTCCATGCTGCACGCGCCCCTCGTACGGGTGCTGGATGATCTCATTGACATGTGTGAGTAGCGCAGCCATCGCGACCACATCCATGGCGTTGTGATAGAACACGCCCGCCAGCGGACGCGCATCCCCCGATTTCAGGTAATCGAAATATAACCAGGGAATTTCTTGCCCCGGGACTTCTTCGCTGGAACGCCGTAACCCCAGGATATGCTGCTCGAGATATTTCAAGGCGCGTGATTCGAGCCGGTCACGCCACAATCTGCGCGCCAGGGGCAGCAAATCGAGGTGGGCATAATCTTTATGAGGAACAGGGATATCATTCAAGCGATAGCGTGTGGCCAGTAACGGCGCGTCGAAGGCTTTGCCATTGAAGGTGACTAGCGCCTGTACTGGTGCAAGGAACCCGGCAATGGCTTCGAGCATGGCAGGCTCTTCGGCCGGATCACGCATGAAGAACTGCCGCAAGACAAATTGATCGTCCACGAAGCGCGCGATGCCCACCATGAAGGCATAGGTCCCCGTGCCGCCCATCAGACCGGAGGTCTCTGTGTCGAGGAAAGCAAATCGGGAGAGCGGCATCTCTGCCAGGCGCGCGTCATTGGCCCACTCGGAAATCAACGACAGCGGCTGAGAGCAGTTGATCGGCGAGATCCCATGACAATAATTGGGGGAATAGATCTGCTCTACAACAAACACATCTCCGCGCGGAGTGGGATGGTAGGCCCCAGCCACGACCGAATCAATCTCATAATGAGACTTCGGCTTCGGTGGTGCGAGTTCCGCTCCCGGTTTAACGCCGAGGGATCTAAGCTTATCTATCAGAGAGGTTCGTTGCAATGAGCTCATCAAAACCTGTAAGTAGAACGTGATTATAACCAAAGCAAGTGATAAACAAGTTAGAGATTTATAAACTAAAAAGTGGCGCCATAGGCGCCACTTGTCGCTGATAAAAATCAATCTAATGTGGACCGAACTGAGGAAAACCTGAATATTGAGGTCTGGGCATCGCGATCACGAACAACCGTCCCCAACTGAGGCTGCCGGGCCCTGCAATGCAGGTCTGGAACGTTACATGCCGGTCGCCCGCATACACCCGTTTGAACATTTGGTCCGTTGTTAATAACTCATTGTTGGTCAGATCGCGAAACGTGCTATAGCGGCTGGTGGGCTGAAGCGCCTGATACTGTAAGATCTCGGTGATCACAAAATATTCCACCTTGCCATCCCCATACACCAACCGGACTTCCTGCCCGACCGCAAGCTGCGAAAAGAATCGGCCGGAGAGATTGTTGTGTGCCAGCAAGCCCACAGTTCCGAACTGCGAAGCCATGCCGAATTGGGTAATTTCGCCATCCATGGGAGAGACAAACCCGGGCTCCGCGGCGGGCTGTTGGATCACAGGGAATGCCAGCACATCTGGGACGTAGACGCCGCGCAGGACGCCGGCAGTGTTGTTTTGAACGCTTTCGGAAAATTCGCTGAAACCGGGTAGAGTCTCAACATTCTCCAGGGCGAATCCTGGCTCAGGATAAAAGAAAAGGGAGGTGAAAAGCGCCAGCAGAAAGAGCGCATACAGCGAAATTCGGAGTGTCTTGATTTTGAGCGGCATTGATTTCTCCACCTCGATAAAGGCGCTCAAAGTGCACCGGCGAATTTCGTGCTTCGCTTTCGGTAACCTGGCAATCGTAACCACAACTTTCGTGATCGTAGACCCATGGCTTTGCGTCCCCGCCTTTCGACGGGTTTGCCTTTATCGAACGAAATGATGATAAGGTTCCAAAAAATGAGCCTGGATGTGCCAGGCTCGCGAAGGTTTTTAGCTCATGTCATCTTCGGCAACCTGGCGATCTTGACGCACGACTTGCGTGCAGTGGTAGACCCATGGTTTTGCGTCTCCGCCTTTCGACGGGTTTGCTATTTCGGATATTGTTTGACTACATTATAGCAACAGGTGATGCATTTTCGCCTTGCATTTCCGTAAAACCAGCTTACAGGATTGCAACGCTCTCCCTACTCTTTTGGCGTGGCAACGATAAACAGGCGCCCCCAGCTTGCATTCCCCTCTGCTGCAATACAGGTCTGGAACACAAGGCGACGCTCGCCCACGTAGGCTCGGTTGAACATTTCCACGGCCGAGATCGTCTCATTGCGATCCAGGTTTCGAAAGGAGCTCGCCACACTCTCTGGTTGCAGCGCCTGAAAACGGAGGATCTGCGTGATTACAAAATATTCCGTTTTTCCATTCTCATAGTCCAGGCGCACTTCCTGCCCGACCTCAAGCCTGGAAAAGTCTCTACCCGAGAGTGTGTTGTGAGCAAGCAAACCGATATTCCCATATTGGGATACCATGGAGAATTGCGTCGCTTCACCATCACGGTCAGAGACGTAATAAGGCTTGTCCACAGGCTGCTGAACAACCGGCAGGTCGAGCACATTTGCTACGTATATGCCGCGTAATAGATCGCCATCACGGGTTGTCGGCGATTTATACGTGTCTGCCCGATTAGGCAGGACACTCTCTGAATTGCGAATCGCTTGAAATGGACGTGGATTGAAGAAAAAGGCGGTAAGCGCGAAAAGGAAGAAGTTGAATTGTAGGACAGTTCGGGTCATTGTATGTTGAGCATCGTTGATTGAGCATCATTGAAATTTCAGTGGTACGAAAATCTTCAAATCAGCCCGAAAACTGGATGTTGGTATTTGGTTGTACGCGCGGGATTTTATCAAAGCCTTTCGAAATTGAATTGATTTTTTTCATACGATTAACCTACAAAATAGGAACGGTTAACTCGTCAACTTTGTAAGGAACAAACGCTTATCTGTGCTACACTAGCGCATCCGATCGATGACCAGAGCAACTTCAAACAGCCGTCTTTCCTTTTGGATGAAACTTTTATATGGATCGGGGGATTGGGGCATCTCCAGCATGGGCATGATGCGCTCGATCTTCTACGCCATTTACCTGACAGACGTGGTGGGGCTGGACCCGCGCCTTGGCTCATTTGGCGCGCTGGCAGGCATCGTTTGGGACGCGATCAATGACCCGGTTATTGGCATCCTGAGTGATCGCCTGCGCAGTCGTTGGGGTCGCCGCAGGCCATTTCTGTTATGGTTTGCGATTCCATTTGGAATTAGCTTTATTACCCTATGGTCCGCGCCCGATTGGGATAGCCAGACCTCTCTGCTCATCTATGTGACTCTTTCCTTCATGCTCGCGGATACACTGCAGACTCTCGTGGGCGTCCCCTTCCTGTCCCTGACCCCCGAGCTGACCCCGGACTATGATGAGCGTACCACCCTGACAAGTTTCCGTTCGTTCTTTCAACTTGCAGGCGCGCTGGCTGTCGTAATTGCCGCGCCCGCGATCGTGGACATGGTCCTTGTCGCTGGCGGATCGCAGCAGCAGGGATTTATGCTGGTCGGCGCGATCTTTGGCGGGATCGGCGCGATCCCACTCCTGTTGATCGGCCTGTTCGTGCGCGAGACTTCCACGCCTGCACAGACGGAGTCCATTCCTTTCCGAGAGACACTGCAGGCGGCGTGGCAGAACATCCCATTCCGTTATGCGGTGGGGATCCATATGCTGAACTGGTCCGCGGTGGATATGGTGGCAATCACATTTCCATACTTTTTGCTGTACTGGGTCGCGCAGGGTGACCTGCTGGCAACCATCCCTATCCTTGGGTTTGAACTGGCCTATGAATCAGCATTCTTTGGCATCCTTATGCTTGTGTGCATCCTGTTCATCCCCTTCTGGTTATGGATGGCGCGATGGCGCAATAAGCGTGAAGCTTATATGCTGGGCATGACCTTCTGGGTGGTAGTCCAGTTGTTGATCTTTACTATTCCGCAGGGCAATACCACTTATCTGCTGACTGTTGCCGCGTTGGCAGGCATCGGCGTCTCGGCTGCGTATACGCTGCCCGATTCCATGTTCGCAGATGTAATCGAATGGGACGAGCTTCGTACGCGTCGCAGGCAGGAAGGCATCTTTTACGGGATCCGCACTCTCATCCGAAAATTGACCGGCGCGCTGGTGATCTTTGTGACACTCCAGCTACTGGGCTGGTCCGGGTATGTTTCCCCCTCCGACGATGTGCTGCAGTTTGCGCAAGCAGATTCGGCGCTGCAGATGATCCGTTTGCTTGTCTCACCTTTGGGCGCAGCCATAGTGTCCGGAACAATACTCCTGGCCTGGCTATTCCCATTATCACGTGAGCAATATGACCGGATACGGAGACTTCTGGAACAAAGAAGAGAGCGGCTTTCCGATTAAATAAAACAGCCGAGGCGCTTTCACCTCGGATGTTTTCTTATAAGGCAAAAAACAGGACTGCGCCCAGGCCACATAGAAATACGTCAAGGATCCCAAGGATGATCCAGAACCATTTGATGTGCCCCGGCATGCCGCGCTCGAGCAAGGCCTGCGATGGGTCCTCGGGGTTGTAATAGACTATCACCTGCGTGCCGACGGAGTAACGCGCCACAACTTGGATGCACCGGAACCACCTACATCCGGGCCGGGCATGACCTTCTGTCCCTGATAGGGCCGTCCCATTACTTGATAGGCATATTGTACGAGCGGATAGCTGATTCTGCCCCCGTCGCTGTTCGAGCGCATCTGAATCCTGGACTCGGTCACCGCCCCATGGTGGACGGCCAGCTGCTTGCTCTGGCCACTGCTCTACGTGTAAAGAAAATAATTCCCAGAAAAATGGCATCGAAAATAACCAGAGAACCAGAAATCGACAAAACCACGATCAGCTTTTCGATGTTCATTTTGTCTCCTTGATTAATAAAATTGTTCCCACTGCCATGCGTAAATTGCCTATTCACCTCCTTCATCGGTGATCGCACCCGGTTGTTCCACTCTTAGCACTTCCCCATGCACGTTGATGATGATCTTGAACCCCATCATGCCAAGGTAGGCGCGCATGTCTTCAGGCAGGCCGGCCTGCAGGAGTTGATCGAACTGCTTATCGATGTTTTTCAACTGCTGCTGGATGGCGGCCTTGGTGAACACATCCTCCTGCCCAAGCATCTTAGCCGTTTGTTCCGAAAGCAGGTCCTCGCTGCCTTTCATCATTTCGGCCAGCTGATCGAGCACCTGTCTGTCCACCTGCTCGGAGGGGATATGACGGAGGAACCCTGCGTCGTCCACCACGTAGCAGGGCTCCGCGCCAACCATTGCCGATGCAGCGAGGTTACCAAACTCATCCACGACCAGACCAGCAAAGAGAGGTTGCCGAGGCATGGTCACCTATTCCCGCGCTGAACGAAGCACTGCGGGCAATGTTTTGTTGTCCCGTAGTTGGAGCGTGAATTAATCACTCTGCTTTCCTTCCACCGCGGCAAGCAAGATCCCTGCGGCAATGCCCACGCGGCGGTCAAGTCTCTGCGCGGTATCCATGCTGAAATCCAGGTTCAGTTCATAGCGGAATGGGTTGAAGTTCTGTCGCAAATCAGCCACACGCGCCCCGCCAACAGTGATGTCGTAATTCTGGGGCAACCAGGAACCCAGCAGCAGGCGACGCAGGAGCGCCAGCCCCACGCTATCTTCGAACAACTGACCGATCAGGTTGTCGTTTGCGTCGAGCACTTCCCACTCATCGCGCAGAATAGAGCGCAGACCCTTACGACGTAGTACTCCGGCTTTCTGATTGAGTGCCGTGTCGACCACATCGTAGGCGGCAGAAAAATCCATGATCCGGCGCGCCTTAATGCTCAGGACCTCCTGCGATTTGCTTTCATCCGAATAGACGCGAATATCCTCGCGCAGGCGGAACATTTTTTGTTCGCTGAACATGATCATCCTACCGGCAGGATCATAAAAACGAAACTTTCCCGTCAGCGCGATGGCCTGGCGCCGGAGCAAATAGGTTGGGAATTGAAAAATGGGATTCACAGCACTCTCCTCAAATAATAACTTTGCGAATTAGCCTTTAATCAAAGAACCTTGCGAAGGCTTGAGTCCTTTCAACGTGCATCTTCTAAAGACAACCTTCGCAAGGTTTTATGTCAGAAGATTTGCACAATCGTCCCTTCGCCGGGCAGATGGATGTAATCTGAATCAGCCGGGACGACGGGCTTGCTCCAGCGATACAAAAATTTCGCCGCTTCAGATGGAAGGTTCACGCAGCCGTGACTGCGCGGGCGTCCGTAATCGTTATGCCAGTAGGCGCCATGGAAGGCATTACCCGCGCCGGTAAAGAATGAGCACCACGGTACGCCGGGCAAGCTATAGACGGACTCACTTTCGACGGCGTCGCCTTCATTGGTCATGTGCACGGAAGGCCCTTTATGATATGTACGGAATTCGCCTTTGGGCGTTTCAGTGCCTCGCACGCCGCTGGCACAACGCTGTGAGAACACAAGCTTCTCACCCTCGAAGGCGGTGACCAACTGTGTGTTGATGTCAACGACGATCTTTTTTTGTTCATCCGGCACTTCAGGCGAAAGCGTGGTTAGTTCCTCATTCGGGATGAGCCGCATATCGTGTGATGCGACATAATAATTTCTTTTCAGGTGGAAGTCATAGATCTGGTACCAGATGCTTTTTTCATCACGCTGCACAATGATCTTCTTGACCCAGTGTGTGCTTCCGTAGTAGATGCGATAGCCGCGTTCTGCATAGGTGTATGGATCCTTCTTTGTATCGCAGAACGGGACCGTGATCTCGCCCACCTGTCCCTTTTCGGGGAGGGTGAACACAGGCTTTTGATAGTTCGTCTCCACGGGCTGGATCCAGCCGGAGTAGGTGTAGCCGTTATCGACCTTGTACCAGACGCTGTTGTACGGGTTGCCTGCCTCGCCATTTTCCTCCATGCCGGTGATCTCGATCACTTTATCCGCACCGAAGTGATGGATCTGGTTAGCCTGGAAAGCCGGAGCGTCATAGAGAGGGATGCCACTCCAGGTGATGCGTCCTTGTTTGATTTGCGTTGTCTTGGCGAAGGCGCGGTCGAGGCGCAGGTCATTTAATGCAAACGCTAATGTGCCAGCACTGGCCAGTTTTAGAAATTCACGACGGGAGATTTGGGGGTTGAGCATAGGATAAGTTTAACCGCAAAAAAGGGAGATGGATGGGGTTTGTTATTTGATTCTTATACTCTGGTTCTGGTGAAATTGTTCCAGTAGGGCGGTTTGTCATCCTGCAAATTTTTGAACCTTGTCACGCTGCCCTGCTAACGCGGGATCTGCGACAAGCGCGACCTACTAGACTTTAACTTCCACTTTTGTCCCCACGTAGCCGTAGATCAAATATTTCTCGGGCGGCACGCTGGGCATGGTCCAGCGATAGAGCCACTTGGCGGCTTGCGGCGTCATGTTGATGCAGCCATGACTGTGCGGGATGCCATAATCGTTGTGCCAGTATGTGCCGTGGAAGGAAATTCCACTTTCGGTAATATACAAGACCCAGGGCACACCGGGGAAGTCAAAACCATTAGAAGCGATATCTCCATTCGCCATGTGACGCGTGGGACGCTTGTGATAGGTGATGAAATTACCAACAGGCGTGGTGTACGTGCCGCTCAAGCGTTTGCCGCCGGTGGAGACACGCGTGGCGAACACAGTCCGCTCATTTTCATAGGCCAGCAACAGCTGTTCATCGAGACGCACTTCCACGCGTTTGTTTTCGCTGGGAACATCCGGAGAGATCGGCGCCAGCTCCTCGTTCCAAATGAGACGGATATGTTTCGCGGGAACATAATAATATTGCTCGTACTTATCATCCAGTAGCCGGTACCATACGCTTCCATCTTCCCCATCGACAGCACTGGCCACCCAGTGGACGGTCTCGTAATAGAGACGATATATCAACTCTGCATTTGTATCCGCCTCTTGATACGCATCTGTGTATGGAACACTAACCTCTCCCAGTGTGCCCCTGGATGGGATTTGCTCTGGCTCGTTCAGTATCGTCCGGACGGGCTGAATGCCACCAGAATAGGCATACCCGCCATCCTCCAGTTGATACCAGATACGGTTATGCACGGCTTCGTCGTCGCTGACAGTTGTGTTTGTGATAGGGACGACCAGATCATGCCAGTAGAGCTTGACGCGCGTGGAGTTCGCATTGGGTTCATCGAACGCCCAGACCGTGCGGTTGATCATACGGCCCTGCAGGTTGGCGAACTCATCTTGGGGAAGAATGGACGTTGAGAGGTCAGGCAGGAAGATGCCCATCAAGCCATAGCTGCTTAATTTCAGGAAATCGCGCCGGGAAAAGATGGGCTCGTTCATCTACAAGAGCTTGCCACAGAGACACAGTGACTCTGTGGCTGATCTTTAGTAATGCACGTTCACTACAGTGCCTACAGACGCCCAGTTGAACAGCCAGGCGGCGTCGTCAATCGTAAGGTTCACACAGCCGCGGCTCATAGGCGTTCCAAAATTGTTGTGCCAGTAAGTACCATGCAGCCCGTAATCCCCGTGGAAAAACATAACGTAAGGGACATCCCGCAGATGGTAGCCCGGGCCAGACATATCCTGAACGCGCACCTTAACGTAGATCTTATGTTTGCCTGTCACAGTTGGCGTGAGCCATGTACCCGTGGAGACAATGAACGAGTTCACCACTACATCACCTTCATAGGCGTACACCCGTTGGTTGGTGAGGTCCACGTCGATCCAGCGGGCGCCGTTCCCCACGCTGGGGAACGATTCTTTCTCTTTCGGCGGCGTGTACTCGCTCGTAGCTGTATCCTCAACAATCTCCATGGACATCGTGCCGGGCGTCTCGGTTGGCGCAGATGTGGACTCTTCAGGAGCCGGCATCTCGGTCGGAATTTCGCCGGGTACGAGAGCTGGCGCCTCCGTTGGAACAGATGTTGAAGGGATCTCGGTAGGGATGGCGGTCGGTGTGTCGGCAGCCTGAGCGACCACCTCACTCACATCGACGGGCGCATCCTCTGGCTTGGCGATTTCCATTGGCGCCCAGAGGTTTTCCTGTGGAGCTGCGGGTGCACTGATTCTGCTGACGATTGAAGAAAAAAAGGGACTCGTCAGGGCGAACAAGGCGAAAAATCCAAGGAGTATACAGGCGGCACCCGTGAATAATGCTGGTACCAGCCAGTTCCGTCCGTTGGATTTGAGCTGCGGTACAGCAACAGCCATTTGATAAGCATGCTTCTGCGGGAGACCGGTTGCTGCATCTGCTCGATTGGGCAAGATCTTGGGTGGATCTGGATTCGCGGCCTTCAACGCCTCGACCTGTTTCAGCCGACCTGAAGCCCACTCTACGCCGCGACGAGCCCGCGCGCTCTGCGGATTGATCTGCAGCGCCTTCTGCGCATATGCCAGCGCATCCTGCGGATCGGGGTCGGAGGCTGTCAGCACAAGCCATGCATCCTCCATATTCGGGGCGAGGAGGGCAGCCTGTTCTCCCAGTTGACGTGCAGCGGCCTTATCACCAACGCGTAGCGCTTCGCGTGCTTTTGCAATGTATTCACCGGCCTGGCTAAGATGATTATTCATGAGAAAACCTTTAAGTAAAAAATAAATGGATTGCGAGCGAACTCACCATTGGATTTCCACGGGCGTGCCGATCTCCGCCCAGTCATACAACAATTGTGCTTCATATGTACCAAGAACAACACATCCATACGAAACGGGACTGCCGAGATAGCCTTCCCACAACGTCGCGCCGTTTGGCAAAATGGGCAAAGCATGGATCCCATTTTCCAGGCCGCCGGACCAGTAAATCCCCAGCCAGGACGGCATCCAGATATCCCATGTGGAACCATACGCATTTGGAATTTTGCTCTGCACGGCGAACGTACCTGCCCGCGTGCCATTATTGATGCCCGTGGAGGCTACGAAGCTGTAAATGAGGTTATCCCCTTCATACACGTACATATGCTGTTCGGAGATATCCACGAGAATGTACTTCGACCCACCATACGATGGTATGGACGGTGCTTCTGGTCCTTCCACCACCTGAGTTGGGACGGGCTCCTCCACGATCTCCATCACGATGGAGCCGGGTGTTTCTGTATCTTCAGGGGGAACGATTGTATCTGACGCCACTGGCGCCAGCGTTGGCGCGACGGTGGCCATGGGCTTTGGCATATCCACATACGCCCACAGGTTTTCCTGTGTGGGTGTCGGCGAGGCAAACAACAAGTCAATCGACGCGCTGGCAGGGGATGTCCCCATAAAAAAGATAATTAGTCCAATACTGATGCAGATCAGCATCAGCCACAAGCCCGCAAAGATACGGACGCGTCGATTGGGAAGAAGAGCGCTCATGGAGTCATATCTGTAATCGGAGTCGGTACGATATTCTCATTATTTGCAAAACACAAAATACCTTCCACCACCCCTTCGGCGACCCGGTCTGTCTGTTTTGTCAGGATCTCGCGGTCGAGGTTGAGGAAGCCCGTTTCAATGATCGCGGCAACCGTGCTGGGATCGATCTCACGGAAGGAGTGATATTCACGCATATCAGGAGTGATGCTGCCGGCGTGGAAGTTCATCTGCGTGAGACGCTGGTAGCGATCCACCAGGCAGGCGGTCAGGCGGTTGGCACGGTTGAGGTCGTGGGTATTGAGCGCCGCGGCGACTTTAAAGCCGGTGGCCTGATCGTTGATATATTCGCATGAATCATTATGAATGGAAACGACGGCAAGGGCACGATAGCCATTTAAGCGCGTGTCGTATTCACGCAAAAGGTCAACCTGGTAGCCTTTTTGCGTGAGCTGTTCCTGCACCATGGCAGCGATCTTTAGATTTACATCCGCCTCGGTGAGCGTAACGTTGCCATTACCATCCAAGCACACTGCGCCGGAATCGTTGCCCGAGTGCCCCGCCACAATCCCAATGCGCAGCTGCGGCTGGGAGATCAAGGAGACACTTTCCTCCGAACGAGGGGTGAGGATGATACTCAATCGGTCATAGAAATTGCCTCCTACCAATCCACGTGAAGGCAGAGCAGTGAAGAGTGTTGCAAGCAGGATGGCAACACCGAGCACACTCTGAAGTGCGCGAACGGAACGCTTCCGGCGCCGAGGTTGGGGAGTGGCGTTTTCCATATCGTATATCCAAATGGTACCTTTTAAGGCATGAACGTGCAAGGGAGGAAACAGCGAATTCCTGTTACAAATTTGTGACCTTGGGCAGCATATCTACAGTTTTTTCTGTTGTGATTTTTGACTTGACGCACCTATATCTCCTCGTTATGATGAATTTCCTGGAGAACTACGTATGACTCTTGATTCCGAAAAACTGCGGCGCGCCATGCGGGCTTGGACAACAGGTGTGGCGATTGTTACTTCCATTTATGAAGATCAGCAATATGGCATGACTGTGAATTCATTTACTTCCATTTCACTCGAACCGCCGCTGATTTCTGTTGCACTGAGACAACTAACGCATACGCATGAACTGGTCGTAAAATCCGGAATGTTCTCCGTCACCATTCTGAACGCAGCGCAGAAGGAGCTCTCCGATCGCTTTGCGGGGAAACTGCCCAATATCAAGGATCGCTTTGATGGTGTCCAAACCGAAACGATCTCTCTCGATTCACCCGTGTTCAGAGATGGGATGGCCTACTTCGATTGCCGTGTGGTGAGCTCCATACCTGTGGGCGAAAATACACTCTTTGTTGCCGAAGTGCTGGATGCGCGCGGTGAGGGCGAAGGTGATCCGCTGGTGTATCACAACCGGGAATACTGGCATTTGACGAAGTAGTGCTTTATCGTCCCGGGATCATGATAGACTTGACATAGTTGTCATCTGGAGGGGCACATCTATGCAGGAAAAACTTACCCTCGAGGAACAAAAAATTCTGCTCCGTCTGGCGCGTGAAGCATTGGAGCGCGGTGTGAAAAACGAGGAATTGCCGCCTCTCGATCTGTCCGCGCTGCCTGCGAGTTTGCGGGAAGAAGGCTCATCTTTTATCACGCTGACGCTGCGCGGACAACTACGGGGCTGCATTGGCTCGCTCGAACCCTACCAACCACTGGCCGAAGACGTGCGCGAACATGCTGTGGCGGCCGCGCTCAATGATCCGCGTTTCGCTCCGGTGCGAGAAAATGAATTAAGCGGGATCCAGCTCGAGGTCTCGCGGTTGACCCGCCCCATCCCGTTGGAATACAAAGATGCGGATGACCTCTTGTCCAAATTGTGCCCGTATGTGGATGGTGTTATCGTGCGCGATGGTCCCCACCGGGCAACCTTCCTTCCGCAGGTCTGGGAAAAAATCCCGAACCCTGCCGATTTTCTCGATAATCTCTGTTACAAAATGGGCGTGCAGCCGGACCTGTGGCGGAGCAAGCATCTGGACGTGCTGACCTACAAAGTGGAGGAATTTCGCGAGGGCGCAATTCCCGAGTAGGGTAAAATCAGCCTATGGCTGACAACGATGAAGTTTTCCAGGAAGCAGTAGAAGCCCTTCGTGCGGGGAATAAGAGTCGTGCGCGTGAATTACTCACTGGCCTGTTGAAGACCGATCAGAATAATGCAACTTACTGGGTCTGGATGAGCTCCACGGTGGATACCCCCAAGGAGCGGGTTTACTGTTTGCAGACGGCGCTCAAGCTCGACCCCGATAACGCAACTGCTAAACGCGGCTTGATCCTGCACGGCGCGTTGCCTCCCGATGAAAACATCCAGCCATTTCCTGTCAACCGGCCGCGAGCCTGGGAGGAAAAACTTTTGCTGGCGCACGAGAAGCCGAAGCCCAAAGGCTGGGCGGCCGTCAAAGCCAGCCCTGTGACTCGATTAGGCGGGTTTGCCTTGCTGGGTGCTGTGCTCGTCGGCGTGGTGGTGTATGGCTTTATGCAGGTGAGCAGTCGAAATACGCGTCCCCCCACCGTCACGCCCGGACCTTCCCCGACCTTTACATTAACTCCTACATCTATAAACGCCACCGGCCAGCCCGTTGTCGTTGGCACAGCCGCGCCGCTTTCGGAATTGCTGCCCGTGCCTCACACGCCGACGCCTTTATACGTCAGCATGCAGGGTTCTCCACTCACGAACGATATCTACCGTCAGGTGAGAGCCGCCTACAACCAGGGCAACTGGGATGAAGCCATCCGCAGATTGCAAGAAGTGATTCGTACAGAACCGGATGCCGCGGCGTACTACCATCTGGGCGAGGCCTACCGGTTCAAGCGAGACTACAGCAGCGCCCTTCAATCGTACGAGTCTGCCCTGGGCGCAGATCCCAGTTTTGGTCCGGCGTATCTGGGTGTGGCACGTGCCAGGCTTTTGATGAACCCAAACGCAAATGTCATCTCCTTTTTGGATGAAGCCATCCGGCTCGACCCGAATTTTGGTGAGGCGTATCTCGAGCGTGCCAATGTAAAATTGAGGGAGAACAACATTGCAGGCGCTCTCCAGGATCTGGCAGAAGCGGACCGGCGCATGCCCAATTCGCCTCTTGTGTACACCCAGCTCGCGCAGGCACGGATCAGAGACGGGGATTGGGAGCGTGCTCTCGATGCAGCCCTGCGCGCCAATGAGTTGGATGTGACCGACCTCCAAACCTATCTGACGCTCGGTCAGATCTACGCTGCACAGGGAGATGAAGAGGAAGCCATCGAGGTTTTGGATATTTATCTCAAATATAAACCGGATGATATTGGGACCTACCTATTACTGGGTGAGATCCACTTTAACAACCAGCGGTATGAAGAAACGGTCGACAGCATGAACCAGGTCCTCGCGCGGGACCGCAACCAGCGGCAGGCCTACTACTATCGTTTCCTGTCCAATGTGGAGCTGGGCCGAGGCGAGCAGGCAGAAGAGGATGTGGATACCGTTCTGTTGTTCTATCGTGATTCGTTCGATGTCGGCCTGGGGGTGCTCCGCATGCATGTCCTTCAGGAACGGTATGGGACGGCCTCCCTGCAGATCGACCGGACCAAAGCACTCGCTGAAACGGATGAGCAGAAAGCTCTGGCATATTACTGGGCTGCACAGGTCTATGAGGAACGTGAAGACTTTGAGGATGCTGCAGAACACTGGGCTTTATTATTAGATCTACCCGAAGACGCGGTGACTGAGGAAATGCGTGAGGAGGCTGAGGAACGTCTTGCAGAGCTTGCTACACCAACAGCTACTGCTACTCCTTCACGGACTCCCACTCTGCGCCCGAGGACTCCCACCCGGACACCAACCAGGACTCCAACAGTTGCGGTGACGCCGACCCGGACACCCACCCGCACCCCATCGCGAACGCCAACTCCGTAATCAAGAAGGCGGCTGAGGAATCAGCCGCTTTTCTGTTATGTATTCATTGTAAATTTACTTAATTACTTTCTCGGCCCAGAAAACCGCATTCGCAGCAAGTTTTACCGCATCGCGATATTCAGTTCGAGTGATCTCCTCCATTATGGATGGATAACGTGTTTGCACAGCATATTGAGTAAGAATATCTGCTTCTCGAACCAGATTCGGAATTTCGATGCCACTAGATTCCAAAATATCCATTAGATGAATAAGAGAATGAGTTTTGGGAATATCCATACCTTGTGCAAGGCATACTGCTTTGAAGGCTTTTTCTGCTGCTTGCTGTGCATTAAAGCATAGGTCTTCGAGTAATACTCCTTTTAAACGTCCCCCTTTTTCGGCCAGGTTCAAATTTCCCTTGGCACGCAACAACCATGCATGTGGATCGGTTGGATCCTTAAGCTTCATAAAGTGTCCGGCCCTCTTGCAGAGCGGATTTTAGAATTGTCCCTGCGCGCGCTCCATACGTCTCCAAATCTTTTTCGGTGGCAACAATAATGTCTACTGCGATGCCAGTGCCATGCAGGTTGCGATAGATTTTTTGTGCTGTTTGTCGACGATGAACAGGTTCGCGCATAATGACAAGCATATCCAAATCGCTGTGTTTTTTCATGTCACCGCGTGCTGCAGACCCAAAGAGTAACACACGTTGAGGCTTCACACTCGCTACAATGCGACGCGTGACTTCATCTAACAGCTTTTTGTTTGGCTTGGTTAAGGCAGATGACACCATAATTGCTTATTTTCATTATACAACAAACGCAATGAGGAAATTAATTCCTTGCATATCAAGCGAATATTCAAGAGAAAATTGATAACGCAATTGTACCCGGCGTTTTTGTTTACGCCATAATCTGCTTACGATTTCCCATACTTTGCTCGATCTTCCGGGCAGGGGCATAACGCGCGCAGGTAATGCCAGTTATAGATTCCATAATCGTGCCCATCCTCCCAGACGATGGTCAGCGCGTAGGAGCCAACAGCAACGACATTGCTGATCCGCGTGGAT
>DATHTL010000189.1:0-1748 GCA_035463255.1 Anaerolineales bacterium | reverse complement strand
GCCATCAACGGCCAGGAAGGACGAACCAGCGCGGAAGGAATCTTCACTGCGACCTTCGGGCGGCCGCTCACTTTTGCCCATTCATCCGCGAATTGACCCAGCGTCATGGGCTGGTAACCCATGCAATACGATTCCCCAATGCGCCCTCTTGCCGCGGCTAAAATATGTCCTTCGGCAATATCGTCAACATACGACATCGTAAAGGCTGTATCTCGATCAGGTAACACAGGCAACCGGCCACGCGCATAAAGCTCCAACAGATCGCCTACCACGCTGTGATCTTCTGGCCCATAGACGCCACCAGACTCAAGGATCACGATCGGTGCACCCTCTCTGATCATTGGCAAAGCTACTTCATGGTGGGCTCGCCACTTGGTCTGCTCATATAATGTGCCGGATTTCAACGCCTCAAACGGGATCTGGTGGGTTTCGTCCACCATCCTGCCTTTTGTATCCCCGTGGACTGCCGCGGTGCTGGTGTACACGATTTTTGATACGCCCGCCTCTACGGCAGCTTGGAACACGTTACGGGCGCCCTGCACGTTTACCGCTTCCATTTGACGCGTGTAACGCGCCCCCACTTCATACATCGCCGCCACGTGGAAGACCACATCGCAGCCGCGCATCGCTTCCTTCATGGACTTCGGATTGGTCACATCACCCGGAACGGGAATTGCACCGAGAGCTTTTACTTTTTCCTGACCTGCCTGAGAACGCCCCAGTGCACGTACTACCACGCCCCCCGCCACCAGGAGAGAGATAAGCCGCCCACCGATAAACCCGGTGCCACCCGTAACGAATGCAGTTTTCACTACTTCAACAACTCATCCAATGTGCCACCATCATCGAAGTGGCGCCTGAAGCGACGGATAAACTCCTCGCGAGAATAATTGTGGCTCTGCGGGCCGCGCTGCTCGAGACAATAGACGGCCGCAAGCGAACCGATCTCGCCACACAGCTTCCAATCGAAGCCACGCGAGTAACCGGTCAGGAATCCGCCGCGGAAGGCATCTCCCACGCCGGTCGGGTCCACGATCTCATCTTCCGGGACGGTTGGGATGTGAACCGCATCCGTTCCCGAATAAAGATCAGCGCCATCCTTGCCGCGCGTGATCACCAGCGTCTTAACGTGATCCAGAACCTGGTCGAGACTCCAGCCGGTTTTTTTCGAGATCAAACCAAATTCATAATCGTTGCAAAACAGGAAATGTGCCCCCTCCATATCGCGTGCCAGCTCACTTCCTTCGAGACGAAGAACCTGCTGGCTCGGGTCGTACAAATAATCGATCCCCGATTCGCGGCATTCGGCCGGGAACTTCATCATCGCATCCGGAGCATTCGGCGAGACAATGACTAGGTCCGGTTTGCTGCCCAGGTCTTTGAGAGACTGCGTCGCCGCATAGCCCATCGCACCGGGATAGAACGATGCAATCTGTGCGGAAACACGGTCAGTCGTGGCGAAGAATGACGCAGTGAATACGCCAGGAATGACACACATCAAGTCTGTATCCACGCCTTTGGCTTCCAACCAGGCTCGGTATTCTTCAAAGTCCTCGCCCACTGTGGCCATGACACGCGGACGCTCACCAAGCAAAGCCATTGTGTAGGCGATGTTTGGGGCAACTCCTCCCCGCTGTTTGGACATGGATTCCACCAAAAAGGAAAGGCTGATGGATTCCAATCGTTCAGGGAGGATTTGTTCCTTGAAATGACCTGGAAAGGTCATCAGATAATCATATGCAACAGAG
>DATHTL010000188.1:0-22383 GCA_035463255.1 Anaerolineales bacterium | reverse complement strand
GCCCCGAACCGCAGGTGCCGCGGAGAATCCCAGCGGTCTTGAGCCAAAGGCTCAAGACCGCTGGAGACCCTTCGCATTTGCTCAGGGTGACATGTCATAATTTTGCGCGGTTAGATCAACCCTAGCTCTTCTGCCCGTTTAAGAGCCGCGCGGCGATTATTGACGTTGAGTTTGCTGTAAATGCTCTTGGTATGGGTGCGAATAGTGCTCAAGCCGATCACGAGCTCACGAGCGATCTCCGGACCGGAAAGCTCGGTCCTGAACAACCGCAGGACTTCCAGCTCCCGCTGGCTGAGCGGCTCGATCAGGGGCTGCGGCGCAGCGGAGGGAGCAGCGGCTTCGCTTTGGGTCTTTTCATCTTTGAGCGCCCCCAGCAGCCTGCCTGTATAGTCTGGCAGGATCCCGCGTCTGGCAGCTTCTCGAAGCAGTCCCGCCATGGGTTCGCCCTCGTCCAGGAAGATGCGGGCGTAGCCCTCCGGCTCTGCAATCGTCAGGGCACGTTCCAGGGAAACAAGCGCAGCACGGAGGTCGCCTTGCATCTGGTGCGCCAGCGCCTGAAGGACCAGGATCTCGATCGCGCTCCCCAGCCTGCCGCCTGCTTCCGCCGCCTCCAGGAGACGCTCCAGTAACCCGATCGCCTCACGTAGCGGGACCTCCGAATGACTCCGTTTGTATAGCGCCAGAAGGATCCTGACGAGAGTGATGTGCTCGAACTCACGCAGGTAGTTGAGCTCATCCGCAGCGGACAATCCCTGCTGGCGCGCCCAGCCGAAAGCTCGATCCAGATTTCCCTGAGCGATCCATATGCGTGCCTTCAACGCCGCGACCGGGCGGACGTTTGGGGAGAAATCCCCTACATACAGGGGCTCCGCCTCGTCGAGCATGTCGAGCGCCTCGTCCAGCTTGCCCTGAGCTTCGTGTACGCGAGCCATGGCAACGCGCCAGCGATACGGGTTTTTCGGTAACCCCTTGAAGTCGCCCAGCTCTTTGCTTTTGAGCAGGTGCCCTGTTGCCGCAGTCAGATCGTTACGCTCAACGTAGACTTCGCTCATCCCCACATGCATATCTGCGGCGCCTCGCAGGGGAGCCGAGCCCGGCTTTGTCGCAAGCTGCAGTCCACGCTCGTAGGTGCTCATGACCTCCCGCAAGCGACCCTGTGTACGTCGTATATCCGCCAGGGTCACGGCGCCGCCGATCACATCGGAAATGAATCCGGTCCTCTGCAGGTGAGCCATACCCTTACTGAACATCTGGTAGCCTGTCTCGAGATCGCCGCTGGTCCAGGACGCCAGCCCGAGCAGCGATGAGCCAGCGCCCTGCAGGAAATCGTCTTCCTCACGCGCGAGCTCGAGCAACCGGCGGGCGTGTTTCATGCTGTTCGCCACATCGCCCTGCGCCAGGGCAATGGCGGCACGGTACATGGCGACCGAGCCGGGCACGCGCTGAATTTCCTCGTCGTCCACGAACAGGCGCGGCTCACGCCGTCCTTCCGGCGCAGCCAGCCAGCGCTCGACATCCTCCAGATGCGGCTCGACGCCCTCCAGGTGACCGTTCTGTAATAACGTGCCCGCAAAATGGACGCTGAGCACGGGCCGGCGGCGGAGCACGTCATCGGGGAGCGCCTGGAGCCAGCCAAGCAGGGTGGATTCCTGCCGGCTCTGGCGCATATCCGGCACAGCCCGTTCGATCAGTTCTGCCGCCCGCTCAAAGTCTTTTGCGGCAAGCGCGTGGTGGATCGCATCGCTCGCCGAGCCATTCTGCTCGTACCACTCACTTGCCCGCCGGTGCAGAACGGACACCTGATCGGGCTGCTCCGTCACCAGGTGCATACGAAGGACATCGGCGAAAAGATGGTGATAGCGATACCAGTGCCGCCTGTCGTCCAGCGGAATAAGAAAAAAGTTGCCTCGTTGCAAGGTTTCCAATCGCGCCTTGCCTCCCGTCTGGTCAGTCCCTTCGGGATGGTTGCCAATCACGGCATCGCAGAGAGAGCCATTCAATCGTTCCAGAATTGCGGTTTGGAGTAAAAAGTTGCGGACCGATTCAGGTTGGCGCTGCAAGACCTCTTCGATCAGATAGTCCACAATATACCGGTGGTCTCCGGCGAATGCCCGGATGAATCCGTGCACGTCCTGGTGTCCTTGCATCGACAGTGCAGCTAATTGCAGTCCGGCGATCCAGCCTTCGGTGCGGTCATCCAGTACAGCGATATCTTCCGCCGAGAGGCGAAGTCCCATCACCTGGTTGAGAAATTCGGCGGCTTCGGAGGGGGTAAAGCGCAGATCGGCGGCGCGTAGCTCGGTCAATTGTCTTCGGGCGCGTAAGCGGGGGATCGGTAGAGCGGGATCCTCCCGGGTGGTGATGACCAGGTGCATTCGAGGCGGCAGGTGTTCGACCAGAAAGGTGAGAGCCTCGTCCACCGCTCTGGAATCGATCACGTGATAGTCATCGATCACGAGAACGAAATTGCCTGGGATTGTGATGATGTCATTGACCAACGCGGTCAGAACTGATTCGATTGGCGGTGGCGGAGCCGACTGGAGAGCGCCCAGCACCCCTGCTCCGATGTCCGGCGCAATCGTCTGCAACGCCGCGACGAGGTAGGTGAGAAAGCGGGTCGGGTCACTGTCTCTTTCGTCCAGCGATAGCCAGGCCACTCGATTGACGAGTTCAGATTTACGATTTTCGATTTTGCTGTCTTTTTCAGCATCCAACCGTATATTGTCCACCCATTCGCTCACCAGCGTTGTTTTTCCGAAGCCCGCTGGAGCAGAGATAACTGTCACAGCGGATCCCTCGTCCAGCCGCTCGATCAGGCGAGTACGGACGACCACTTTTGGCGGAGGTGGGGGGATGTAGAGCTTCGTGGCAAGAATTGGCGCGGACGCGACCATAGATACATTATAGTACTGCCAGTCCGTTTACCGCCTAGATGGGAATATCACAGGCGATGCTGAAAGAAGCCCATGCGCCAATCCGATTTTATTTTCCCTCGTATACCTTCTCTAGTTCGGCAACGTTAAGCTTCTTCATCGGCAGGAACGCCTGCGTCACCCGGTCGACCTGCTCGCGTGTCCCTTTTGTCAGCATCTCACGTAGTGCAGCGGATGAAATCTGCCAGGAGACGCCAAACTTATCCTTGAGCCAACCGCACTGCTCAGCCTCTGGAATTGCTGAGAGCCTTTCCCAGTAGGTATCGATCTCTTCCTGCGTGTCACAATCCACCAGAAAGGAAATCGCTTCATTGAAGGCAAAATTGTGTTCGTACGCACTGTCCATCGCGGCGAACCACTGGCCCTCCAGCATAAAGTCTGCAAACATGACCGTACCTTCTGGATCCTGCTCTTGTTCGGGGCCATAGCGGGCAATCGCGCCCAGTTTCGAGTTCTTGAATACCGAGAGGTAATGGTTGATCGCCTCTTCTGCACGACCGGCAACATCTCCCACAAACATAAGCGATGGAACGATAAAGGGTCTCTCTTCCCCCTCGGGGTTGGAGAGAATAAGCTGCCATGAAAGTCCGTATTTGTCCTGCACCCAGCCATAGTGCTCGCTGAAGGGGTACTTGTCTAAGGGCATCAGTGCCGTGCCGCCTTCAGACAACCTCTCCCATATCCTATCAAGGTTGTTGCGCGCATCTGGATCTCTGGATGGATCGAAATTCACAAAGAATGACACGGAGGGGTTGAATTTGAACAGAGGACCGGCGCTGATCGCCATGAAGGATTGTCCCGCAAGCTCGAAGGAGACAATATCGGAATCTCCTGAGGGTGTGTCATGGAGCGTTGTTATGTTCGTAACTTTTGCGTCAGGGAACAAAGAAGTATAGAACTCGGCGGCTTCCCTGGCTTCTTTATCAAACCATAAATGGGGAGTGATTTTTTGCATATGTTTACCTCTTAAAATTTGCTATTACCTGTATTGAGCGAGTTATCCCATTGCTTTTAGTATTCTTTCAACAGTTTTCCAGGTCCGGGTTGTGATTTCTTTGCCAAACTGTCTTTCGAGCCAGAGCATGAGATCAGGAGTTTTGGCGCTCGTTAAGTCTATCACGCTGCAAATTGCGCCATCATACATTCCCAGGAGCTCATAATCTCGATTGTCGATTTTATAGGGAAACTTAATGCCAGTTCGCCTTTTCTTCTTTAAGAAAGTAACGTTTAGACTGGATTTTTGAGAATGCTCCATGCCCTTAAAGGGATTTTTGTCGACAAGCTTCTGTAATTGCCCCTGGCTTCTGATGATTGTGGTGCTTGTAAATCCCAGTTGTTCCGGTAAGGCGATCTCGATTGTTTCCTCGAGTTTCTTAGCACTTCTGGATGGACTTTCAAATATGACATTGCCGCTGGAAATGACTGTTTTGACGTTTTCAAATCCGAGTTTCTCAAAAACGCTGCGCAGTTTATCGTTTCGCATATTGGGATTTGTCGGGGCAATGCCGCGTAAGAGAGCAACATACGTGGTCATATTTTGTTTCAGAATGTACTTGCGAACCTCTAAATAATCTTGTCGATTGTTACTTTTAACTTAGTTTCTGGTGTAAAAGCCTTGCGAAGGCGTCGCCGTGGCGCCGTGGCGACATTTGCGGTAGATACAGGAACTTCACAAGAAACAACCTCCGCAAGGCTATTCCTATAAGTTTTGCACAAAGAACTATAAGTCATCTCAAAAACACCATGTCACTCTCCCGAAGGGACGCCGGGACGGTGTGAGCGCAGCGACACTTGCGCATGCACGCAGTGCAGGTGAGAGTCTCCCCGCAAAGCGGGTCGCTCACACGTCCCGAAGCGGTGTCCCTTCGGGAGGATGACATGATCCTTTTGAATTGAGTTACTCTGCATTTTTGAGACAAGTTGTAACTTAAGTTGCTGCGCCACGGAGTTTCACCGCCGATATTCTTCCCTCTATTATATCAATGCAAGAAGGAGCAAAGACCAGTGTGGTTTTGCCGAAGCCGGCCGGGGCAGAGATGAGGGTCACACCCTGCGTGCCGCCCGCTGAGACGCGTACGCGCTCGTTGAGCCGCTCGAGCAGGCGAGGACGGAGGACAGCTTTAGATTGAGGTGGGAGGATATAAAGTTTGGTGGTGAGAATTGAGGCGGACGTGACCATGGATCCATTATATAACACCGACGCAACCTTGAAACCCTGCATCAAGCATGGAGGCCATCACAGAAAGCTGTATCTCCCCTGTGCATAACACAAAAACAGGCGGCAGATCATTTGCGCCTGTTTTTATTAATGTAGACAATTCAGGCGAATGTAATCGTTGAGTCCAGGCTTCGCACCAGCTCCCAGCCGTCAATGATGGTATTTGTCCTTGTGCGTACCGCCCGGCAAATCTCCTTTTGTTGAATCGGTTGATCGCCGCCTGCGCTTGTTAGACATGCTCGGCCTAGCTGTCTCTTTGCTTCTCCCACTTAATCAAGTACCCACTTTATCATACGTGGATATGGCTCTATCCCCAGCTCCTTTGCTCGCCTCTCGTCAACAGTCAGACCGATCCATTGAAGCATAGGCACACCTATATACCGCCCATTTGTGAAGTTCTCTATGAGCGACACTGCCCCTCCCTTATATCCCCCCTCATGAAATACAACACTCGGCTCCAACCCAAGGTGGACCGCCGCTGCATACGACCACGCGATGGCCATCATCTCTTCGGCTGCTTTCTTGCCAACATCACCTTGAATTCGCATTCTTTTCTCGGCTGGGATAACTGCCAAATGTCCCGCTTCATGTAGCAAGTCGCCGGGGTAAAGTAGCTTTGACTTGTCAATGAGAAGGGTTCCGCCACCGATAGCGATGCCTGGCACGAAGGTCGGCTGGCTAAGTTCCACCTCCCTGAATTGGAAGCCAATATCCAGAAGGAACTGAATCATCCGATCCAACAACGCATCTTTTTCGTCATTAATCATAAGGGATTATCCTTTGGATATCAGCATCTATTTCGCTTCAGATGAACCAGCCTATCATCGTTCCACGTCCCCAGGGGGCATGATGAGTTTACACTTTTCTCCATCGCTTGCCGTCTGGCGTCAAAGCAAGTTGAAAGCTGTGGTTTGCAATTCCAAGCTCGGCGTGGACCTGATCCCTGTGCCTGGATGCCAGACCATAAACTGAAACTTCGGACCCAAAGTTTGTATGCAGTTGCCAATCCATGCCCCGGTTGGTAGAGACATAGATCCTCCCATCGGATGTGGCGCGAAACAGTTTCCCATGCGCTTCCGCTTCTAGTGGAAGTGAGACTGCCTTTTCAAGAGAATTAAATCGCATAAGGACAGAAGCAGATAACAACCCACTTAATTTCAAAAAGTCACGTCGGTACATTTAAGCCTCCTTAATAATGATCCTTTGCTGTTAAAGGTGTCGTTTGCTTGCCAGCACGAGTGTGTTTCTTTCTGTTCATCCTGCGTTCGCCAGGTTAGATTTGTGGGCGTAGCGGCGCCTGCGCCATCTCCGGCGGGAACAACTCGCGCACCCAGTCGCTGACTACGCAGTCGATCACCAGGTGAATGCGGTCGTTATCACTGTGGTTCTCGACGCGGTGCGGCAGGTTCAGGTCGAGATACCAGGCCTCGCCCTCCTGCATGATGACCTGCTCACCCGCAAGGAAGAACGCCACGTCCAGATTCGTCACCACGGGTATATGGACACGCATCTCGCCATCCTCGAACCCGAGCTTGTAATCCTTATGCTCGCGGATGCTCGACCCGGCCGCCAGCTTGAGGAGCCGCACCGAGGTCAGCGGGCAGCGAAATGTCGCCAGCACCTCTTGGAAGTAGGGGCAGCGAGCCAACATTGGCGTGTCGGCGAAGTCGTCGGTCGCGGTCGGGTCGGGGTAGAGCTGACCGGCCTTTCCACCCACGGCGCGCAGGGCGATGCCGCTCCAATCGCCCTCGTAATACCTTGTGTTGAAATGCGGCACCCATTCGTCGGGTTGGAAGCGAGTAAGGTCGGCCTTGAGACGATCGGGATCGAAGCGCAGTGGTAGTTTATAGCTCTTCAGCATGGGGAACTCCTATCGGGTTGCTCAGCGCCTCCAGCCGGTCATACCAGGGTCTGACGAACCGTTCGGCCAGGGCACGGATCTCGTCGGAGGCGAGCTGTTGTTTGGCAGCGCTATCTTCTGCGAACATAAATCTGGGTTGCTTGGCGTGATACGGCGTTACAGCCCGCATGCGCTCGACTTCTTCCTCCGTGTAGCAGACGCCGAAAAACTGTGCGAGCGAGGACCAAACTTCTTCCGGAAGCCCGCGGTAATTGACCGCCCGGGCAGTATCCGGCCAATCATTCTGCACGGCTGCCTGACAGAAGCACCCGAGAACCTTCGCGCAGTATTCGTTCAGCAACGCGGGATTGATTTCGGCGGGGTCGAGGCCCAGCAGCGCCGGTTCGAGCACGCCTGGCAGCATTTGCCTGCCGCGCTGCAGCGCGTGCGAAACCAGCACCTCCACCGGGTCGCGATACACGAAGAGCCAGGGCGTGGCCGGAAACGCGCGCCGCACCAAGGGCAGATCCAACACACTCCAGCTATCGAACTTGATGAACAGGTTTCGTTGTTCCGGATTGCGCTGGCGACCCAGGGCGCTGACCAGCCCACGCAGCCAGACCACCCGCTGGTCGTCGGTCACGCGCGGGTCGCGGTGGTTGGCGCGCAGCACGGTGTCGATCGGGTCTGCTTCCGAGATGACGATATTCTGCGGCAGCGCCGCCAGCATTCGGGCAATCAGGGTGGAGCCGCAGCGCGACATATGGAAGATGAACCCATTGGGAGGCAGACCGGGCTGGGCGTCCTGGAGCTCGGACAAGACCTCAACCGGCGTCTGGTGGCGAAAAAGCATGTTGAAGGGCTGCCGCAGGCACTGGTCGATTGTCTCGTCAAAGAACGGCTCATGAAACTGCCGCGTTCCCAGGTAACACCAGTCGACCATCGGGCGGGAATCTTGCCAGTAGAGGCGGATCGGCACCCAGCCAGCCAGCTGTGTCAGGTCCATGGCTACGATACCATCCTTTGCTGCAGCCATGCCTTCCGGTTGGCGCTCATCGCGGCCTCGACATCCGCGGGCGTAAAATGGCAGCCCTGCTCTTCTCCGGCTCGCACAACCAGGTCGACAAAGCTGGCGTGATCGGTGGTCGCTCTGAGCCGTTCCTGGAGCGCTACATCCTCAAGGACGATCTGGCGAAACTGCTCGAACTTTTCCATAGACATTGAGCTCTACTTGATTTTCCTGTTGGACCTGACGGCGGGACAATAGTTGTCCCGCCGCCAGATTTGTCGTGTTTCTTTAAGGGATCGTTCCGTCCTGGGTGTCGCCTTCACCAGCATTGAAGTCTGCAGCAGTATCCGTGCCCGCGCCGCCGCTGAAGAGATCGGCGCCCGCGCCGCCGGTCAGGGTATCAGCACCTTGATTGCCGCGCAGGATATCGTTGTCGTTGCCGCCGCTGAGGAGATCATTGCCTTTCTGACCCTCCATGATATCGTTGCCAGCATCACCATTGAGCGTGTCGATGCCGTTCCCGCCGCAGAGGAGGTCATCACCAGCATCGCCGTTAATTGTGTTCGCTCCGTTCCGGCCGAAGATCATGTCGATGCCAGCGGTCCCGGTGAGGGTTTCGTTACCATCCGTTCCAATGATCACGGTGACGTCGATGGGGACGCTAACAATGCCATCGCTTAGGTAGAAGGTAAGCGTCGCGGTGCCACTCTTCTTTGATGCAGCGGTAACCGTTAGGATACGGTCATTTCCACTGCCGCCAAGCACGATTTTATTATTCGGCACCAGGGTCGGATTGCTGTTCGCGCCCAAGGTCAGGGTCAGCGAATTCCCATCAGGATCACTGAGTGAGAAGTTGATCGTGCCGCTCGCCGTGTTTGAGGCTGAGCACTGGCCGCCGGAAACTGTGGCAGTAGGCGCCTGGTTCACGGGTGTATTCGTCGGTGTATTCGTCGGCGTGTTGGTCGGTGTATCGATTGGTGGCACCGGCGTATCCGTTGGTGTGTGGGTTGGCGTGTCGATCGGTGGCAACGGCGTGTCGGTCGGCGTGTTGGTCGGTGTATCGATTGGTGGCACCGGCGTATCTGTCGGCGTGTTGGTTGGTGTGTCGGTCGGTGACACCGGGGTATCTGTCGGCGTGTTCGTTGGCGTGTCGGTCGGTGACACCGGCGTATCCGTCGGTGTATTCGTCGGCGTGTTGTTCGGTGTGGCTGTATTAGTTGGGGTCGGCGTGTCAGTCGGCGTGTTCGTTAGCGTGGGCGTGTTGGTCGCTGTGTTCGTCGGTGTACTGGTTGATGTATTTGTTGGGGTGTTCGTCGGAGCGGCGATCACCGTCACAGTAACCTTGGCAACGTCGGTGAATCCAGCAGTATCCGCAGCCGTGTAATAGAACGTATCGCTGCCAACATAGCCTGCTGGTGATGTGTATACTAATCGATCATCAGTCAGATCGGCCGGTGTACCGTTGTCATTGCGGGTCACTGAACCGCCACGGAACGACACCGGGCTGAAGAAGTGGAGTCGGCGTGGATTCAAGTCCGGGTCTGTATCATTCGCAAGGACATTGATCATGACAGACACATCACTAGTGGTGTTCGCACTATCATCGACAGCGACCGGTGGTTTGTTCTCGCTCGGTGCTACCACGGTCCCGCGTGCAATAATGCCAATCGTTCCACCGACCAAAATGGAACCCGCCGCACTTGGATTATCTGCCGCCACGTTTTGATCCGCTGTTAATGCGGCATTACCCTCAAGTTGGAACGTGCCGGTTTGATGGAGTAGACGGATCTCCGCGTTGGTGCCTGGCGTTGCCGTCGTCGCGGTGTTATTGGTCAGCGACAGCCGGAGTCGAGCGGCAACATTGTTAGCACGCAACAGGAAGCCGGCTTCGTTGGCACTGGTAAAGGTGACCGTATTCGTGAATATATTGTTGCGGACGACAGCATCAACGTTAATGCTGTCGTCAGCAAAGATATACAAGCCGGATGCCGCAATATTGCTGAGCTGGTTGTTCTCCACCAGGGCATTGATCGTCCCGTCAAGGTTCGCGTTGCCGTTAATGCCGGGGGCGACGACAATACCGCGGTCAAAATCGTTGTTGCCGATATTCGTCAGGGTGTTGCGCAAAACTCGTGCAGTGATCGAGGGCGTGACAGGCGAAGCTACGTTGCCCCCCATGCTCACAAGAATACCCAGACCGCTGCTAATGTTGCTGATCGTGTTGTCGGCGATCGTCACATCCAGCGTTGCTGTGGTCGCACTGTTAACTGTCTCGGCCATGATCGCCTGATCGACAGTTGTGATGGTGTTAATGGTATTGCGCACTACCGACGCTTGCACCTGTGCCGTATTGCCGACGCCAATTGCCACCGCACGGCTCTCGAGCGTGGTCAGGGTGTTGTCGGCGATCGTCGCGCGAGCGATTGCACTCCCTTGTACGGTGAGTGAGATCGCTTGGTCCGTGGTGTTGGCATTGGTATTGGTGTCGGTGATTGTATTCCCCACAATCGTAAAGGTGGGCTGTGCAGTGCCTTGAGCAAGGATCTGAACGGCATCGTTTGCGATATTGCTAAACGTATTTTGGTACAGCACAACGTTGGGCGTGCCGCCGCCAAGCGTAAGTTCCAGACCATTGTGCGCTGCCACATCCAATCCAATGGGGTCGAAGGCGCTGTTGGCGATGACCAGGTTATTTACGCTGGTCAGGTTGATGCCGTCCTCATTGGTGGTTGAGAACCGCAGACCATCGATCGTTAAGCTGCCGTTGTATGCCGCGCTATTCCTCAGCTTGACACCTGAGCCGCTCAGTACGGCGGTGCCTGGGCCATCGACCGCAACGAGAGTTAGGTTGCCGGTTGCACCGCCGATCGCGCTACCCATCAGGCTAAGGTCGAGATTTTCGTTGTATGTGCCGGTCTTGATCAAAATACTATCACCAGGACTAGCATTATTGATTGCCGCTTGAATAGTGGTGAAGTTTCCGCCCCCCCCCGGGTTGACCACGATCCCTGCGGCAAACGCAACGGTCGCAGAACCCGGATAAACCAGCGCGGCGAGCAGAATAATTATTATGCTGCCTGTAATCCAATGCCATGATCTTTTCTTCATTGATTCACTCCTAAGGCAAGATGCTTATTGCTTGTTTTGCAGCACAGTTGGGAATCGTATAAAGATACGAGCAACACGATCGCCATCCACCTGCTTCGCGCCAAGCTGACGGCCGTACTACCATCTAGGCTAATTCTGTGTGTCATGCCGTTCCCATCCGAGCCTAGTTTCTCGATGGGAAAATGCCTTCCATACAAATGATGTAGTTCACGCCAAGGTAGGGCTGCATGTTGTTATGGGGCTGGCTACCACCAGCGATCCCGACTGTCGTTTGTACAGAACCCGGATTCATTGCAGTGTTTGTCGTATCGTTATAGGGCGCACCACTTTGAACGGAGCTCCAATATTTATTCGTCGGCACACCCGAGTTCCCGCTCCCACCAAAGCCTTCATCATACGCCCTGATCGTATTCTGTACAGCATGGTTATGTGCCGGCATTTCGGTGATAATCAGTGTATGGGTCGGTTCGCCGCTCACCTGACCCAGGTTGACGGCAGGCAGACCTGGACCTTGACCGGGGCCGACTGCCACGCGTCCGCGCAGGTCCGGCAGGGCGAAGGTGGTTTGCCCATTGCCGCCATAGGTTGTGCCCAGCAGCGCAAAGAGCGCCGTATTCTGGGCAATGCTCAAGATCTGCCCGTTGCAGAAGGCCCAACCGCGAGGGGCAAAATTGCCAGCGAACAAACGAATCTCTGCAATATAACCTTCCATGATCTTTCTCCTTATTATCCAAAGATGGCCTCGTACCGCATGCGGCCTGCCTGCAGCGCGCGCGGCACAAGAAATATATTAAGAACACCCATCTCTGGATGTTCCAGCCGATATGTGTTCTGGAGCAGGTAATGGGCGCTCTCCGGCCCCAGGAAATGCAGCGCAAACGGCTGCCTCACTCCGGGACGAAACCCCGTGCGGCTTTCTGTGACAAGAACCAGCTCCATCCTGATCGGTTTCATTCCTTTCTGCCGAATGGTGAATATCTGGTTCAGATAGGGGACAAAGTCAATGCTTTGCAGTTGTTCGAGTGTCTTCATCGTGTTCTACAGTCGAGGGCAGCCCCTCCAGCAGGATCAGCTTACACTCTGCACCCGGATCGTTCTCTGTACAGGCAGGACTCTGGGCGCGCAACTGCATGCGCACAAAGGTTTCTTTTTGCGCATGCTTCCAATCGACCATATTCATCTCCTCCATGCGGGTGTTCGCGTACACGGAGGTTAGGAACGCTTCGTCACCCGGCAGGGCAGGACGAAAGCTCATGGTCAACTTATTTCGCTGTACGACAGATGGGATCTTGCTCGAGTCATGAGGGTATCCTCCTGTTCAGCAACGATTCAAGATAATTACATATAAGATAAAATTTACCGGATTAGTGGTCACAGTATATACCCTGTTAACCAAAATGCAAGTACCAAAAGGTTACAACCCAGGGCGTTTTCAACATGGGACCAGACAGGTAGGTTCAATTTTCATGCAAAGGCCACTTCTCTCCATGTTGGAAAAGGCAAGGGATCAAAATTCTGTCTGCTCTAGTTATTAACAATGACTGCGCAGGAACTACGGATACTATCTGTCCTCTTATTGCTATAATGCAACCCACCGCGGCTGATCGTAGGACTGGATCTTATGCTTTCGAACCCACTTTTCTCTTAACGGTATCGAGATTCGAAAAGGAGAAGGTGAAATGACTACACCGGAGCTTTCCCAGGCTGTGGAGGGGGACTACCTTCCGGCAGTCCCCGAAGTATCTATCCCTCAGCATCCACTCCTCACCTCCATCATCTTGCATCTACTGCCAGGGGTTATGTTTCTGGGCGTCTGGTTCCTCGTCGCACCCCTGGTCCACAGGTGGGGGTTGCCAGTTGCCATCGCCGGCTCGTTTGCCATCCTGTTCGGACAGCTACCCCTGGTCCTAGGGATCCTGCTCTACCAAAGCCGGAAGCAGACCGGGCGCTTCTCACTGCGGGATGTGATTGCCTACCGGCGACCGGTACCTCTCTGGCAATACCTTATTTTCGTGCCGGTGCTTTGCATCTGGTATTTCCAAGCCTCATCCATCTGGACAGGTCTTCAGAACGATTTCTTCACCAACCTGCCGTGGCTGCCCCGGTGGTTGGAAAATCCTCTGCCATTTATCGACCAGGGTCCTTACAGCCCTCAAATCACGACGATAGCATTGGGCGTGGCTTTGATCAGCTCAGGCGTGATCGCTCCGATCATTGAAGAACTGTACTTCCGCGGCTTTCTGTTGCCGAGAATCGACCGCCTGGGTGTCTGGGCCGTCCTGCTGAACGCGGCGCTGTTCGCCTTTCATCATCTGTGGACACCCCTGCTGAACCCCGGCCGCATCCTGGCCTGGTTCCCGATCATCTTCATTGTGTGGCGCAAGCAGAATATCTATATTGGACTCTATGTTCATCTGATCACGAACCTGATGGGGAACGGACTCCTTGTCCTGCTGAGCATGTTGTAGAAACCTGGGCAGAATTGTCAATCATTCAAATCAGGCATGCTCCTGGAAACCCTAATAAAACGAATGCGGGTACAATCGCGGCAGGACTTCCTCAGCTATGCAGCCTCGCTCTTCATTCGACCGTGCACTTCTGCTCCCTATTGCAATTGGCGTCATTTCGATTCTTGGAATCGGGTGGATCCTTTTGACAGGCGATCTGAAAGAGTCATTCATCCCTCCCACGGCAATACCCACAGCCATTCCATTCGACGTTAGCTCTCTCGAGACGGAGATATTGTCTTTTTATCCGTCGGCGACCCCCACCCGGGACGAGACGCCTCCCACCGCCACCCGGACCCGTCCCGCTGCTGACATCGAACCACCTGCCGAAACGCTTCCTTCCACAAGCACCTTGATGACGGAAAGCCTGGCGACTGCTTCTGCTACGCATACCCCAGACCAATTTGAGCCACTCCCGGTCGGGAAATATGATGATACCGATCCCAATATTGCTTATGATCGGTACTGGACTGCCTTGAAGAATCCGGGAACCAAGAACGCGTACAAAGGCACCATACATATGTCAGCGGGCATTGGGAATGAAGCATCCTTCCGTTTTACAGGGGAAGGATTCATTTTGGGCTATCAGCGCGGGAAGAATTTCGGGACGGTGACGGTGATCGTTGACGATCAGTCCTATCGCTTCCACGAGCAAGCCTTTGACCTCGTGTGGCGTTCCCCTCAACTATCTCCCGGCGATCATGTTGTGCGGATCATCCATGAAAGCGGAGAATCCATTAATTTGGATTATATAGAAATCCTGGACTAAAGGTAGGCGGAGATGAGGGACGCGGCGGGGAAGTGCGCACATCTGACTTTGAGGTGGGATTGCGCTGGCCATGTAGCAACGAGCCTGCCTCAACCCAACGAATTCAATGCCATACGTGTTCGTTCCGCATTTGGCGCCGCATAAATCTCTTCAAAAGCACCCAGAGCTTGTGAGTAGTATTCGCGAGCTTTCGGGCGCGAATGGGTGAGATTCAACTCTCCAAGTTCAAACAGGGTGCGTCCAATCTGCCAGCGGGTGCCCAGTTTAGTAAAGAGTTCCAGCGCTTGCCTGAGTCGAATTTCTGCCGGAGCGTGTTCCCCTATCAACCGATGCTCAACGCCGAGCGCTCGGTGCGCGATCGCAAGATAGAGTCTGTGGTCATCGCGACTCGCCAATTGTTCGAGAGGATGGGCATATTTGCGCAATGCATCTGCATCCCGTAATTCCACAGCGGCATCCGCCAGGGTCATATAAATGTCGTGGTCATGCGCCATCGTCCCAAAATTGACGGGTTGGCCGGCAGTTTCCAGCGCATTTTCCAGGTTTTGTTTTACAAGAGCGAACTCGCCCTGGGCCTTGAGCGGCAAAGATTGTCAGTAGAACTGATTCCGCTGCCAGATCTCCGGCGATCCGGACATAGAAATCATGTAATCGACCGACTCTTTGCCATAGGCTCTAGATTTCTCGATGTCTCCGCGCAGAGCATGAACGCTTCCACTCAAAGCAGCGCTGAAACAAGTCGGTCCGACGCGCTGACGTGGAAAACGCCGTTCGAGATCGCGCCATTTGTCTTCCAGCGCGATCACCTCGTCCCAGCGATCCAGGCGGAAGGCACACTGGCTTTGTAGACCAATCGCAGCGGTCTGCTGGCCAATAGACTGCGCCCGAAGGGCTAAGGCTTCTGCTTCCTGCAGGTACGGAATAGCCTGTTCATATTCTCCAACATACATGAGCGCCATCCCTGCCCCGCTCACCGCGTCGATACGCTCGATCAGGTCATCCACGCGCCTATCCTGACTGACCTCCAGCCGCCTCAATGCCACCTGCAAATGGTCGCGCAGTAAGCTCCGCCCATCCAGCACATTGCCCAGTGCGCCAAGTGCGCGCGACAAGACGACGGGCTCGGCTAGCTCCTCCGCCATATCGGCGGCAGCTTGAGCGAACCGCTGCGCTCTTTCCCAATCAGGAGGCATGCGACTGCGCCAGGCTTCGAACGAAAGTGTAGCCAATGCTCGAACCACCTCGGCCTCTGGCTCATGCCTCAATCCCGAGAGGCTTGACTCCAGTTCGTTCAGCGATTCAAGCGTGTGATCCCGTACGTGGCGATAGGTATCCAGATCGACATTCCATTTGGACTCCGTTGCCAGTTGGACGATCTTGCGGTGTAAGCGTACGGCAATCGTTTTGTCCGCATCTGGCAGAGTCTCCCAAAGATGGAGTGAGTCGTGGTAGATCGCGATCGCCTGCCCGATGTCCCGGAGAAGGCGGTACACATCCCCCAGCTCCTCGAGCAGACTCCCGTGAGTCTCTGTCTGTTTCCCCTCTTCGATCAGTTTCAACGCGCTGCGCAGGTTTTGGATCGCATCATCATAAGCAAAGAGGGCGACTGCCTGTCGCGCGGCTTTGCGGTAGTAATCAATCGCTTTCTCTTGCTCGTGGGCGAGGGCAAAGTGATAGGCAAGCAAGCCGAACAATCCATCCAGACGGTCTGCGTAAATGGATTCCATCGCTTCGCCCACTCGTTGATGAAACGTGCGGCGACGTTTGATAAGAATGGTCTTGTAAACAGCTTCCTGGGTGAGTGGGTTGCGGAAGGCGTATTCGATCTCTGGCAGGCGCGCCGCTTCACGGATCAATTCCATGCGCAGAAGCGTGCCGATGTGTTTATCCAGTTCATGACTGGCTTCATCGACTGCCTGTAAGACGCGATGATAAAAGGATCGTCCAATGACCGATGCGAGCTGCAGTGTGCCGCGCGTGGATTCTTCGAGACGATCCATGCGCGCCGCCAGAAGGGATTGCAGATTATCAGGAATGGCAAAGTCGGCACTCGCGCCGGTAGCACGCCAGATACGCTTCGCCGCGCCATGGACTTCGTGCTCTTCCGGGACCAGAACCCCATTGTCAATTAACGTGCGCACCACTTCTTCTATAAAGAATGGATTTCCCCCCGATTTTTCGAGGATACTTGCCCGCAGGTCCCCGGGCAGATCAGGGTCCGCAAGGAGCCGATTGAGGAGCTCATTACTCTCGAGGTCTGAAAGTGGGTGTAGAGCCAGTTCCGTATACCGATGATTGTATTCTTCATCGGCGGTCGTCTTGATCTGCCAGGCTGGCGCATTGCGCTCCGCCCGCATGGCAAACAAAAGCACAAGCGGACTTTCTCCCGTCAGGGGCAGGAGTTGCCGGAGCAATTCAGCGGAAGCGCTGTCGCACCAGTGCATATCGTCAAACACCAGCACAGCAGACTGGAGCGAGAAGCGCGCTTTCCACCATAGAACCATCGCTTCCAGTAACTCGCGCTTGAATGTTTCATCATCGATGGGTATGCCGTTGTCCTCGCGTTCCAGTCCAAACAAGGCTTCGAAGACATGCAGAGCCCGTGAGCGCCGCGTTTCATCCAGGATTTCCACCAGGGCAGACAGCCTCTCACGGAGGACCGGCGGTGCATCGTTATAGTCGATCCCACCCACGCGGCGTATGAGGCGTTGAAATAATCCATACGCCTGATTCGTCTCATAAGAGAGACTGATGGTTTCCACCCAGATCGCACGGATGTGTCCAAGGGTCTGGAACACCTCGTGAGCTTCGCTGATCAGACGCGTCTTCCCCAACCCCGCCTCGCCCAGCACGAAAACAATGCGTCCCAGCCCCTGTTTGAGATCGGCCATTGCCTGGCGTAAGGCAGCCAGTTCTGCGTCGCGGCCAACCATGGCGGCATGCAAGCCTTCGATGCCACGGGTGCGGCCCAGTTCGAACTTTCGACCCAGCGCCTGATACGCCAGGACAGGCTCACTCTTCCCTTTGACGGCAACGCCGCCTAACGACTCAAATTCGAACAGGTTTTTGACCAGTTTATACGTATCGTGAGCAACCCGCACGGTGCCCGGTTCCGCCGTCTGTTCCATACGTGCCGCCAGATTGATTGCATCCCCGAGCGCGGAATACTCCATTCGCAGATCCGAGCCGACCGCACCCACCACCACCAGACCGGTATTGATTCCCACACGGATGTCGAAATCAACACCATAGCTTTCCCTGATCTGTTCACGATAAGGTTTGATCGCCTCCACGATATCCAGCCCTGCCAGGATGGCACGCCGGGGGTCATCTTCGTGGGCAATCGGCGCACCGAAGAATGCCAGGAGTGCATCGCCCATCAATCTAGCGATCGTCCCTTCGTATTGATAGACCGGCTTGATCATCTGCGCGAAGGCGCCATTCATGATCTCCGTCCAATCCTCGGGATCCAGGCCTTCGGCGGCCGCGGTCGAGCCTTTCAAATCGCAGAACAGCATGGTCACCACACGCCGCTCGCCAACCATTCCTCCTTTCTCTCTTGCCGCCTGCAGTTTTTTCATTAATTCTTCGGGAATGTATCGATGAAGTTCCGAGGTCCCAACGGTCGAGCCGCGTGACGGGCTCTGCGGCTCCTTTCGCAGGAAGCTGCCGGGAGTTGGTGATTCTTGAAGCGAAGGTGATGTCACTGCAGGACTGTAGGGCTGAGGATTCAGAGCGGGCGATGTGCTTCCCACCTGGGGGTTGAGTGCTCGTCCACATTGATCGCAAAAGAGCGCTGCCTCAGGTAGCGTCGAGCTACAAAACGGACATTTCGCCAGAAGCCAGAATCCGCAACGTTTGCAGAACCTGGCTTCTATGCGATTTTCTGCGTGACAATTGGAACAGCGTTGATTATTCATGGAACGAGGTATGGCTACTATATCAGATGTGCCAGGGTGGTCTCGGTGCTCTTCTGAGGGTCGGGCTGCGCAGCGCCCCGGCGTTTGCTGCCGGGGTGCACGTCGAAGATCCCGAGAGGCGGGGCTGTGTTGGGCGGTTCGTGATTGCGGCGATAAAGCTTTGCAGGAGCTAGTCAAATTACTCCGGGCAAGATTTATGAGATGACTTAAAGCCTACCCAGATCCAGGAGCGCTTTCAAATGAGCTGGCGATCAGTTCCTGCAAAACGTTTCTGTCCACATCTGCCAGTTTCTTAATATACAAGCAAACCTTGCCCGTTGTATATTTACCAAGTTTCTTGAGCAGTGGGTTGTCAGAGTTGTCGCCTACCCCAATATAGAGCGTGATGTTCTGTTTGCGGGGGGAGAAGGCGATCTGCGGCATATCGCCTTCCCGCCCACTTTCATACTTGTAATGATAGGAGCCAAAGCCGATAATGGCAGGTCCCCACATTTTTGGCTCTTTCTTCGTCACCTGCTTCATGATCTTTACGATCTCAAAGCAATCCTTGCGCTTTTGCTCGTCTTCGACTGTACTCAAAAATTCCTCGACGCTCGCCTCGTTCACCTTTGTTTTTATCTCGGCCATTTTTGACTCCTTGTATGGATGGAAGACAAATTATAGCTCACTTGTTCTGTTTATGCAGTTCCGGCGAGTCTAAACCGCCCAACGGCTTGCGTCTGCGAAGCGCCCCCGAGGGAGATCTTCCCGAGTGGGGTAGCGGCAGGTGGGTGGGATGAGACTCGCTGTCGAACCGGAAAAAACCTAAAGCCGAGAAAAATGCCTGACTGCCCGTAGGGCGTGCGGCGTATACCCACCTGCCCACTGCACGTCGAAGATCCCGTGAAGCGGGGCTGTGTTAGGCGCTTTCTGCCTTTTACAATTTACTCACAAACGGACTCTCCCCAGGAATGCCACTCAAATGAAAAATACCACGAAACCAAATCTCTTTTCTTGCCAGAGAGACCATCAGGGGTTACACATTCGACACGAATATCCACACGCCCCTTCTGCCCGCCTCGCCTGCCCGACAAATAGGCGGGAGCCGGAGCGGAAAGGACGATTTCAAGTTTTTAGTGGGCGAAGTACGCTTGCTCTCTGGCGGCAAATTCTTGAATTAAGGATTTCCTAAAACATCCGTTACCGATTTATTACCGAGTTGTTCGGCCAGCGCGACAATAATGCCCTCGGGGCCGCGGAGGTAGCAGAGTCGATACATGTCCTCGTACTGTGTCACCTCGCCCATGAGTTCAGCCCCATGTTTCTGCAGGCGAGCAACGACGTCGTCGATGTCCGTGACAGCGAACATGATGCGACGGATGCCCAGCGTGTTCACCGGTGCCTCCTCTGGCTCAGCCCTGACCGCCTTAGGCGTGTGGAACTTGTCCAGCTCGAGCCGCCCGTGGCCGTCCGGGGTCCGCATCATTGCGATGTCGCTTCGGACGCCGTCGAGCCCGACGATGCGGTCCACCCACTGTCCCTCGACGGTCGTCTCGCCCTCAAGCTCCAGACCAAGTTCGGTAAAGAACGCGATCGCAGCCTTGAGGTCGTCGACAACGAGGAGGACATTGTCCATTCGTAGTAATTTATTTTTTGTCATAGTCATAAAATTATTATACCTAATTAGATCTTCTCAAGCTGCACGCGACAGCCCAACGGTTTGCGTCATTGTCCCGGAGGGTGTTCCTCCCGAGTGGGATATGCCCCGGCGTAATTTGCCGGGGTACTGGTGGGCGGGATTGGGCACCATCCCGGCGCTCTCCCGGGACGAGACAAAGCCGTTTTGACGGAACCAACTTCAAGCCACACAGACTGCCTGAAGACGCGGGCGGTGCCAGGGAACGCACGATTTGCTTTGAAATGCTAACGCATTTCAAAAATCGGGTGCAAGTGTGGCCTCGGTGCTCTTCCGAGAGTCGGGTAGGTCCAGCAGAGGCCATCGTGCAGCACGATCGCCATATCCGGCAGTCGTTAGCCTCCCTGCGGGCGGCTGTAGCGCGGGCCTACTCTCATTATGAAGGATCCGGGAACTGCGAACGCCTGCAAAGGCACCCTACATATGTCAACCGGCATGGGGAATGAAGCCTCCTTCCGTTTTACAGGGACACGATTCCGTCTGGGTTACCAGCGCGGGAAGAATTTTGAGACGGTGACGGTGATCGTTGACGATCAGTCCTATCGCTTCCACGAGCAAGCCTTCGACCTCGTGTGGCGCTCCCCGCAGCTCTCTCCCGGCGCTCATGTTGTGCGGATCATCCATGAAAGCGGAGAATCCATTAATTTGGATTATGTAGAGATCCTGGACTAAAGGTAGGCGGAGGTGGGGAAATGTAGACGGGCAAGGCGAAGGAATTCAAAAATCACAGGCAAATGCCTGTCCATCGCCTGGACCTTCAGGCATTCGATGGACGCTGTGTCAGGCGAGGTTGAATATGAGTAATCAGATGTTCCAGATAACGCGACTTCACCTGCTGACTCGCCAGGGCTTGCTTGATAGGCGGCAGGCGCAGGATCACTCCCAGCATCGCCGCCAGTGCGCGATGGTTCCAGAGTACCCGGTTGTCAAAGATCAGGTTTTGTAGACAGCCGCGTTCGATTGCCATCATCACAGTCCGATGGACGGAATTGACCGGTGTGATCACCCGTTGCGGGCGCGAGCGTAAAGATAATCCATGGTATGAACAGGTGCGCAGGCATACTCCGCATCCCAGGCAGGTGTCCTCATCTAGTTTCGCCTTTTTCATTTTGGGATGATGTGGATCATTTGTTGAGACCAGTGTCATGGCTTCTACCGGGCAGGCGTTGACACATTTGCCGCAGCCATTGCAGACCGCTTCGTCTACAATCGGCAAAAAGTTGGACGTGTGTACCGGGTTCAGGATGCCAAACTTGCGGGCGGCGATCATGGCTTCACAGCAGCATCCGCAACAGTTGCAGATGAAGTTGACGCTCTCACGCACATTCTCGCCAAATTGCACCAGGTTCTGTTCGTAAGCCTGCTGGAGCAGGTCCATCCCTTCGCGCACATCCACAGCGCGGGCGTAGCCATGCTTCGTGAGTGAATTGGCTGTGCCGTTGAAGGTCATGCAGATATCCATCGGCGCGTCGCAGTTTCGACCCATGTGCGTCATCTTGTGGCGGCAATAACACATGCCGATTCCACGATGGCTGGCCGTGTGGATGATCTCGCTGGCACGTTCATAATCCAGCACATGCAGGGCGTTCTCCTCCGAGAGCACAGGCTCGTGCACGAATACCCGGCCAAGCTGGGTTTCACCGTTGACAAACAAGTCTCGGATGAATTCTTCTTCCACGTTGAGATACTGATAGAACAATTCCCCCAGCACTTTCTGGTCAACATCACCGCGCAGACGCATCATGGAGAACTCAAAAAAACCAGCCATGGGCGGCGGCAGGGTGTAGGTGCTTTTGCCATCCCTTTCAACATCCACCAGGATGGCGCGGCTGGATAGCTCATCCAGTACCTTGCGTGTCTCAGTCAGATCCATTTTCCAGAGCCGGCTGGCCTTTTCAGCAGTAAAAGGCCGGATCGGCAGGTACGCGACCAGGTGTGCCTCGCGCTCGCTGAACAGGATTTGCAGGATCTTATACAGAGTATCCGAAGGTGGCGCTCCCTGCGGAAAGCGGTTCAAACGCTCGACCAGCTCAGTATATCCGGACCGTAAGGTTGTATGTGACATATGAGTTTTCCTTCCCATTTGTAAAACGACCGGGAGTTGGAAGACATTGCCTGCGGGCATTCTCCTTCGAACAGGCTTCTACTAACTATACTGATTTTCGTGGCGAAATCACCTGTCATTTATCACATCCGTGACCGTGACCCGTACCCGGACACAGACGCCAGGGAACTCTTGTTCGCCCATCTGCAGGAACGGAGCTGGGGCTGTGTCACGGCCGCGACGCATATGCGCGCTCAGCGTGACCTTTGCTGATACGCTCGATCAGGTGGGTGCGGACCGGAGGTCCGCTTTCGGTGGAAGGGGGAGGGAGATAAAGTTTTGTGACCAGATCTTGGCGCG
>DATHTL010000187.1:0-2586 GCA_035463255.1 Anaerolineales bacterium | reverse complement strand
TACGGTCGCGGAAACTCGGCCAATAGCTCTTCACTGTAATCGGCGGGCAGACCTGTCTCGGGCCTGCCGCAGCAATCCAGGACGCGAAGCATAAGTATGAGCGAGCCCTATTCGCCATGCGACAGGCTGAGCAGACCAGTTTGTATTTGTTTTACACCCCGAGGCGATCTCGATCAAAGAAACGCGCAGAGCAATTGATGAATTAACCAAGATGTTTGAATTAGCGTTTCTTCTGTACTTTCATCAAATCCGTGGACTGTGCATCTTAATCGGCTTCAGCGAGTGAAAAGAGGTCAAGATCTACAACTAGCGCCAACAGGGAAACATGCAAGGAAAACTTTGCGTCAGGTATTGCCTCCTTGTGCATTGGAAACAACCTGCTTGCGGTCGTGTCTAAAATGTGTCACTTTTTGTCCATGTTCTTGTAGAGTTTTTAAATACCAGGGGAGGAGCAGATTCTTGTATAAAGTCATCATCACTCAACTTAAGAGAGAGGAGACTTTATATGTATAAGCTCAAAATCCTATCGCTCGTATTACTGCTGATCGCTTTAGCGGGCTGTGCGCCCATCCTGGCAACACCCTCTCCTGCACCCGCTGCCACCCAGCCGGCTCCCGCGGCCAGTGTGGCTGTTGTGCAAAGTGTGGAAGTCCAGATTCTGGAAGCAGAACCCTTACAAGCGAATGCCATCATACGCGGCCAGCTGCCTGATGGAGGTTGTACAACGATTTCCTCTGTGGATCAGGTGCGTAATGGGAACACCTTCAATATCACATTGATGACCACTACCGACCCGCTGGCGATCTGCACCCTTGCTGCCACACCGTTCGAGAAGATTGTCCCCCTGGAAGTAAGCAGCCTACCTCCTGCCACCTATACTGTTAATGCAAACGGTGTAGAAGCAACGTTTGAATTACTCCCTAGCAACACATCCACATTCCAACAGGTCTTGGTGGATGCGTTAAATCGCCGCGACTATGAATTGCAGAAAATCATGATGGACGATCTATTCACGATCGGCTACTGGCTTTCTGAAGGTACAGAGAATACGCCAGAAGAGGCGGTCGACCAACTGCAGAAGAACCTGCTCAACTCCACATCCCCAATCACAGCTGATTACAACAAGAATCTAAGCGACTTATTGGGAACTGATCCTGGCGCCATCCTGGGACCAGACATTGGCGAAGCCAGTCCAATTTTTGTCACCGGTTTGGGAGCGGAGGGCAAGGATGAGGGCATCCTCCTCGTAGCAAAACAGCCCGATGGCGGCCTGTACTGGCATGGGCTCCTCTTTGCCAAGAACGGGTTCGCACAACCGGCACCCGAGCCGATTGCTACGGTGCCTGTGGATATGAATGCTTATCAAACCAACGTCAAGTATGTGATGGCGTTGCAGGATGTCAATATCCGCAGCGGACCGGGTATGCAATTCAGGATCCTTAGCTATATCGCAGAAGGACAGACGGCCAAGGTAACCGGTGTGAACGCCAATGGCAATTGGTGGCGGGTAATCTGTCCTGATAACAGCACAGGTAGCTGCTGGGTCTCGGCACTCTCGAGCCTTACCACACCCTCGGATGGACCACTGCCCGATACATCCGTATATCCGACCGACGTCCAATACGTGATGGCGCAGCAGGATCTCACGATTTACAGTGGACCCAGCAATCAATTCAGTAGCGTTGGCTACATCGCCGCCGGACAGACGGCTCGAGTGACAGGCGTCAATGCGGACAGAAGCTGGTGGCGGGTGATCTGCCCCGACAACAGCATGGGGAGCTGCTGGGTTTCGGCAGACCGCAAATTTACGAAGCCAGCGGATCCTGTCACAAAAGCGGATGTCCAGAGCGTAGAAATCCAGGTCTTGGAATCTTTTCCTGTTCAAGTCAATGCTATCGCTCGCGGACAACTTCCTGATGCAGGTTGCACGACGATCGCAGGTGTCAACCAATCCCGTAGTGGAAATACATTCAACGTAACTTTGACGACAACAACCAATCCGAATGCAATGTGCTCGCAGGTGATCACGCCCTTTGAATATGTGATCCCCCTCGATGTGAGCAGCTTATTGCCTGCCCAATATATCGTGAATGTCAACGGCGTCGAAGTATCCTTCGAGTTGCCCAACATCCAGCCAACTCCAGTGCCATAACCAATTACAAGGAAGCTTTGAAAGGATACAGCCATGAAAACCAGAATGATAGCTATAGCCATGCTTCTCCTCATCCTGATCCTGAATGCCTGTTCGCCTTTTACGATCGCTAGTTCCTCCGAACAACAGCCCACTCCGGTTATCGAGAGAATGCCGCCGGCCGGATACGAGTCCATCAGAGTGGACCAGGTTGAAGTGGAAGTGGGAGTGGGCTCGCCTATCCCTGTTGAAATCATTGCCAGCGGTACGTGGCCGGATTTATGCTCTCAGATCGCTGAGGTTCAAAGCGAGGTGCACGACTTCCAGATCGATGTGACTGTCCTGGCAAGCACCACCTCGTCCTGCCCACCAGATCAACTGGGACTTCCTTTCCGATATGCGTTCCCATTAAACGTTGTTGAGATGGAGACTGGCACCTATACCATTACAGTCAA
>DATHTL010000186.1:0-13304 GCA_035463255.1 Anaerolineales bacterium | reverse complement strand
CGCCGTAGGCATTGTCGAGGATCTGCGCATTCTTCAGGGCAGTGTTCAGTCCCAGTGAGACGAAGTCCTCCTGGTCTGCCGCGGCCGGGATGGACTGGATGCTGGCGGGCGCGGAGAGGATACGCTGCTCCACGATCAGGTGGTCGGCGGTGTACTGGCTGAGCATCATCCCGGAGTAGAAGCCGGGTTCGTGGGCCAGGAAGTCCGGAAGTCCCTGCGAGAGCGCCGGGTTCGTCAGGCGGTTCATGCGCCGCTCCGAGAGCACACACACCATCGTGATCGCTGTGCCTGCCATATCCATCGGCAGCGAGACGGGCGTGCCCTGGAAGTTCGCACCGGTCAGCGTCAACTTGTCTTCTGGGATGAAGATCGGGTTATCGCCCACCCCGTTCAGCTCGATCTCCACCTGTGACCGTGCATACGCCACCGCATCCCGCGCCGCGCCGATCACCTGCGGAGTCGAACGCATGGAATAGGCATCCTGCACCTTGGTCTTCATCTTGCCCGTAGTGAGGTCCGAGCCCTGGATCAGCTTCATGATGTTTCGGGCAGATGTGACCGCGCCGCGGAAGCCGCGCAGCTCGTGCAGCCTGGTGTGGTAAGGCTTAAGGTTCCCGAGCAGCGCTTCGATCGTCATCGCCGCGGCGATCTCTGCCTGCCTGATAAAGCGCTCCATTTCATAAATGTGCAGCGCGGACATGGCCGTTAGCAAATTGGACCCGTTGATCGCTGCCAGACCGTCGCGCGCCTGCAAGCCCGGGACCGGAATTCCCGCCCGCTCCATCGCTTCGTGCCCCGGAAGTCGTTCACCCTGATAAAAGGCTTCTCCTTCGCCCATGAGCAGCAGAGCAGCCTGTGCCATCGGGGCGAGGTCGCCGCTCGCCCCCACCGACCCCTTCTGACAAACAACTGGTGTGACGCCTTTGTTCAGCATCTCCACCAGTGTTAAGGGGATCTCGGGTCTGCAGCCAGAATTCCCATGCGCATGGACGTTGATCCGCCCCGCCAGCGCCGCACGCACGTACTCGACCGGCGTCGGCTCACCGATCCCTGCCGCGTGGTTGTAAATGAGATATTTCTGGAATTCCTTCACCTGCTCATCGTTAAGCATGGTCTCTGAAAACTCACCAATGCCTGTGTTCGTGCCGTACATGATCTCTTTATTGGCGAGCTTCTCCTCCAGCATGGCGCGGCAAACCTTGATCCGCTCCAGAGCTTCGGGAGCTAATTCGATTTTTTCATGATCTCGTGCAATTGCCACGAGTTTTTCAATTGTGATGGATGAACCGTCGAGGGTGATGGTCATAGACAAACTCCTAGTTTGAATTGTTGTAGTATTGTACCCTCTTCAAAACCGTTGTTTGAGAGGTTTTGTCCTGATATTTGATACAATTTTCTCATGCCTAACAGCATCACTCCCCCACCTGCAGAAGATGAAATCGAATGCGGCAATTGCGGCGCGTATGTTTATATCGGGCTGAGCAAGTGTTCCAATTGCGGTGTGTACCTGATCGACCCGGTTGACACCGAGCCAGAAGAACGCCCCAAATTCCGCTCGAAGAGCAAAGTCTCGCTGGCGATTGACGCTCTCAAGCGTAAGTTCCGAAAAGAGCCCCATCCTGCTGAGGAGTTGTTCACCGGTGCAATGCAGGAAGCCATTCTGTTCAACGACTTGCTCCGCAAGGTGGGCGGCGACCGGGCCGTGGTGGAGCGGCTGATCGAATATGAGCGTGGACAAAGACCCAAGGCCACGCGATTGACCTGCCTACAAAAAGCGATCAGTCGCTGGGAACAGGAAAATAGATAAAGAACGTCCCGAAGGACGTTTGCTTGAACATTGCAATATGGGCATCTAAAACCTTCGGGACGGTCGATCCAGATTGGTCTCCGCTATTTGCGCCAGCGCAATGAGGGATTTTTCACAAACTCATACAATAGCCACGTTACAAAATAAAACTACATGGGCTGCGTCCAAACGCAAAGCCCTACAAGGAGAAAACGTGGAACTATTTTTATCCCTCTGGCAGTATATTGGCGAAGGTTTTGGGCTTTTCCTGGTGTTTGCGTGTGCAGCGGTCGTCATTTTCCTGATGATCCGCCGCTTTCATTCGCGCCGGGTCAATGCAGCGATCGGTGCGATGTTGGCGGGAGCCGCTCTCGCCGTGTTCATCCCTAATGGCGTCCCGAACCAGCTGGCAATCCCCCTCTCCCTGCGGACGTTTGGTCCGGGAAACGCCCCCACGCTGCCCATTTCAAACGTGATGCACTTCTTCCAGAAGTTCGATGAGTTCGAGCGGGTGGCGGATATCGCCAAAGACCCGGCGGACATGCCTGCAACCGTTACCTACGCCGAAGATGGCGTCGTCGAGATCGAGATGACAACCAAGGAAGTGATCGCCGAGATGGCAGATGGCATTACGTTCAATTATTGGACCTATGATGGAACGGTAGCCGGCCCCTTCCTGCGTGTGCGCGAGGGCGACACGGTCCGCCTGACCCTGCATAATGACCCGACCAGCCTGCACCCGCACAATATCGATCTGCACGCGGTCACCGGGCCGGGAGGCGGCGGGGCAGCGACGATCGTCGAACCCGGTGAGAGCAAGACCATCACCTTCAAAGCTCTGAACGTCGGGTTGTTCGTCTACCACTGTGCCTATGAGAGTGCGGCAAGCCACATGACACACGGCATGTACGGGCTGATCCTGGTGGAGCCCAAAGAGGGATTGCCGCCGGTCGACAAGGAATTCTATGTGATGCAGGGCGAGTTCTACAGTGACGGCGCTCTAGGACGGGAGGGACTGCAGCTCTTCGACGCTCATGCAATGCTCAACGGTACGCCGCAGTACATCGTCTTCAACGGCAGGACGGGCGCGTTGTCAGACGGCATGGATGTTGAAGTCGGTGAGACCGTTCGTCTGTACGTCGGGAATGGCGGCGTGAACCTGGTGTCCAACTTTCATGTCATCGGCGAGATTTTCGACAAAGTCTACCGGGAGGGCGACCTGATCACTCCCCCGGCGCAAGGTCTGCAGACAACGCTCATCCCGGCCGGTGGTGCAGCTGTGGTCGAATTTACGGCAGACTACCCGGGCAATTACGTCCTGGTGGACCATGCCCTCTCGAGACTGGACCGCGGCGCCTGGGGTGTGATGCATGTGGAAGGGGAAGCGGATCCATCTATCTTCGAGGGTGAGATCGAAAGCGGCGGTGGTCATTAGATGGCAGAAGTGCCTGCTCACAAACCATAATGTGTGAAAAGAACAGCGGAGACCTGGCAGGTCTTCGCTGTTGATTTCCGTTTGCTGCTCCATGCAAAAGCTGGGGATCGTCTAAGCTCTCGAGTCCGCCATCATGTAAAATAGAGCGTCGTAACAACTTCTGATGTCCCGCCTGTGTTCGTTAGGAGGAGTCACGTGTCCGGAGATACCATGCCCGACGAAAAAGACTTTTACAAGGAAATCATCGATAACCTGTATGACGGCATCTACTTCGTGGATCGAGAACGGGTGATTACATACTGGAACAAGGGAGCGGAACGGATCACGGGCTACTCAGCGGCTCAAACGGTGGGTCGTTCCTGCCGCGATAACCTGCTCAACCACGTCACAGCCAACGGGCTTGAGCTCTGCATGAGCAATTGTCCGCTGGCAGCCGTAATGGAAGATGGGAGAGAACGCGAGGCGGAAGTCTTTCTGCACCATGCCGATGGTCACCGCCTACCGGTGGCCATCCGTGCCACCGCCTTGCGCGACGACAAGGGCCATATCATCGGCGCTATCGAGTCATTCAGTAATAACAACCGCCTGATCGATACCCGTCACCAATTGCGGGAGCTGCGTCAGGCTGCGCTGACCGATGCACTGACGGGCACTGGCAATCGCAGACACCTCGAAGGGCGCATGAGTGCAGTGATCGCCGAGCATCATAATAATCAAAGTGTTGCCGGTTTGCTCTTCATGGATGTGGATCACTTTAAGCAGGTCAATGACTCATACGGACATAACATCGGCGATGACGTGCTGCGGATGGTCGCCAATACCATTCGCTATGCCCTGCGCGCCACCGATACCGTCGGTCGCTGGGGCGGCGAGGAGTTTATCGCGATCCTGTATGATGTGCAGGACAAAGGGGACTTGCAGTCCGCTGCCGAAAAAATACGTACACTGGTGGAATATTCCCGGCTCGATGTCGATACGCGAGGCCTGGCCGTCACGATATCCATTGGCGGCACGCTGCTTCGCACGGGGGATACACCTCAGAGTTTGGTCCAGCGAGCAGACGAGTTGATGTACCGGAGCAAGCAGGCGGGACGTAATCGTGTCACGATTGGGTAGCAAGGCCGTTGCTTTCTGTTCCCTTAAGTAAAAGCGCCATCCAGTTTTTAGGCTGGATGGCGCAACGAGCCCCCGAACATATCTAACGCATTAGGGGCGAGGTATTGATATTTGTTGTCGCGCTGATGGGCGTCGAGCGCAGAGATTGCAGCATCTTTTTACGGTCCTGCTTTGCCAAGGCCAGAGCCGCTTCGGCGTCACGCAGGATGTCGTCCACGGATTGATACTCTTCGCCGCACAGGATAATTCCCACATTGGCCCGCACCTGTAGTTCATTCTCCGATTTGGCCAGGTATTTGCGGATACGGCCTTGTACGCGCGAGGCGATCAGGATGGGGGTGTCGGGCTTGGCTACATCCTCGACCAGCACCGCAAAGATATCACCGCTCAGGCGGGCAACCGTATCGGTGGGCCGCAGGATCTTTTTGAGCAACGCCGCGGATTCCTGCAGCACACGTTTATTGTATTCCTGACCGAAGAGATAATTGATCTTGTTCGACTGCCCCAGATCAAGGTAAAGGACCGCAAACTTATTGTGCCGCAGCTGCTTCGAGCGTTCGAGCGCGTACCCGAGACGCGCCATGAAGAAGGAACGGTTGTAGACGCCGGTGAGCACATCCCAGGGCAGGCTTTCCGTCGGTTTTTCGGTCGGGCAGATGCGCTGAATCAGGGTGCTCATCTGCTCGATGTTGACGGGTTTGATCAGCACCAGCTGCGGAGTGACAGGCAGCGCCTGCGCGATATGCGGGAAGGCCGTAATCACGACCACGGGGATCTTCCTCATCCGCTCATCGGCATGCATTCTCACCAGAATATCTGTGCCGGAAAGGCCCGGCAGACCCAGATCCAGCAGGACAATGTCAGGCGTCACCCTGGATAGCTGCTCCATGGCTGCTTTTCCATCCAGGACAATTTCCGTGCGATAGCCCGCCAGGTCTAGTACATGCCGGAACAGGGCCACAATATCGCGGTCGTCTTCAATAATTAATGCAAAAGGCTTCTCCACGAGTTCTCCTAGTTCGTGCGTAAACATGACGGAAAAAGTCTGAGATTGTTACCGTTTCGGCAGGCTAGAAGGTTACAACATAGGCAAATACGCCCCTGAGTCCGATATCTATCGCTACTGAGAGCAGGCAGAATGGGAAGTTTTAATCCCATTCGAGTAAAATCTTTACCTATGGACCTAGAAAATATAGATGCTCTGAAAGAGCATCCAGCTCAGACGGCGCGTCTCAAGTACAGGCTAAAGAATGCGAATGTGTTTGTATCCCGGGGCGGTTATCACTTCATTGATTATCTCGATCCGGTCGAAACGATTTCTCCGGATATTGATTCCTCTCAATTAACAGATAAAGAATCTTCTTATATTGAGACGCATTTGCATGCCAACACAGAGAAATTTACTCATCAGGTGGAGGTTCTCAAGAAGTACCTTCCCCTCGAGACGGCCAGGGTATTGGATATCGGCTGCGGCGGCGGACTGTTCCTATCTATGCTCAAGAGAGAGGGCGCCCGTGTGACCGGCATCGAATTAAGCGACAGCCGGGCCCACTACGCTGCAACCAGACACAACCTGGATATTCACAAATATCCCATTGAAAGCGACTTCTGGCAAAAGGGATATGAAAACCATTTTGATGCCGTGACATTGTGGGATGTGATCGAACATGTTAATTATCCGCTGCAAACACTGCAGGCTGCGACAAATGTATTAAGACCTGGCGGACTGCTTCTCATTGACACCCCCTGCCGGGATAGTTTGTATCACCAGCTAGGTGCGCTTACGTACCGCGTATCAGGCGGCAGGTTTCCCACGTTTCTGAATGCCATGTACTCATCGCATCTGTTTGGACACAAGCAGATTTTCTCAACCACGGAATTGAAAGATTTATTTGAGTCGGTTGGTCTTCACGTCATTGAACTACGCAAGTTCCACGAACTATCGTTTCCTTATGATTTCTACCTGAGAAAACTCCTGCGCTCAGAAGCACTGGTGAAGTTATTATTACCTGCCGTGAAAGCGTTTTTCTGGTTCTTCAAAATCCGGAATAAGATGCTGGTGATTGGAAGAAAAGCTTAATCTTCGCGCTGAGCGGAGCGATGAATGTTTGTAGAGGAGCGAAGACGAAGCGCGCCTGAGCGAGACATATTCGCTTTTATGAAAACGCTTGCTTCGACTACGTAATAATTAGCCCGAAAAATAAAGAGGAGAGAAATAACTTTATGAATAATAACAGTTACATCCCCCGGCGTGCCATGAGTATTTATGCCCATCCCGACGATCAGGATTTCAGTATTGCCGGGACTCTCGCCAAGTGGGCGCGCGCCGGCAGCGAGATCATTTCAGTTGTTATCACCAGCGGCGATTCGGGCTCGAACGATCCCGCAAAGGACGGCGCGTATAAGAAAGAACTGGCCGAGCTGCGTGAAAGGGAACAACTTGCCGCGAACGCGGTCATCGGCGTGAAAGAGACGATTTTCCTGCGCTACCCGGATGGTGAACTGGAGCCAACCGTCGCCTTACGTAAGGACCTGACCCGAATCATCCGCCAGTACAAACCGGATTCGGTACTGACCGGCAATCCGGAAGCGTGGTTCTACGGCGACGAATACGTCAACCACCCCGATCATCGCGCCGCGGCCCAGGCAGCCTGCGCGGCGGTCTTCCCGTCAGCCGGGACACGGCTTATCTTCACAGACCTGCTCGCGGCCGGGTATGAACCGCACGAGGTGCGCCGGCTCTACATCCACGGCACAGACAAGGTCAACACCTGGGTGGACATCACCGAGACATTGGATCTCAAGATCAAAGCATTACAGCAACATGTAAGCCAAGTCGACCCAAACGAGGTCGAAAAATGGATGCGCGAGTGGGCGGAGGAGGAAGCCAAGGAGCAGGAGATGAAGTATGCAGAGGCATATAGAGTCATGCTTTTGAAAAGAGATGAAGAAATTGAGGAAGGCGAAGAAGAAAAAGCCGGAACGTAATCGCAGCGAGATGCAGCTCACGAAGGCCAATAAAGTGATGAGCTTGAAGCACGAGGAAGAAATGGTATGAACTTTACCAGTCTGATGTTTTGGATCTTCTTCGCATTTGTACTGGCGGTCTATTGGCTCGCACGTGAGAGACGCTGGCAAAATAGCATCCTGCTCGTTGCAAGCTATGTCTTTTATGGTTGGGTGCAACCCTGGCTGGCCGTCATGCTGGGAATCTCCACGCTGGCCGATTTTATTCTTGCCAGACGCATGGCTACGCGGGACGCGGCTGCCGCAAGACGTCCATATCTTATCCTCAGCCTGTTGCTCAACCTGGGAGTTCTCGCACTTTTCAAATACTATAATTTTTTCAGCGAAGACCTGGTACGAGTAGCCAATGTGGTGGGTGTGCAGAATGATTTTCTGTTGACGCGGGTTTTGCTACCCGCGGGGTTGTCCTTTTACACGTTGAAGAAGCTCGCCTATATGATCGACGTCTCGCGCGGCGCCCTGCAGCCCACTCCATCTCTGATCAACTTTGCGTTGTATGTCTCGTTCTTTCCCCAGATCGTGGCGGGACCTATCGACCGCCCGCTAAATTTATTACCTCAGATCGAGTCCGAGCGCGTTTGGAAAGCGGCCCATTTCTATTCAGCCTGGCATTTGATCTTGATGGGATTGTTCAAGAAGCTGGTGATTGCCAACAGCGTCAGACCGCTGACGGAACGCATCTTTCATCTGGAACAACCCACGCTGCTGCTGGCTGTCGTCGGCGCGCTCGGGTTTACGCTTCTGATCCTGGCAGATTTTTCTGCATACACGGATCTCTCAAGAGGCGTTGCCTATCTGCTTGGTTTTGACACTCCTGAGAACTTTAGATCTCCTTATTTATCTCTGACGCCAACCGAATTTTGGAACCGCTGGCACATCACCCTCTCCTACTGGTTGCGTGATTATGTCTTTTTCCCCACGCGCCGGTTCCTGCTCCGGCAAAGAGAGCTGCCCGTCTGGCTGGTGCAGGCAATCCCTCCGCTCCTCACCATGCTACTCAGCGGAATCTGGCATGGTGCCGGCTGGACTTTTTTTCTATGGGGCGGCATGTATGGGGTGCTGATCGTTGTTTATCAATCCCTTGGGATGGGAGGCAACTGGAGACCACAAAACAGGCTGCAGGCATTTTTAGCCTGGCTGGTCATGTTCGGCTTTATCGTGTTTGGCTGGATGATCTTTGCCGCGCCATCGCTGGACTGGCTGGCACGGGCATTCTCGAACCCACCCGTGGGAGCACTCGAACAACAGGCGGTTGCGCTGCTTGTCCTTTCTGTGACCATCATATACGCCGTACCATTGATCTTAAAATTGCTGATCGATCGTTCTTCAAAGAAAGATTCGATCCTCCGTTCCCTGTACTACAGCGCGGCAACTGCGCTCCTGTTCATCTACGTAAATTCCTCGACCCCAGACTTCATTTACTTCCAGTTCTGATCTGCTAATGAGAGCTTTCCGCAACTATCTCATAACATCCATTTTATTGCTGGGTTGCTTGTCAGTTTATCTTCCCACTGCCTTTAAGACCTCCTATCCCAGAGACGTTGGACCACAATTCGATGAGCGGGTGAGGAAAACCTACATTGATCAGCTCAATGAGGAAAAGCCTGATATGCTCCTGCTTGGAGATTCCATGCTTGCGCCGGCAGTAAACCGGCAGGTGATGGCAGAGCAGTTGAACCAAAAAATTCTCCTGGCGGGCCTGCGCGGAACCGCCTCCACCATATGGTATCTAGTGCTTAAGAACAACATTGTTGTCGCGGAGCACAAACCGAAGTATTTGATTATGTTCTTTCGAGACTCCATGATGACGGTTCCGGGTTATCGCGTCACGGGGAGATACTTCGAACAGATCGACGAATTTGCCTCGCCAGACGATAAGCTGCTGATCCAGCGAGCCTATATCAACCAGATGTCGCGCTTCGAAAGGCTCATGGAGGCATATGTCCCCTTGTATGGACTGCGATGGAATATCCGTCAGGCGATTGATTCTTGGATGCGATATTCGCTGGCTGAGTCCATCCTCAACTGCGACCCAGGCTGCATGGATCTTGCCATGGATATTGGCTTCGAGGCGAACAACCTGGATGTCACGTTCCTGAGTGAAGCGATCGCCGCCTCAGACGATTACCTCTACACACACGAAGCTTTGGATTTCGAGTCTCAGATCGACCAATCCTTTCTGCCAGAGGTCATCCGCCTGTGTCAAGAGAGTGATATTCAGCTGATCTTAGTCCGCATGCCGATCCTTCGTTTCGAAGAGCCCGGGACGGAACCGGCCGGTCTCCGCAGCTACATTCAGGAACTGAAGGAATATTCAACAGAGAACGGCGTCCCCTTTTTTGATTTCGATCAAGAGGAATTTACCGCCGAATACTTTACGGACAGCCTGCATCTGAACGAACGCGGCCAAGTAATCTTCACACAAAAACTTGTGGAATCACTCAAGACAGTGGTTAAATAGGTTCTAGTTCCTTGCAATGAAAAACATTCAATCCAATCAAAGCGTTGAAACACGATAAGGAAGTTGGATGATTTTTACCAGCCTTACATTCTGGGGTTTCTTTGCGCTTACCTTTGCGGTCTACTGGCTGCTTCTCAGACATCGCGGCCAGAACATATTCTTGCTGCTTGCCAGTTATATTTTCTACGGATGGTTCCATCCATGGTACCCGGTCATGTTAGGGGCATCCACCCTGGCAGATTTTTTTCTGGCCCGACGGATGCGAGCCGACCGGGAGCGAACGAAATGGTACATGGCATTAAGCTTGAGCCTCAACCTGGGGGTGCTCGCATTTTTTAAGTACTATAACTTTTTCAACGCACAGGCAGCAGAGGCGCTGACAAGTGCAGGCCTGCGCGTGGACTGGCTGTTTGTCAATATCTTTCTACCGGCCGGGCTGTCTTTTTACACGCTCAAAAAACTTGCCTATATGATCGATGTTTCACGCGGTTCGCTCGAACCGTCTGATGACCTCGTTGGATTTGCTCTCTTTGTCTCCTTCTTTCCTCAAATCGTGGCGGGACCGATTGATCGTTATCAAAAGTTGATACCGCAGATCCAGCGAGAACGCATCTGGCAGCCGGGCTTTTTTTATGCCGCCTGGCCTTTGCTGGTGACCGGCTTCTTCAAGAAGATCGTTGTAGCCGATACTCTCAAATCCGTTGTGGACCGCATCTTTGCACTGAGCGAACCCTCCATGGTGCTGATCATTGCCGGCGCTCTGGGCTTTACTCTCGAGATCCTGGCCGATTTCTCGGCATACACGGATCTTTCACGCGGCATCGCACAGCTGCTGGGCTACAACACCTCCGAAAACTTCAACAAGCCCTATCTTTCTCTAACGCCTACGGAGTTTTGGAATCGCTGGCACATCACGCTTTCAACCTGGCTTCGCGACTATGTCTTTTTCCCTATCCGCCGCGCCTTACTAAAGCGAACCTATTCTCTGCCTGCCCGGCTTAGCATGAGTATTCCCCCACTCGTCACTATGTTCATCAGCGGGCTCTGGCATGGCGCCGGTTTGACGTTCGTTGTCTGGGGAGTGTATTACGGCGTTCTGATCGCAGGCTACCAGCTTGCCGGCCTGCGCGGGGACTGGAAACCCGCCGGCCATCTCAAAACCTTTTTTGCCTGGCTGATCATGTTTACGTTTATCGTGTTCGGATGGCTGATCTTCCGCGCCCCGTCCATGAGCTGGTTGTTGGATGTGTTCCGCTCCGCAGAATGGGCGCATAGTAGGTCAGACTGGGTTGTTGCGCTGATCATTCTCTCCATGACGGTGGCTTATTCCCTGCCGCTGATTGTCAAGCACTTGCTGGATCAATACATCCCGCGGCGTGGTCTGGCTCATTCCGTTTATTATGCGGCGCTGACGCTTGGCACCGTGATCTTCACCAGCTCCGTTACATCAGACTTCATCTATTTCCAGTTCTGAAGATCAAATGCGCGAGTTCAAACAGTATTTGATTTCATTGCTCATATTGACTGGCATCGTTTCAGCCTTTGTCTTCCTGCGTTTCACTGATGGCTATCCCTTCCCGGTCGGGCCGCAATTCGACCCTCACATCCGCCAAAGGTACAGGGAGATGCTCAACAAGGAGGAGCCGCAACTGCTTGTCTTCGGCGACTCGGTTGTGGGCACAAATATCGACGCGGCGTTGATGACCGATCAACTCGGGAAACGGGTTTCCGCGATCAGTGAGCCCGGAGCCGGTTCTGCGCTGCTGTACCTGGTGATGAAAAATAATATCGTGAAGGCAGAGTCCAGGCCCGAAGCTTTGATCCTCGTATTCCGCGATACCGTGCTTACTTCTCCGGGCTTCCGGGTGCATGGCAGTTTTTTTGAGGTGATGGATGAATACGCCGGGGCAGAGGATGACTACGTGCTCCGGCTGGCGATCCGCGACCAGATGAGCCCCATGGCAAAGACAGCCGAGTCCTACTTCCCACCCTACTGGGGACGCTGGGATCTGCGCGCCTTCATTGTTACCCGATTCATCAATTTCCCTGTGCGTGCCCTGTTCCAGTGCAATGATGATTGTGTGGAAGAGTCGATGTCAGATATTTTTGGCAACCAGAACTTCGAACCCGACCAGCTCAACGAAACCATCAATTCCGCAGAGAATTTTCTATATACCGATAAAAATCTCGACTTTGAGACGCAGGTCGACCGATCCTTCCTGCCTGAAATCGTTCGTCTCTGCCGGGAACATAACATCAAGCTGATCCTGGTCCGAACAAAAACGCTGCGGTTTTCTGCTCAAAATCCTGAGCCTGCTGCACTGATCGAATATGTCAATGATTTGAGTGCTTATACGCAAAAGCAGGATGTCATTCTAATCGATCTGGCCTACGATGACCAGTTGGATACATCTTTTTTCAAAGATGTCCATCACCTGGATCAGAACGGGAAAGAGATATTTTCCGAGATTTTGAGTGAGGAAATTGAGTCGCTTGTGTTACCCTAGAACACCAAGTGACCGATCAGGGCGGCGACCATAGTCAGCGTGATGTTATCGACATCCTTGAAGGGCAAGGACTCGACCAGCATGGCACCCAGTGCGATCAAGGTGACCGGTATAAGAAATCTTATAACGGGTCCACTAAAGGCTCCAATCCAGACGTAAATCGCGAAGATGGACATGGTCAGCAGCCAGCCGCCGAGGAACACGCTCAGCGATCCGGCAAAGCTCTTTTCAGGCGACCAGGGCAGCTTTGCCGAATTGACGCGCCGACCGACAATATCCGCAATCCCATCCCCACCGCACATCATCATCAATGCCGGGATGCCGATCAGCGAATCCTTCCAGTAGATCAGTGTCACTGCGACAAAGACCAATCCATAAAATAGAGGCCCTCGCAGGATCTCACGTCGATCCCCTGTCCGTGACATCGCCTTCACTGCTGCTTCATCTTTGATAATCCCACTCCCCACCAGTGCAAATTGCATCGTAATGACCAGCGGAACCAGCGCCGCCAGCCAGCGCGAAATCTGCACATCTGGATACATCAGCCAGCACAAAACAAAGATCGGCCCCGTGCCAATGTGGATCAATTTGCGACTCAACCGGCTGTCGATCACCCCACGATGGGCAAGAAAGTCCATGAGGCGGAGGAAGAAGACTGCGATGAGAAATGTGAACAGCGTTGCGAGGTAGGGATTCATGTGTTGGTCCTGTGATGAGTTTTTCTTAATTAAGACAAAATGCCGCCTAGCAGCGCGGCACAATCGTCAATCCAAAATCCTCAATCATAAATCGGAAAGTGGGCCCAGTAGGATTCGAACCTACGACCAAGCGATTATGAGAAGTCGGGTTTAGTGTCCAATGTGTATTTTACATCCTATTTCGTCTAAAAAACACTAAATTTTGCCGCTTTCCAGTCCATTCTGTCTATCATTTCCAATGTGCTTCATTGTGTAAGGGATACTCAAGGGTTAC
>DATHTL010000185.1:0-27506 GCA_035463255.1 Anaerolineales bacterium | reverse complement strand
TGGGTAAAGATTTCAGCTTGCTGCCCGAATTCTTCTACCAACCTGGTCATGATCTGATGGCAGCCCAAATGGGAGGCATGCATCCGGCCAAACCCTGGTTCGACTGGTTGATGCTGGCATTGGCGGCTCCGGTGCAGTTCTTTGTTGGCTGGGGATTCTATATCGGAGCATATAAGTCTCTGCGCAACGGTTCTGCCAACATGGACGTGCTCATCGCGATGGGTTCCTCGGTGGCGTTTTTGTACTCGTTGCCGGTGACGTTTGGTTGGCTGGATGGCTTCGTGTATTTCGAGACAGCCGCCGTCATCATCACACTCATCCGGCTTGGTAAATTCCTGGAAGCCCGCGCCAAGGGGCAGACAAGTGAAGCGATCAAAAAGCTGATGGGGCTAAGAGCGAAGACCGCCCGGATCATCCGCAACGGTCAGGAGCTTGAAGTACAAGTGGATGAAGTGCAAGTCGGGGATCTGGTCCTTGTGCGCCTCGGTGAAACAATTCCGGTGGATGGGGTGGTTGTGGAAGGCCTATCCAGTGTTGACGAATCCATGCTGACAGGCGAATCACTGCCGGTTACCAAACAGCCTGGGGATAGTGTGATTGGTGCCACCCTTAACAAGCTGGGATTGCTCAAGTTCGAAGCGACCAAGGTCGGCAAAGAGACCGCCCTGGCGCAGATCATCCGCCTCGTGCAGGAGGCGCAGGGCAGCAAGCCGCCTATTCAGAAGCTGGCAGACCAGGTTTCCGGTATCTTCGTCCCTGCGGTGATCGGGATTGCGATATTGACGTTCCTCGGTTGGTTCTTCTTTGGTCCACAGCTTCCTATCAATTCCCCGTATACAGAATTTACGCGTGCCATGATCAACTTGGTGGCTGTGCTGGTCATCGCCTGTCCATGCGCCTTGGGGCTTGCCACTCCCACAGCCGTGATGGTCGGAACTGGGAAAGGTGCAGAACTGGGTATTTTGTTCCGCAATAGTGAAGCCCTGGAGCGCGCTGGAAAAGTCAGTGTTGTGGTGCTCGATAAGACAGGCACTGTGACCAAAGGGCAACCAACGGTTACAGACATCGTAGTGAGTGACGGCTGGAAAGATGAAGAAATATTGCGTTTCGCCGCCTCGGTAGAAAAAGGCAGCGAGCATCCGCTCGGGGAAGCGATCTGGGCAGAGGCGAAAAATCGAAATCTCAGATTATCTGACCTCACCAGTTTCAAAGCCGAAGCGGGTCATGGCGTTGAGGCAGAAGTTGATGGTCATCGCATCACCGTTGGCAATCTCCGTCTGATACAGGCTCGCGGTTATTCACTGAACGGATTGGCGCCTGACCTGGAACGACTCCAGGATGAGGCCAAAACTGCTATGTTGGTAGCAATCGACGGCCAGGTGCATGGCTTGGTCGCGGTGGCTGATACAGTCAAAGATGGCTCGGTAGAGGCAATCGCCGAACTGCACCGCATGGGCTTAAAGGTGGCAATGATCACGGGCGATAACCAGAAAACTGCGGAGGCGACCGCGCGGAAAGTGGGTATCGACACCGTTTTGGCTGAGGTGTTGCCAGAAGGTAAATCGGCCGAGATCAAGAAATTGCAGGAACGTGGTGAGGTGACGGCAATGGTGGGAGATGGAATCAACGATGCACCGGCCCTGACGCAGGCAGATGTTGGCATGGCGATCGGGACGGGCACCGATGTAGCGATGGCCTCTGCCCCCGTCACACTCATCAGCGGTGACTTACGCGGTGTTGCGCGCGGCATATCTCTCTCCCGCACAACCGTCCGGACGATTAAGCAGAACCTCTTCTGGGCCTTCTTCTACAACGTGGTCCTGATCCCAGCGGCGGTACTAGGTACTCTCAACCCCATGCTCGCAGCCGGCGCCATGGCGTTCAGCAGCGTATTCGTCGTCTCGAATAGTCTGCGGTTACGTGGACAGAAAATACAGTAGTGCAGTCCTGGGCGTCAGACGATCGCCCAGGCAAAACAATATATTCAACTAATTTTGAAAAGGAGACTGACATGAAATACAATAAATTCAATCTGTTCGTTCTTGCCTCTCTGCTGGTTGTCTTGCTAACCGCCTGTGCTTCGCAGCAGAATGGACCCGCCAAAGCAGAACTCCCTGTGGACAAGGGTTATGCAGAAGGCAGTGAAATCTACTTCACGCACACAGAGGTTTCTGATGCTAAGCTGGCCGAGAAAATGGGGACCGGTATGCAATCCCCTGTCCTCTACGTTCCGGCATTGGCGCAGGTCACGGACCATGCTCTGGCGAACGTTTACGTGTTCACCAATGGGGTTTCGGGAGCAAGCATGTCCGGTTTACAGCCGTCCGTGTTTGATAACCCGCCCGACACAGAAGGCTATACCCCTCTGCGCCGCCTGAACATGGTGAGCTGGGTTGATGAGACGAACGCTCGTGAATTGAAGACCGCTGCCGAAGTCCTGGAAGCGGCTGAAGCAGGCGAACTGACAATCCAACAGCCGGGTGTGGTGATCAATATGCCATTTGTCGTCTGGGATGGAGGACAGCGATAGAGCTCACCGCTTGAACAATCACTCTAGGCTAGATCAATGCTTGTCTGGAAAAAACTGTAATCACAAAGTGGCTCAAAGTTTTACGTGCTCTGTACAGGGCGATGAACCGTCCTGTACAGAGCACCACTTGTTTTATCTACAGAGATTTGTACGCAGAAGTTCCCTAGTCTTAAGAGTTTTTCGGAAGTTCGCAAACGGACATTACGACGAGTCATCATTGCATTTGAGGCAGTGTCTCCGGCAAAATGTCGCGAAGCTCAGATTTTCGCCTCAGCAAATCACGCGAAAATCCGAGCAGCAACGTTACTGGGATAAAAGTAAATGCTATGAGAATTGGTATGATCATTAGTAAGGCATTATCCACGCCTGTAATGAAGACGATCAGAGCTGCTCCCGGAAATAACATCAGCCATCCAAGCAGGCAGAGCCCAAATGACCAGGGCCATAACATACTAAGAACACTATGGTACTTTGGATGCAACTTGCTCCATGTTTTCAGTGGAGAATTTCTCTTTAATGCGATCAGCACAGCAATGATTCCAAGAATAGGGGGGCCAAAACCTCCACCAGTAAGAAGCATAAGAATCAAAAGGGCAAATAAAACAATATTGGGCTTTCTATCGAGACTAGGCTTGACAAACACAACGAGAAACACACATGAGAAAAATATCGCTAGGAGTCCTGTAACTAAATAATTAGGGACGATGGTCATGGCAGGTTCGCCAGACATGATCTCGAAAAACGCCGAATCAGGCCAAGATAAAATAAATACACTATCTGTTGGTCTATAGCCCTCGAGCACTTCTCCGATTCCGTGCTCGATCCCCATGATTCCTGCCAGAATTCCTAGTGTTGATGATAGTATGGCAGTCGCTTTGTTCATTATTGTCTCCGGTCTTTTTTAGGTGAATAACCATGATACGCGCAGAGTGTGCCTATTGGCAGGTGGGTAGGACGAAACTCAACTTGAGATGTGAATAAAACCAAAACCTAGAAAAACGCCGTTAGATCGCGTCGCGTGCCACCTGCCCGCTATATTAGCCAGCTTTTTGCAGGGCGAGCTTTTGGGATGAGCGACGCAACTCTCAAAGAAACAGAAGCTCTAAAAAAGCACCGATCCATATAGGAATCGGTGCATACCACGTGATGAGCCAGGCTACGCCTGCGGCCAATCCGGCTAGCCAACTACGCCATGACAGGGGGCGAAGAAAGATCAAAAATACTGCTCCGACAAAGATCAACGCTGAGGCGAGGTATATCACAAACTCTGTATTTGCTTGTGCCATATGTTCGATGTTTCCTTCTACCCGCCCTTTCACTCCTTGCAAAATTTTCCTGATTGCCAGATGATCGGAGAACTCGGTCAATAAATCAAAGGCAAGCTGGATGGGTTTGTTCCAGCTGTAGCTCAGACGAGCCCGGCTGACCAGTCGTGTTTGATGATTGTCCTGCGGGTACAGTGCCCAGATAAAACCGCCATAATCTCCGTCTCCCCTCCAGATCAGGTATTGGTTGGGTTCGATTGCATAAAAAAACAACCCTCCGGCGGGGCTGATCGGCATTTCATCGCCTACTTTATGTTGCTGGAATTCGGGAATGATATGATCTGCGCTCCGGATCCCGCGCGGACTTCCAATATTCTCAAAGATATCATAAGCATAAAATCCGGCACGGCCGTATCCCATTTGCAGCAACCAGGGCCAGATTTGCTCAGGAGTCCCCTGGATCGTGATGGCTCGGGTTGCCAGGAATGATGGATGACCATTGATTTCATCTCCTGGCATCTGTTGATTTACTTCTGTATCAGTTGTGCCCCACCGAAGCTGATAAGGACGTGCCCAGATGAGATAAAAAGCCATGACTATGCTGACCAGGGCCAGGACAGCCATTATTTTTTTAGTAGCCAGAAGTGTGTTCATGTGATCTCCTCCATTCTTTCAGGCCGGCTAAGTAGCTCCTATGCAGAGTGACTTCGTATAAGACTCCAATTTGGTGGTGTTATACGGAGCGTTTCCGCTTAAGAACCTTTCTGCGGCAAATAGGAAAAGGCAAGACATGAAAACAGTCTTTATCACTTGAAATCATATATCCAATCAGTGGCGGTTTCATCTGTCATTTGTCATAAACCAGGTTGCCGAAGAGGATTAAGGCACGTGACTCTCCAGCGACACTTAGGCAATACCCATCCTGTGCTTTTCTTCCACCATTTCCAGATGTTGCCTGATGAGAGTAAACAACGCTACCAAGAAGGCGATTATGCCTCCACCCATTTCAGCAGCCACGCTTAGTCCTACTGCCAGATACACTGTGTAAGCAATGGCAAACAGGGTCATCGCCACGTATATCCGGGCGCTGGCGCGGGTCTGGACGACTAATTCCGGGGCTAACGCAACCCAGGCGTGGTTCTTCGTGAAAACCACCTGATTGAACAAGCCCGTCAAGAGGACAACTGACATGGCCGCATACCAGATCGCGGGCTGGGTGATATTCAGAGCTGCCACAGACAGGGAAAGTCCCAGAAAGAAGAGAGAAAGGGATGTGGAGATCGAGATCGGCCATTTAAGAATCAGGCTTGCCCAGGCCGTCTGCACCCATGAGTTCACAATCACCAGGCAGGTCGCCAGAAAATATAGTCCAACATCCCATCTCCCCGCTTCGATTCCCTGTGGCACCGAATCCAGCTCGGTCAGCAAGGCCGCCACGGCAATCCCTCCCAACACGGACCACCAGGTGATTTGTGCTTCGCGCTGGAAGAATACATCCTCCGCGCCACGCGCTAGCCACAATTTCTCCGCCGACTCTTGATTGAATGACGGAGGAGTTCCCCTGCGCCGGGTACTCCTTCCAGTCTTTGATCGGTGCTTAGGAACTTTGCTCATGATGATCACTGCCTACCTTTTCATTCATCCGGAGACCACCCGACCTCAGACCAGAATTCCTAATATGATCAGGATCAAAAGAGACATGTCGACTGCATTGTGCAATCCATGAATGATAATCCCGGTCCACGTGTTGCGCTGACGGTGGGCAATGTAAGAGACAGGCAGAGTGACGGTCATGATGTACAGCCACTGCCAGTAAATAAAGACGTGAAAGAGAGTCCATAGCACAAAATGCACCATCCATGTCCGGGGACCGTGGACCAGCTCCTGGCGAGGCATAATGTACCCACGGAAATAAAGCTCTTCACCCATGACGTTGAAAAAGAGCACCGCCAAGACTAGCACGACCAGGTTCCAGTTGCCGACTGCTCCTGAACCCATCAATTCCCGGTAATCGGCGACACTCCGCATGAGGGGATTAAGAGCAGGCGGGAGCGAGGCAGGTAAAGAGATCCACCCGCGGCTGATCAGGGTGCCGGCGACGTCCATCACGGCGAAGCCGATCAGGGTGAACAGGAACCCGCCCAACGACCAGATCCAGTCATTGCGAGTCATCGGGCGCAGTCGCAAGCGGTCGGCAAAAGCTGCCCAAGTCAGCGGGCGACCTTCGAGACGGTAAGCCACCACAGCCGCGACCAGACACCCGGCCAACGGGGTCATCGTGGCCACCATGTAGGCTGCGAATTGTGACAAGCCCCACTCCACCATGGCCGGAATGCCCCAATAGTAGGCAATCGTAACAGCCAGGGAGGGGACTGCGAAGAACAGCACGGCAGGACCGAGCGGCAAAGGTTTAATGTCAGGCGATGATGAGGAGATAATAGACGAACGGGCAGGGGGATTGAGGGTAGCCATAGCTTATTCCTTTCATGATTGTTTGAATCGATTCTGACTTGGCGGATCAGTTACAAAACTAGACCGAGGAGCGACTCCGCACTGTGAAATTGCTGTGTTCTTTTGATGTTCATCCTTTAATAGACTGTCCTTCGTTGATTGATATGTTGCTCTGCCAGGAATAATTACACTTCGGCCTGTCTGATAAAAGATTGCGACCTAGCCTTTCCACTAACAATTATGAAAATCGAAATCACGAGGAAGGGGATAAATTCCGTCCAGTTGTAAAGGGGTGAACGAACTGCGCCGCTGTCAACCACCGTTGCAGAATACGTGTGTAACCAATGGAAGAAGATGGCCGTCCAGAGGCTGCCCCCAGTATTATTATGCAGCCATGTATATGCGAGTGACAGCGATGTATGGGTTAACAAAAACGGAAGAAATGGCAGCGCCAGCTCATAATGAAACTCTCCAGGAATATAAAAAAGAGGTAGGTGCCAAAGAGACCAGAACACGCCTAGAATGAGACCTGAGACGAGAGGGCTCCATCTGCTTTGCAGTCGATCCAATGCAAAACCACGCCAGCCCAATTCTTCAGATAACGGACCAAGGATGAATAAAGGCAAAAGCATGGCAAGCTGTGTAAGGAACAACTTCAGATCAAATGGTTTGCCTAAGAACCCAAGGATCATGATCTGCCCCAAAGTTGCGACAGTAACAATGACGATCGCAGCCAGATACCAACGCCAGCCGATATTGAACTGGACCATCCGTCGGCCCATTTGTTGCAAGCCCGATTTTCCCTCCCATTTCCAGGTCAGGAAAACGCCGACCAGAGAAGGCACGAAGCCTCCCACAATGAATAAAGCGATCGCCCACCAGGGTCCCGGAGTATCGGTCACAAAACTAATCGCTGGGATCTGGAACAGCGCCAAAGGTCCCCAAAACACAAAGTAAGAGGCTCCCAATGTCATAACAAAGAAAACGAGCACTTCCTTCAATGCAGATGGTCGATTCATGGATTTCTCCTCCATAGAAGGGTGTAGATGGCTGGGTTTTGGCAGAATTAGAAAATTGATCTACTCTCCTGCAAATTGCAACACCGGCTCAGACAAATTGTCTACGGACGATCGCCCGTTATCTAGCAACTTCGCAGCCGGACCGACCCCGTCAGGACCGTTGCTTTTATACTTAGGATAGGTGTCTGTCCTGCCAGGGCTGCTGGGTTCAAGAGCGCGCCTCCTTGTCTTTTGAAGCCCTCACCTATATTCATCGTGCCAAAGGTTTCTATGGCCAGGCGAGTAGGCGTTTCCGTTGGCACATGGATTTCAAGCGAGCCCTCTGGAATGGTGATTCTGGCTTGCGCGGGATATCGCAACCCTCCACTGAAGTCAACTAGGCAGTCAGCCTGTCCGCCATCGAGATTTAGGTTGGCAAAGTTGGCATTGCCCAAGCCACGCAGTTCCAGACGAGCTGCGCCCACGCGAATATTCATGGTCTGTATTCTTTCTGGATTGGGGGCGTTGAAGAGGACTTCTTGAGATCCTTTCCCCGGCTTCACTTCCAGTCTGGTGAGCGGCAGCCCGCTCAGGTCCACCCTGCTCTCGAGCAGCCCTCCTTCCAAAATTAGTCCAAAGGGCTGGGATCCGCTGACCATCAGATCCAGTGGAGCAAGGCGGCTCTTTATACGAAGCGTCTCCGCCAAGGTCTCTCGTTGCATGATGATGAGCATCGACCCGTTCTGTTGGATCTTCAATGGCAGGTATCCGGCCAAATCATCATATGTACCTGTGACCCAAGCCTCGCCTTGGCTGGGCTGTAAGTTCAGCTGGCAGGCTGCGAGCACAAGGTGTAATTGAGGGGAGGCAACATCTGGAAATGGAACATGGATATTTAAGCGACTGGTTTCTATCATAGTTTCTCCTGGTTGGGCTTTCTTATCAATAGGTCAACGATCACATAGGATTCTTTGAATATTCTGTCCTAAAATGAGAGCTTTCTCCTCAGCAGAAATATTCAGCTCCCGGACACGCTGGATATTCCGGCGTAGATTATCCTTTCCATAGGGCACGTCTGATCCCATGACAATTCGATGAGCGCCAAAATAGGCAATTGCCTGTTTCAAACGGGTAAGAGAGACGATCGAGGGAGAGGAAATTTCGAAATAGACGTTCTGGAAAGAAATTCCAGACCGCATGTAATATTCCATCCCAAACAGGTGCCCGATGATAAAAATAGTTTCGGGAGATTGACGGATAAAATCAATTAGGGCCTTTACTTCCTCGTACGAACCCATATGGATAAATATGGGCAGGCCGTGTTGAGTGGCGAATTTCGCGATGGCCCTGAAAATGGGTGAACCAATAGAAAAGTTTTCCCAGCATTGGTGCAACTTAATTCCCCGAAACTGAAATGCCACGTATTCCGCTTGGACCTGATCCAGGATGCCAGGTGTGTTCAAAGTTGCCCAATAAAACTGGAGAATGCGGTCAGGGTAACACTGTGCCAGCTGATAGACATACTTATTTCCTTCTGGAATCTGGTGGAGCGTGCCGGTCAACTTTGTCACCAGCCGGGTTAAGGCGTTCGTAATTGGGACTACATCATGATTAGGGAATAGTCCTGCTATGTTTGGGAGGCTGTATTCTTTTTCCAAATCTTTTTGGCCAGGGACGAGAATTACGCGATCGACACCGGTTTGATCCAAGAGCCGAATCAGATTTTCCCCTCTCAAAAAAGGCCCACAGGCGTGAGCATGAGCATCGATAATCATACTGCCTCCAAAAGATTTTGCTGTAGGATGCGAAATGATTATGAAAGGATTTCGTGATAACTCGCTAGAAACCTATTCTCTACAACAGAGAATACACAATGGGATAGAAAAACTCCCCTGTCGACATGGGAGTGTTATACTGGTCAGTTGGATAGGTTGCTATCTTATCGGGAAGCGAAGCATACTGGTTTCCTTTCGTTGTTGTTGTATCAACGATGGCACAGCAATCGCGGATTACTCAACGATCCATTCTTTGATCCACTTATCAGCAATCAAGTCTTGCATGATAAATGGGTCTTGTTCAACGATCTCTGTCGCCTCTGAGATGCTGTTGGCAAGAAAGGAGATCAATCCGCCGGTCCGGTCAGCGAATGGGCCACCCATATAGCCCTGCAGGTTTGCTGCTTTCCAATACTCCACATGCGCGGGGACGACCTGCCTGATTTTTTCCGGTTCCTCTTGGTTGAAATAGAAATATACAAAACGCTTAATATTATTTTGAGGATTGTCCATGATCTATTCTCCTTAAACAGCCTGTGCAGAAGATTGCGTTTGGTTGGCAATCGCCGTTGGAGCACCGCGAACCAGCGAAGTTCCCAACTCCCATGTTCTCTCTTGTTTGGCGTAATCAATAACCTCGCCGTGTAAATCCTTTGGATTTGTGCTGCTCTCAAAGTATTTGCCAGTAATATCCATGGCTTCTGGCGCGCTGGCCAGGTAAATTGAAGTTCGTGCCACTTTTTCTGGAGAGCCCATGCGCTGGATGAGGCGAAGGATCGGCCAGAGCGGCCGCATCCCAGCAGGAAAGCTGCACGGCTCACTGCTCTTCGTCATGGCTGTCCAGGCCGTGCCCGGGTGGAGGACATTGGCAGTGATGCCGCTGCCTTCCAAGCGACGCGCCAATGCTACGCTCCAAAGCAGGTTCAGGTATTTTGAACGATTATAGGCATCCACGCCCGAATATGTCGCACAAGATTGGAAATCGTCGAACAGAGCCCCGTTCCACATGGTGTATCCGGCGGAGCTTACATTAACAATACGCGCAGGCGCGCTTTGCTGCAAGAGCGGCAAGAGAGCCTCTGTGAGGGCAAAGGGCCCAACAAAGTTCATGGCCAGTGTTGCCTCGTACCCGTCGTCGGTTTCCCAGCGATCGTTATAGAGTCCGCCGACGTTATTGACGAGGATGTGAAGTCGATCTGTTGCCTCTAGGATGCGTTGCGCCAGTGCCTGATTGCCCCCCACGGTGGCTGCATCTGCATGAACGAAGTACACGTGTTCGTGACCAGCCCGCATACGGATTTGGCGCTCCGCCTCCTGCCCTCGGTTGGTATCACGCCCGGTGATGTAGACCGCGGCCCCCATTTTGGCGAGCGCGCCGGCGGTGTAAAAGCCAATCCCCGAGGTTCCACCAGTGACAAGAGCGGTCCGGCCATCCAGTAATTTTAGGTTAGTCATCTCAATGCTCCTTTCAATTAATCCTTTGGAAGTCGATATACGTTGGTTGTGAAATCGCTACGACTTACATGGTCAAGAACTTCGGCATGATCCAGCCAAAGCCAGCCACGTACAGGAAGTGCAAAGTAGTGAGCTCCACAAAGCCTCTCATCCTGAACACTGCAGCAGCCAGGATGGTGAAGGCGATGGCAATGCCCGCTGCCAATAATAGGTAGGTTGTTTGAGCGGTATCGGGAGAACGAGAAAGCATTCCACGATAGACGAAGAACGCGATGGAGCCGACCAGAATGGGCATGAAGATGCCATAGAAGATCACATTGCCCTTCTGGATTGCGGCGAGCCCTTTTGCAGCAAGCTCAGCCGGGGGAGCCATTCTTTCCGAGCGAATGAAGGTGAGAAGCGCAGAGATCAATCCGATCACCACCATTACACTGAGAAGGATGAAGGTATTTTTGGACATGGGATTCTCCTTTTCTCTGGGAATTGATTTATTGGACTAGGTACTTGCTCGATCTGAATAGGTTACGCCATTGGACGGTCACCATCGTATAAGGCTTGCCAGCGGCCATTTGGACCAAAGAAGGACCGCCAAAACAGCGACGCTAGAGGCTGTCCCGATGATCAGCAATGGATGCAGGTAAATAGCAAGCATTAAGAGCGAGATCGCTCCGCCTGCCACCGCCAGATCACGCCACCAGGCGGTTGGGATAACAAAGCCAAGCGCGCCCAGTCCCGCCGCTACCAATGCAATGCCCCCAGCCAACCAAAGCAATCCACCAATCCGGTAGACCACCAGGGTTTTGTCCAATCCCAGCCATGAGAACAACCACGAACGTCCCATGTTGACCGGCCACCAGCTCACGAAGGAGGGATTCTGGATTTCGTTCGGGATCGTCGACCCAAAGCTGCCAACCGCTTGGCCAGCCACGATCAAACCGTGGATGATAAGGAGGATACTAATCAAGATTTTCATTTTTTGCTTCCTTTCTGGGATATTGTTTGTACCTGGACAGATGCCAGGTGTAAGTTCAGATCACGAATGCGCTCGATAAGACCATACAAAGCCGAGTAGTCAGAGACTTCGCCGGAGAGATAAGTGCAGTGATCCTCTGTCTCTTCAACACTCAACCCCTCGAACCACACCGAGCAGGGTTCGCTCATGTAATCTTGGATAATAATTTTGACATTCAGGTTTGCCATAGGAGTGTTCTTTCATGCTCCAGTCTACCCAAGCAAAATGATCCTGGCATCTGCCAGGTGGCTATGAAAGGTTTAGCTTTTGGTTTAGGAGAGATGTTTAGAGGAGGCCTAAGTCTTTTGCCCGCGCAATAGCCTCTGTTCGGTTCGCGACTTCCAGTTTGCGGTAAATCGTTGCACTGTGTGCCTTAACTGTCCCCGTGGAAATAAATAACTTCTGCCCAATTTCCTTGTTCGATAATCCCTCTGCCATCCCCCGTAAAATATCTAACTCGCGCTCAGTTAGGAGAGTTTCTAGCTTCGGTTTCCCCCTGCTTGGGCCAAGGAGTGGTTCTACAAAAGTAGAGCGGCCGCGCAGGCTTTCGAGTAACTGCATGAGTCGATCTCCTTCGTCCAGAAAGGTACGGCGGTAACCCTCAGGAATCCCCAACTCCAGGGCAGATTCTAGAACTTCGAGCGCGGCGGCTCGCTTTGGCGCAGCCAGGGCTTTGAGAACCAGCGTTTCAACTAAGGTGTTTACCCGGCCATCGGTCCGCGCATCTGTTTCCAGTTTTTCCAGAAGCTTCCAGGCAGCCGAAGGCTTTTCTTGAGCAATCAATACTCGAGCATGTATCAGGGCCTGCAAATCAAAGACTTCGATATTCTGTTCAAGAGTCTTTTCAGAAATTGGGTGCTCTTCCGCCCAACGGTCTGCCTCGGAAAGTCGTCCTTGCTCCAAGGATAATCGCACGCGAAATGTGTCGACCACAGCATGCAGGTTGGGTACCACACCAGGCTGAGCGGCGATATCTCCCGCTTTATTCAGAGCATGCTCTGCCGCTGTCGTGTCGCCTTTGGCGTATAGAATCCGCGCTTGCGTCCAATAGGCATGCGCGAGATGGTTTGGATTCTTCCATAGTTGGCTGTGATCGATGCTCTCGGTGGTTAATTTCCAGGCTTCATCTAGCCGGTTACATTCACAAAGCAGGTTGGCCAAGAAGGACTTCGACCTACCTATATATCCTAATCCCCCCGCACCGGCTTGATGCAACATTTCTAAGCTCTCGCGGTAGATTTCCTCCGCCTCCGTCAACCTTCCTGACAGGCGCAGCACCATGCCCAGGTCTGCATATCCGGTGGACATGACCCATATGTTGTTCAACTGTCGCCCGATTGCTAATACTTCTCGAAAGGCGACAATTGCCTCCCGTAGTTTGCCTTGCATACGCCAGGCATACCCAAGAGACCAAAGGATCACGTTGCGGGCAAACAAGCTATCTGGATCAATCTCCTCACTGAGCACATGCTCCAGGTCCAATGCAACTTGCAGATTTCCGGATGTAATGGAAAGTAAGGCGCGTATACCATATATCTCCGCCCATAACTTTTTGCGTGCTTCCGCTGATAGTTCATTTCCCTCTAGGCTCTGAATTACTACTTGAATCAATGATTCTGCCTCAGGATTTTTCCCAGAGAATGCCAGCGCCCAAGCCTGGTAAATACTGAGCCAGGGACGGCGTACCGAAAGGTCAGCCGGTAGTTTTTTAATCCAGTTGACAAGCTGATCCAACTTGCCCTGCGCGAACAACTGCACGGTATGCTGTTCGACCAAATCCGCCGCACGCTCGAAATCTGCGCCATCAATGTAGTGCTGGACAGCTTCACTGATCCAGCCATGCGACTGATACCAATGCGCCGCGCTTCGATGGGATGCCTTTATTTTCTCGGGCAGCGACTGTTTCAAGCGCAGATTCAACAAATCTTGAAACAAGTGATGATAACGATACCAATAACGCTCCTCATCCAGAGAAATGATGAAAAGGTTATCACGTTCTAAGCGTTGAAGGATTTCTCGAGTGACTTCTTCGCCAAGCCCGGTCACAGCATCACATAATGGTGCGCACAATCGATCCAAAATTGCAGTTTCCATCAAAAAGCGCTGCACTGCCTCTGGCTGATTGTTGAGCACTTCCTCAAGGAGATAATCTAGGATATATCGATGTGTACCTCCTAGAGAACGTATGAACTGCTCCTTATCTGCCTTACTACGCAGAGAAAGCGCTGCCATCTGCAACCCAGCGACCCAGCCTTCAGTGCGTCCCTCCAATATCGTGGTTTCAGATTCGCTGAGTGGGATTTCCGCAATCTCCTTCATATAGCTGGAGACCTCCTCAGCGGAAAAGCGCAAATCATCGGCGCGGATTTCGACCATCTGCTCGCGTGAGCGATATCGAGGCAGCGGCAACGCCGGATCCGAACGAGTTGTGATAACGATATGCTTGTGCGATGGGAGATGGTCTAGCAAAAATGTGATTCCCTCATGAATCGCGTTTGTGTGGATGACATGATAGTCTTCCAAAACAACAATGCATTGCGCATCGACACTGGCTAAGTCATTCAATACTGAAGATAAAATTGCTGGCAATGGAGGCAGTTGGGGTGTTTCCAGAAGTTGATGTGCCACTTCCCCAATTTGGGGAACTGTTTTTTGAAGGCTGGCAATCAGGTATGAGATAAATCGCCGCGTATCGTTGTCGCTTTTTTCGAGTGAAATCCAGCATACATTAGATGCGCTTTGCAACCATTCGCAGATCAAAGTGGTCTTTCCATATCCGGCGGGCGCGCACAGCAAGATCAGACGCTTTTCAACGGAAAGCCCACTAGCAAGCAAATCCAAAAGAGATTGCCGATGCAAAATTCGGGTTGGCAACGAGGGAAGATATAACTTGGTTGCAAGCAATGTTTCAGTCAATATGAGCCCTGAGATGCGATTGCCTGTTTAATCTTCCGACGGTTGCAGAAGTATAGCCGATCGACAACATATGACGTTTGAGATGCCGCAAAAGCATATCTGGAACTTTTTGCTGGCTGTCCATTTTGAGAGGCAGATCCTTCAAGTCCATGATACCAAAAGACATACTGCCGTGGAAAGCTTTTTCGCCAACTACTTCGCATGCCAGAAATAGAGCATGAGTAAAAGTATGAAACCCGGAAGGGTGATACTCCAGCACATTCCAAGTAAGATGTTAAGGTATATAAATGAAAGAAACACTGGATCAGCGAAAATACCGTTTGCGATCCCGACTACGTGGGGCGAACACTGACACGGATTTACAAATAAGGGTGCAGTCAACGATGCTGCCAAGCCGTCAAGTACCTGCAAGAAAGTCGTTTCCTTCAAAAACAGTAGGCCGGGAAAATTCGATTCTCCGATCAAGCGACTCAACAACCGCTTGCTGTGGTCACAGATACTATATTATGGGAAGATTACCCAACCATGCTGCCAATTTTGACGGGATTTGTTCCTTTGTTCAAAAGATTTGGATCCCCAGCTGAACCCAACACTGATCAGATTTTTTAGCATGTTTTTCTGTGTAAGGTATACCAAATATATGAGTGTGCGATCTAGGAATCAAAACAGCCTGTCTTCCCCGAAAAATAGGCTGTTTCGATTCAAAAACAGAACAAAATAGTGGGCCCGGCTGGATTCGAACCAGCGACCAAGGAATTATGAGTTCCCTGCGCTAACCGCTGCGCCACGGGCCCTTGCATGTATCCGAACCCACGGCTTAAGAGCAAGCGACACAGCGATTATGAGAAGTCAGGTTTATCGTCCAATGCGTATTTTAACTCCTATTACGTCTAAAAAATTACAAGAATAGGCTATTTCGAGTCCATTCTGTCTATCATTTACAGTACGCTTTATTGTGTAGGGGATACTCAAGGTATACCTGACTTATGAGATCAGCCATTCTTCTGGCGACTTCCTCTTGCAAGCTCGGAATTACATAAGAGTCCGTATCCAATATAAGCATGATGAAAGCGTACTCAGCCGTTCCTGAACTATTTTATCTCAACATACTCCGAAGTGGGATCGATATCTTTGTTTTGCAAAGACTGATGAGACATTCTGATCTGCAAGTATTGCGCCGTTCCGTTGCTCACAACAATGAGGATAATCAACTGGCACATAGGATCGATAATAATTTCTGAATTCAAGCTTTGTGCAGAGTTGTCTTTTGATTTGCAGTTCGACCTGCCAAAAGATTACCATAAATCGATGTCTGCTATCTGAGTGCTTTTCTCATAATCGCGGGTTCGGATCCCATCGGCACCGTCTCGAGAGACAACTTGATGATTTTTCATCAAGTTGTTTTTTGTGGCAAAGTCAAAGGCAACCAGCCTCAAATTGAAGAGGATAGGCGCTTATGGTTTGAGCCAGATCCAACCCCTGGTTTTGCCCCAAGGATCTTGAAACTGACCAAACAGCGAGCAAAGGTTATGGTCGCCTGGAACAGCACACCTTCACCGTGAGCAGCCAGCTTCAAGATTTCTTGGATTGGCCTTTTCTCTAACAAGTCTTCAAATTGGAACGCAAGTTGAGCTTTCTCAAAACCGGGAAAGTCCAACAACAAATTGTCTATGGCGTTACCAGGTTATCCAGAGAGAAAATTGTCCCCAACAATTGCTCCGCCTCATCCGCTCCTATTGGGGTATTGAGAATGGCTTGCATTGCCGCAGAGATGTGATGTTGCGTGAAGACCCAACCCGTATGAACAAACAAAATACTGCTCGGCTAATGACTGGCTTGAATAATCTCGGAAGTAAAATCGATTAAAAGAGAATGAATCACTCGCCATTCCCTTCTAATCGGTTGCAGCCTATGTACCTAAAAATTCTAGGGAGATTAGGCTGCAGGAAATAGATAAGCTGTTAATACTAAATGAAGCTAAACATCTAGTGGGGCTTGCGATTCAGATCGTGCTTACTTGGGATTTTCCCGCGGCCTAATCAAGATTCCGTAAAATCAGCTTACGAATTGCTTCTGGTGATCTCCGCCAAGTGGCGGAGTGCAATACTCCCCGGTTGCTGGATGCGCCCGGGGAATGTTCGGCATATGATGGATTCAAGGCTTGCAAAATAGCTTGAGCCAAACGCGCAACACTTTTGCATGAGATCAAATCTGTGCGCATCAAGGGCACAACTTATTAAACAGTAGTTCATTACAATCTGCCGCTTCGGTGCATCAGTTTCGCACTCTGGAGAAGCTCAGATAAAAGGATGCAAAAATGTCATTCAACAAGAGATCCCGCTTGGATCCCTCTCAGGTGGAGGACCGCCGTGGCCGGCCGGGAACAGGGACTGTAATCGCTTTAGGGGGTGGAGGACTTGGCCTGATCATCACAATAGTGATCATGCTGCTGGGCGGGAATCTTCCTGGCTTGCCAAATGGTGATACCGGGCAAGTGCCACTATCTACTGAGAGCGCTGGCGGAATCAATGACCTGGAGGCGCAATGCCAGACAGGGGAGGACGCGAATACGCGCCAGGACTGCCGCATCGTTGGCTTCGTCAACAGCATCCAAGCTTTTTGGACCGATGAATTTGCCAGCCGCGGGAGCCAGTACACACCAGCCGATACCGTTCTGTTCACGGGGTCAACGGAGGCCGCCTGTGGATACGCCAGCGGCGCAATGGGGCCATTCTACTGTCCGGCCGACCAGAAAGTCTATCTGGACCTCGACTTCTTCAATGAACTACAGACGCGTTTCGGCGCCCAAGGCGGTTCGTTCGCCGAGGCCTATGTGCTTGCTCATGAGTACGGCCATCACGTGCAGGACCTGCTTGGTGCACTGTCGGGCAGCTCAAACGCCACAGGACCAGAGAGCGAATCAGTTCAAACGGAACTCCAGGCTGACTGCCTGGCGGGCATCTGGGCATTCCACGCCACCGACACCGGTTACCTGACGCAGGTGACTGATCAGGATATCGCCCAGAGCCTGGACGCCGCAGCTTCGGTAGGCGATGACCGCATCCAGAGCGAGACACAGGGCTACGTCTCACCCGAGTCGTGGACCCATGGATCATCCGAACAGCGGCAGTTGGCGCTCAAGGACGGTCTGCAGAGCGGGGATATGGCCACCTGCAATTCACCGGGATGGACGCCATAAACATTCACTAAATCACAGATTCAAACGGGGCCCCGCTGCCGGTTTCTTTCATCGATCCAATTGAGCAGGAAGTAGTTAGCTAAACCAATTACGCCCATGACGAGCAGGAAAGCCGGATATGCAATCCTCCAGTTTTGAGGACCCGTCATCATGGACCACTCGGACATCCCGCCGATCCCAGCCAGAAGTGTGAGCGGCATAAAGATGGTGGTGATGATCGTCAGCCGCCTGACTGTTGAGTTCGTCACGTTGGCGGTTTTGGTCATCTGATTGTTCAGCATGGACAGGTACATTTCCATGAGACTGGTGACGATATCCCGATAAGACTCAGTCAACTCGAAAAATCCCACCAGATGGTCATAGATGTCGCGATAATGGAAGATCGCCTCTTCCGTTATAAAGGGACAATCTTTGCGACAGATCTTGATGAGGATCTCACGCTCGTGGAAAAGACTCTTGCGGAGAGTCAACAGGTACCGGCGAAACCGGATCAGATCCACGGGGTTGAAGCTTGAAACGTCGGCCAGCATCGCACCCTCCACGGCGTCCAGCTCGTCTTCGAGTGCTTCAATCGCCAAAAACTTTTGATCCACCACGTGGTCCAGGATGACGTGCATCAAGAAGGATGGTCCATGCTGTGCATTCTCGATGTTCGTCTCCACGATGTGCTCAAGACCATCCAAAAGCTGACGATTTTCGGAATTGGGCTGGCTGACGGTAACCAGAAAGTTTGCGCCGATAAACAGATCGATCTCGCCTATCGAAAGTTTTCCATCTGAATAATCAAAGCAGTTGAAGAGAATAAAAGCACTTCGAGGATAGTCTACAATCTTGGGAATTTCGTTTTCGTCAAAACAATCCTCGATGGAAAGCGGATGGAGACCCAGAGGTTCGATGAGATTCGAGAGTTCCTCGCTGGTTGTCTGGTAGTAATGCAACCAGACGGTCCCTGCGTCTTTTGCCGCAGCTAGAGCCTGTTCAGCGGTTACAAAGTGCGACAGTTTCCCTGTCGTAGAGATATGATAAAACAGTGACTTAGACATACCTGCCTCCGTGAACTCGAAAAGACACCTGCTCAATAAAATCTCACCTCAATGATTACTCGGGCTGCATTTATACATCCAATCCGACTGACCTTCGCCTGCAAGCCAACCAAATAGGCGATGATAAGGCCTTGAGGGTTTACTCAAGCCTACACTGGCAAGCCACAGCTGTTACTTTTTCTGTTGCCGAATCCACTTGAACAATTCGACCGCGAAAAAGACGATGGTGCCAAAGCCAAGACTAATCAGCAGATCGCGCAGGCTGAGTGGGGTCGTAGAGAAAGCCCGGTTGAGAAAAGGTACATAGATCACAGCCATTTGCAGCGCAAACGTCAACAACACAGAGCCCAACATGGCTTTGTTTGAAAACAGGCCAATTTGCCACAGCGTATCTCGATCTGAGCGAGTAGCCAGGGCATTGCCCATTTGAGCCAGAGTGAGCGTGGTGAAGGTAACGGTTTGCCAGACAGCAGGGGAGGCTGACGGGTCGATCCGATAGTAGAGATAGCCAACGCCGAGAGAGACCAAACCCATCAACAGGCCGATCCATAGGATGTCGCGCGCCATTCCCCGCCCGAAAATGTTTTCGCGAGGCGGATAGGGTGGTCGCCGCATAACCGATTTCTCCGTTGGCTCTATTGCCAGTGCCAGACCAGGCAACCCATCGGTGACAAGGTTGACCCACAGAATTTGCAGTGACGTGAGCGGCAGAGGCATGCCAATGAACGGCGCCAGCAGCATCACCCAGATCTCCCCGGCGTTGGAGGTCATCGTGTACTTGATGAATTTACGGATATTGTCATAGATCCGCCGACCCTCCTTCACAGAGACGACAATAGTAGCAAAGTTGTCGTCCAACAAAATCATATCGGAAGCTTCCTTGGTGACATCAGTGCCAGTGATCCCCATGGCTACACCGATCTCCGCCTTCTTGAGTGCGGGTGCATCATTGACACCATCGCCAGTCATCGCGACAATGTGCCCGCGATCCTGTAGAGCCTGGACCAGCTTGAGTTTGTGTTCGGGGGAAACACGGGCGTACACCGGCACCTCTTCAACCACCTGTTCCAACTGTTCAACGGTCATGCCATCCAGATCACGGCCGGTGAGTGTTTTCCCTTTTTCAGCGATTCCAAGATCCGCGGCGATATACGCGGCGGTCAGGGGATGGTCCCCGGTGATCATCACGGTCCGGATCCCAGCGGCTTTGGCTTCCTTTACAGCCTCCTGGACCTCGGGACGAGCCGGGTCGATCATGCCCACCATGCCGATGAATATAAGATCGCGTTCGACTGCCTCAGCCGTATCACTCTGACGGAATGCCAGACCCAACACGCGCATCCCATTCTTAGCCAGGTTGTTGTTCGCCTCCAGGATACGATCACGCCAGGTTTCGTCTAAAGATTCTGTTTCACCGTGCGCCCAAACCTGGGTCGATACTTCCAGCAGATTGTCGACTGCACCCTTGGTAATAATCAGATAATGACCCGGCTCAAAAAAATCCGGGCGCGAATCCTGGTAAGGGTTCAACAGTGCGGGGACCAGGGCAGGGTTGGGACGATGAACAGTTGTCATCCGCTTGCGGTCTGAATCGAACGGCAGTTCGGCGACGCGGGGGAACGCTTTCTCCAGATCTGCTTTCCATAGTCCCGCCCGGGCGCTGGCGATCACCAGTGCACCTTCGGTTGGGTCGCCAACTGTTGAAAACGTTCCGGATTCACCCGAGACTGCTTCGAGCACGGCATCATTGCACAATGCGCATCCAGCCAGCGTCAGAACGATGGGTGGGCTTTCCTGCAGTAGTGATTCAACAGGATCTTCCGGACTGACAGTTGGACTGAAACTGCGTAAACGCGTCTGAAGGTTCAGCGAATTCTCGGCCACATCCACGAAGGTAACGGTCATGCGATTCTGGGTGAGTGTGCCGGTCTTATCAGAGCATATGACGGTTACCGAACCGAGTGTTTCCACGGCTGGCAATTTTCGGATCAGGGCATTACGTTTGAGCATGCGCTGTGCGCCAAGCGCCAGGGCAATTGTCACCACCGCAGGCAGCCCCTCTGGAACAGCAGCTACCGCCATTGCCACCGAGACGCGGAACAGTTCAATCCAATTCTCACCGCGTAATAGGCCCAGGATAAACACCACCGCGACCAAAATCAGGGAGGCAAGCGCCAGGCCCCTGGCAAGCTGTTCGAGTCTCCTTTGGAGAGGTGTTTTTTCGGTGCCAACCGACTGGAGCATATCGGCAATTTTCCCCAGTTGAGTATTCATCCCGGTATTCGTCACGAGGGCCATGCCATGACCGTAGGTGACAATAGTACCCATATAGACGGAGTTGACCCGGTCACCTAAAGGAAGGTTCTCCCCCGTTAGTGCCGCTGGATCCTTTTCGACTGCTTCCGATTCCCCGGTCAATACTGCTTCCTGCACTCGCAAGTTGGCGGATTCCACAAGCCGGGCATCTGCTGGCACGCTATTTCCTGTTTCCAATTGGATAATGTCGCCGGGGACCAGCGACAGCGCCGTGACTTCCTGCAAATGGCCATCACGCCGGACGCGAACGCGTGGAACGGCCATTCGTTTTAGAGCGGCCATCGCCTGTTCAGCCCGGTACTCCTGGACAAAACCGAGCACGGCATTTAATACCACGATGATCATGATGACAACCGCATCGATCGTCTCCCCCAGGATCGCGGAAATGACGGCGGAAATAATCAGTATCACTACCATGATTCCGGTAAACTGCTCAAGCAAAATAGACCAGGCGCTTTTGCCTGCGCGTTCGACCAGTTCGTTTGGCCCGTACTCTTCGAGACGCCGGGCAGCCTCCGCAGCGGTTAACCCGCTTTCCAAATTGCTGTCGATCTGGCGGACAGCATCCTGTGTCTCAAGTGTATGCCATTCCGTCATTGCGCCTCCTGTTTCAGGTCCTGAATTCCATAGCTTTATTGTATACCGAAACCAGTCCTGAAACCTCCATTGACGCATGCCGAAGTCTTGTATACTGCCAAACAGGCTGGGGAAATTCCTCTCGACGTTTACAAAATTCGCAAACCCCTCTCATCTCCCCCAAGTGACGGAGAACAATACTCCCCGGCTGATGGATGCTGTCAGGGATTATTTGTCATACGATGAATTATGGGGTAAATTGCTTAAAAGGAGAAATTTGATGAAAAAGTGCAGTGATTTAATGACCGAAAATCCGGTTGGCTGTCTGCCAGGTGATATGGTAACAATAGCAGCGGAATGGATGAAGAGCAAGGACGTTGGTCGAGATGGTATGAATCCATCCGATGGATCAAACAAAATAAAAAAGAAACACTAGACCGAGAAGACTTCCAGGAAGGACTTCAACTGGAATTGAAAATGGGAAAGACGTCAAATTGGGACAAGACGCAGAGCAAAGGAGGCGGCAGTGAAGATCCTGCTTATTTACCCCGAGTTTCCAGACACGTTTTGGAGTTTTAAACACGCGCTGAAGTTTATTCGGAAGAAGGCGGGCGCACCCCCGCTGGGTCTGTTGACCGTTGCAGCCATGTTGCCTCCTGAATGGCAAAAGCGGCTGGTCGATCTCAACGTAACAGACATCACAGAAGAGGCTCTGCAATGGGCTAATTATGTATTCATCAGCGCCATGATTGTGCAGCGCGAATCCGTAAAAGCCATCATCGAACAATGTAAACATGTCGGCGCGACCATAGTTGCCGGAGGCCCACTCTTCACGATGGAACATGAGCAGTTCCCGGATGTGGATCATTTTGTCTTGAACGAGGCTGAGAAGACGCTGGCGCCGTTCCTACGGGACCTGGCACAGGGTCAGGCTCGACGCGTGTACAGCTCTACGGAGTTCCCCGATATCCACCAGACCCCTGTCCCGCTTTGGCAATTGGCGGATCTCAGGCAGTACGACACGATCCCCATTCAGTTCTCGCGCGGCTGTCCGTTCAATTGCGACTTCTGCAATGTAACCGCGTTGTTAGGGCATCGCCCGCGCACCAAATCAGCGGCACAGATCATCGCCGAGCTGGACAGTCTTTACGCATTGGGTTGGCGCAAGAGCATCTTCTTCGTGGACGATAACTTTATCGGCAATAAAAAGCAGATCAAGTCCGAAGTGCTTCCAGCTTTGATCGAATGGCGCAATGGTAAAAGCGGAATGCCGTTCAGCACGGAGGCTTCCATCAATCTGGCAGATGATCCAGAGTTACTCAAGCTCATGGTCCAGGCAGGATTCGACACGGTCTTTGTCGGGATCGAAACTCCGAACGAAGACAGCCTGACCGAATGCAGTAAGAGTCAGAACAAAGGCCGCGATCTGGTGGCAAGCGTCAAGCAGCTTCAGCGTGCGGGACTCCAGGTGCAGGGCGGATTCATCGTCGGCTTCGACAATGACGCGTCTACGATCTTCCAACAACAGATCGATTTCATTCAGAAGAGCGGCATTGTGACGGCGATGGTTGGGTTACTACAAGCCCCTCTGGGGACGCGACTGTACGACCGCATGCAAAAAGAGGGACGGCTTGTCAATGAATTTTCGGGTGATAACGTGGATGGCTCAACCAACATCATCCCCCTAATGGGTTTGAAATCCCTTCAGGAAGGGTATCGCAAAATTCTGGATCAGATCTACGAACCCAAATTTTATTATGAACGCGTGTTGACATTTCTTCGTGAATACCAACCGTCCAGAATTAGAGTCCATTTTGAAGCCCAATATATCCTTGCCTTCTTGCGATCCATGTATCAACTGGGAATCCGTGGTATCGAACGAGTCCATTACTGGCGTCTCCTTTTCTGGACACTCTTCCGGCGTCCCCAGCTCTTCCCATTGGCGATCACATTTGCCATTTATGGTTTCCATTTCCGCCGTGTAGCAGAATTGCACGTCGATTGATGAACCCCTCGGGTTCAATATGTTACCGGGTAGGTGATTTACCTTGATGAGGAGGTCTTATGGAACAACAAATAAAAACCAAAAAACATCATCGCGTCATTCTACAGCAGATCGCCCACCGGGCGATGCTCGAAAGGGGATTACTGCCGGATTTTTCTGCGGAGGCTCTCGCTGAACTGAGTCAGCTCGATCGTTCCACCACAGCGGGTGGCAATACAATCCGCGACCTGAGGAAGCTTTTGTGGGCTTCCATCGACAACGATGACTCGCGTGACCTGGATCAGTTGACCGTTGCCGAGGCAATGCCCGATGGCATGGTCAGGATCATGGTTGCTATCGCGGATGTTGACTTGCTTATTAAAGAAGGGTCAGCCATCAACGAGCATGCACGGAACAATACCACCTCGGTATATACGTCTGCCGAGATCTTCCCAATGCTGCCGGAAAAAATATCCACAGATCTTACTTCTTTGAATCCCCATGAGGATCGCGTCTCCATTGTCATCGAAATGGTGGTCAACGCTGATGGTTCCATTGGTGCGTCCAGCATCCAGCGAGCCTGGGTGCGCAACCATGCAAAACTGGCGTACAACAGTGTGGCTGCCTGGCTGGATGGAAACGGGAAAATGCCGGAGGCGATCACTTCCGTACCCGGGCTGGAGGAGAACCTGCGCCTGCAGGACCAGGCTGCCCAAAGCATGAAAAAACTTCGCCATGTGCACGGGGCACTCAGCCTGGAAACCATCGAGGCGAGACCGATGTTCGATGGTGACCAGATCCGCTCGCTCGAAATTGAGGAAAAGAACCGTGCCAAAGAGATTATTGAAAATTTCATGATCGCAGCCAACGGTGTGACAGCCAGATATCTTTCAGCCAATGGATTCCCCTCGATCCGTCGTGTGGTTCGCACACCTAAAAGGTGGGAGCGGATTGTTGAAATTGCGCGCGACCATAAGTTCGATCTTCCTGTTGATCCGGATTCAAAAGCGTTGGAGGGGTTTCTGATCCAGCAAAAAGCAGCAGATCCGGTGCGTTTCCCCGACCTATCCCTGGCTGTGATCAAGCTTCTTGGGAATGGTGAATACGTTGCTGAACTTCCGGACGGGAACGCTCCTGGACACTTTGGACTGGCAGTGAAGGACTATGGTCATTCGACTGCGCCAAATCGCCGTTATCCTGACCTGATCACTCAACGCCTCTTGAAAGCCGCACTGGAAGGAAGGCCTGTCCCGTACAACAAGGATGAACTGGTTGACCTGGCATTACATTGCAGTGAAGCAGAAGATGCAGCAAATAAAGTCGAACGCCGGGTGGGAAAATCTGCGGCTGCGTTGCTATTGGAATCAAGGATAGGAGAACATTTCGATGGGATTGTTACTGGTGCTTCTGAGAAAGGAACATGGGTTCGATTGCTCCGTGTGCCCGTAGAAGGAAAGGTGGTTCAGGGGTTTGACGGGTTGGATGTCGGTGACCGGGTTAGGGTCCAGTTGATATCGGTGGATGTGCAGCAAGGATTTATTGACTTTAGAAAAATGGGTTCCTCAAGGCATTGATATGAAAATAGAAACTGCTATATTTAGAGCAGACCAAGGAGAAGTACTATGAATAAGCAAGCGGGCCTTTGGATCGACCATCGGGAAGCGGTCATTGTGGTGCTCACAGACAAAGATGAGAAAATCACACGCATAAAATCAGATGCGGAAAAACAGATCCGGTTTCCGGGCGGTTCGCGCAAAGATGGGCTGCAAAAAACAGAGGCTGTTCGAGACAAAAGACTTGAACAAGATCTGGGAAAATATTTTGATAACGTCATCGCTAACATTCGTGAGGCAGGGTTGATACAGATCTTTGGCCCGGGTGAAGCCAAAGGAGAACTCGTGAAACGCCTGGAAGCTGAGGGGCTTAAGGAGCGCATTGTCGAGGTGGAAACCATGGACAAGATGACGGATAACCAGATCGCGGCCAAAGTTCGAGAATATTTTTTGACTTAACATGTGCAAGGATAGTAGGACAGGCTGAGCCTGATCAGATGGAACAATAAGGAAATGTGAGGATCACATGGGCAATAAGCGACAATTTTCAACGGAAGAAGCTCGTTCGATCGGAACGCAGCTCGATCTTGATTGGTCACAGATCGACTTGGAACAGTTCCGGCGAGGGCTAGAGGTGGAACTTGAACATGGCGCTATTGATTCGGAGACCAACGTGACTGGTGATGACATAGTACTTACAGGAAAGATCGCCTGGGCACATCTGAAAGAGATTCGAGACTACTACACACGATTGGATCGTATGGAGAAAGAGGCAGAAGAACAATCCAAGAACCCTGTTGAAAACTAGCCCCATCCTGCCGATGATACGAATGCCGCCGACCTCGGAGTAATCAGACGAAACCACGTAGTCTTTTTCCAGAGGAACATCACCGGCAAACTGCCTCCTTGGCAGCTCTGGACACTTACTGGACTCTTACCACCGATCAGCTCTTTACGGCGTTGCACTACTCCTAACGGGCTCCAACAAACCGACGCGGTGAGCCGCATCAAACAATATGGGACAAACGCATTAAACGAGCAACGAAAAAATACGGCACTGGGACTGTTGGTCAGTCAGTTCAAGAGTCCCCTCGTTCTAATCTTGATATTTGCATCCATTGTTTCGGCCTTCGCAGGTGGGTGGACCGATGCCATCATTGTGCTGGCTGTCGTCATCTGCAGCACAGTGCTTGGCTTTGTGCAGGAATACCGGGCAAGCAACGCCGTTGAGAAATTGCGTTCACAGGTGACCATCAAATCCAGCATCTTGCGGAGCAGCATTCAGATGGCGAGCAATCCTGCGCAGATTGTTCCCATCCACATACCTTTCCAACGCTCGCTTGCGCATGCTCTCCGGATAGCCTTGTTGTTTGGGTTCCGGGGTGTATTTATGACCACAGTGCATACACCGATAACGTTGTGGACCGGCTTTCGTTGTTTCAGCTCTGTTCTGGCGAGTGGTCTCTTGGCAAGTTGGACATTTCATCTCTCTAGTTCAGCCTATACTTTTAGCCACTCCCCTCAATCCAACCCTACTTCCACCTCTCCCAAATGCGCAGACTGGATTCAACCCTGCTATTTCTGTGATCGTCCGTGTCAGCTTGACGCTTCACGTGCTTTGCTTCCGGGCATAGCTGAGGAGGCTGTAGATATTCTCAATTGATCCTTTGCCAGCAATTTGGTAAAGCAAAGTCGATAGTAAGTCGGGCAGTCACTCCGCCGGGTTTTCTTGTTGAAAGACTCTACTATTGCGCAAGTAGTATCTACAGGTGTTGCGAAAGTGTTGCAATCAGGATAAAACGGAATGGATATCCTGGACTCAATGGACATTGAAGCCCTGAAAAAGGCAAAAATCCGAACAAAAACACACAAAATGGACGTATTGGACGGGTTGGAAAATCAGACCTAAGAATCACACAGTAGAGATTAGATCTCCAGGTAAACACTTCCTCATCCTTGTAGATCCCTTAGTGATTACATTTTTCGATAATGATTTACGCTGTAAAGTATAAGATCCAGCGAGTTTAACTCGCCTGGTATCGTCATAGTTGCACATTTTCAGCATGGTTGTCTGTGTAAGGTATACCACGTGTTTACATTTACCATTTAAGAATCAAAACAGCCTATTTTCAACGAAAAATAGGCTGTTTTCTTCAAAAACAGGGCAAAATCAGTGGGCCCGGCTGGATTCGAACCAGCGACCAAAGAATTATGAGTTCCCTGCGCTAACCGCTGCGCCACCGGCCCTTATGTTTGTACGAGCCCAAGGTTTAAGAGCAAGCGACACAAGCAATTATGAGAAGTCGGGTTTAGTGTCCAATGTGTATTTTACATCCTATTTCGTCTAAAAAACACTAAATTTTGCCGCTTTCCAGTCCATTCTGTCTATCATTTCCAATGTGCTTCATTGTGTAAGGGATACTCAAGGGTTAC
>DATHTL010000184.1:0-6136 GCA_035463255.1 Anaerolineales bacterium | reverse complement strand
TTTCATCGACGAGATATTCGCGAAGCTTCCGCATGGCAAGACGCAGGCGCGTTTTAATCGTTCCCAGCGGCTGCTTGAGCACCTCGGCAATCTGGCTGTGGGTATAGCCGCTGAAGTATGCCAGGAATAAGGCCTGCCTTTGATCGTCGGGGAGTTGTGCCAGCGCGGCGTGAACGCGCTCGCGGCGCAAAGATAGCTCTGTGAATTCCTGCGGATCGTGTTCTGGCGTTTCGGATCGAAACGTGGTGTCCTCCCAATGGACAGCCGACTGGTCCAGCCGTACAGAGCGACGGCGAAGGATGTCGATGGAGTGATTCCGGGCAATATGAGTTAGCCAGGTGCTGACCTTGGCCTGGTCGGCGCGATATGTGCCGGCCTTTTGCCAGATCCGCATAAAGACATCCAGCGTGATCTCCTCCGCAGTCGCCCGGTCGTTGACGATAACAAGCGCAAGGCTGAAGACCAGGCGATTGTACCTGTCATACAACTGAGCAAGCGCCCCCTGCTGCTGTTGCGCAATCAGGCTGATCAATTGCTCGTCATCGAATCGGGCATAATCGGTGGTGGATTTCATAAAGGAACAAAAGAGGAGGTTAAACCCGGCTTTGTTTCCTCCGGGCGGGTGTCGTTCTGATGAGATGTATTCCGCGGTGAGGGCCTGATAATTGTACCTTGACTTTGTATTCCATCCCGCATACAAAATCACTACTCAGCGATTTATAATGAGAGCATGAAAGCCTTCCTCGACCGCTTCATTCTGGGCTTCCCTGTACTCTTTCTCAAACAGTATCCCTATGCATGGATCGCCGCCGTGGTTCTGTGGTCACAGTCTCCCTCGTTCGCCAGTCTATTCCTTTTTGTCATTCTAGTCGGGATATTGTCCTTGCGGTGGCAGTCTGCAGCGTGGATTTCTCATGTAAGGCGGGAGTATGCGGGCAAAGACGGAAAGTTTTATGTGGACCAGCCTTCCATTACGTGGCAGACGGCTGCGCGCAATATCGCCTTCTTGATCGCGGGAAGCATCCTGATTGCTTATCTGCTGAGAGGTCAATTCGGGTTGAGCTTCTGGCAGATCCTGATCATGATGGTGGGGTTCACCATCTTCTACCAGGATACCCGATTCTTCGGCGCCGCCGTGACTTACATCATCACCGCCACCGGGATCGCCATCCGCTTTGTGCCCGGTCACATTGATTACCGCATCTTCCTGCCTTTCCGTGAGATCAGCCGCATCGAAGCCAGCGAATATCAAAAGGACCACAACTGGGATCTTTTTGCACGCGCTCGCGATACAAAAGAAGGCTTGTTGATGACACCAAAAAACCCGGATGGCTTCACCCGGCGTATCGACAAGTTGTTCATCGCTCCACAGGACAGGGAACGATTCCTCGCCGAACTGCCCCATGGATACGCCCCACATCCCTTGAAAAAACCCGCCCTTGCACATTAATCTCAAACCATAAAGGAATTCAGAATGGCCAACCAACAGCGGCTCGATAAGTCAGAATTGCTCACGGACCTTTCCCCCTATATTTTCGGAACCACGCGGCTCGGCGATGACAAAATCCCGTTCGACGACCGGGTGAGCGTAGCACGCGCCGCCATGGACGCGGGAGTCTGGTTCCACACGAGCCATCAGTATGGCAACGCGCTCCAGGTCTTGCGCGCCGCGTTCGACCAGGACCGCGCGCGGGTCCCAAACTTGATCGTCAAAATCGGTTGGAATAGTATCGAGGATGTGCGCAATACGATCCGTCTCAATCTCGAGCCGCTAGGGTTGGACTCCCTTGAGCTTGGGCAGCTGTGCCTGAGCGACCAGTTGGCGGAGGAGTTTGCCACGGGCGGACCGTGTTATGAGGAATTTGCGCTCATGAAGGAAGCGGGATTGGTGAGACGTTTTGTGCTCGAGGTCTTCCCCTGGACCTCAGATGTGGCGGTGCGGGCCTTGCGCGGCGGTTATTCGGAAGGCACTGTGGATGGCTATATCTTTTACCTGAACCCCCTCCAGCGTTTCGCATCCAACGAGTTATGGGATTTGCTGGTGGAACGCAACGAGCCGATGATCGCCATGCGCACAGTGGCCGGTGGGAATATTCACCGCCTGCGCGACGTGCCCGGCTATGCCTGGAAGCCGTACCTGCAGGAGCGCGCCGCGGAGGTGGTGCCGATCTTCGAGCGCTCCAACGTCCCCAGCTGGACGGAATTCTGCGTCCGCTTTGCGCATGGATTCCCGCAGGTCCGCGCCACGGTGGGTGCAACCAGCAGACTGGAGAACCTGCAGGAATTTCTGACCGCCGCGCAAAACATAGAGACTTTGCCGCAGGATATTTACGATGAGATCACCAGCCTTCACTACCGCTGGTCCGACGAGCTCGATATGCATGCCGAACACTGGACCATGTAGGTCACGCTTAAAGCGTGACAATATCTGCCCAATATGATGTCAGATCACGCGCCATGTAAGAGATCACAATGAGAATCCTGATTGACATGGATGGCGTCCTCGCCGACTTCGATACGGAGTTTCTGCAGCGGTGGAGGTCCCGTCATCCCGACAAGCTTTACATTCCTCTCGAAGAGAGAAACCTTTTCTATATTAAAGACCAGTACCCGGAAGAGCTGAAACCACTGGTTCTGGAGATCCTGCTCGAATCCAGTTTTTTCAGCGCGATGACCCCTATGCCAGGAGCCAGAGAGGCATTGGAGGAAATGGACAGGTTGGGCTTCGAGGTCTTTATCTGCACCAGCCCACTCTCCTCGTACAGAAACTGCGTCTCCGAAAAATATCAATGGGTGGAAAACTATCTCGGGCCAGCCTGGGTGAAACGGATCATTCTCACGAAGGACAAAACCCTGGTTAAAGGCGATTTCCTCATCGATGACAAACCCGTCATCACCGGCGTGGAAGCCAATCCCTCCTGGGAACACATCCTCTATGACCGACCCTATAACAGGCACGTGGACAAGAAACGGATCACCTGGATGAATTGGAAGGAAGTTCTCTTACAGAAATTGACACCGTGAACCCTGGCAAGATGCCTCTCTGTTATACAGTCTGCAAGGCTTGCGCAAAGTCAGTAGAGTTTCAAAAAACAGAGGCAGGTCATCCTGAGCTAGAGCACGTGAGCGGAGCGAAACGGGCTGGCGCAGGATCTCTTTCCCAACCGAGGAGACCCTTCGGTCATGGCGCTGGGGCGCCATTTACTCAGGGTGACATGCCAAGGGACTTGAAGCAAGCCCTGATACAGTCTGCTTCTTGGCTTGTATTGAACGCGCTTAAGGAGTAATCTGTTATTGGTTGAAATCCAATCTTCTTTTGAAAGGCCAGGGGTAGTATGTACCCGACAATCGAGGATTCCGCTTCAAACAAGAATAAGTGGATAATTCTTGCATGGGGATATGTATTTCTTTTTTCAGTCATTGCCGCCCATTTGAATTACACCAACCCTTATCACCTGACCCCATCCATCATGGGATATCCTTTGGGGGCGCTCGTGTTGTGGACAGGGCTCTATCTTCCATTGCTGCTTCCCATTTTCGCCCACTGGCAGGTGAAAGATTTTGGTTTTTCCATTAACCCTGCATTAGTGCTGGCATCGATCCTGATTGCCGGGTTGTTCGCGGTGGTCTCAAGAGAACTGACCACCTGGTCGACAACCATGTTCGAGTCCTTTGCCAGAACGGGAGAAGAGGTCTTTTTCCGTGGATTTGTATACCTGCTATTACTAAAAGCTCTCGAGAAAAAGCAAAAACCATGGTTATGGGCGGTGATCGGGTCGTCTGTGGTGTTTACCCTTGTGCATACCCAACTCTTGCAGGCATATATGAGTGCCGGTGCTGAGACCGGCTCCGCTGCATTCGTATTCGTTTCGAGGACCCTCAACATCTTTCTGGGCGGTCTTATATTCGCGCTCCTGCGGCACTGGACCAAGTCGATTCTGCCCGGTGCGATCGCCCACGGAGTTGCCAATGGTGGGATCATGACAATTCTATTCGTCCTTCTCATTTACGCCATGATCACGTATTGGGCATATGTAAGGAAAGAAACAATCTTTTCAGGGTTTCACCGGCAAGCCAATCTCCCGGTTTAGAAAGGATTACCCACCACAACGAGAACGTTTGAGTTCTTTTTTTACTCTCGTCTCCACGGGTATAATCGTCGTACCGTCCTCCCTCGCCAAAGGAGTTGACCATGCACGACCATCCGCATCCCTCACCAACGGAGCACCCACACGCTCCAGAAGTGGCCGGAAAGTGGGAAATGCTGGCGACAGAGTTCGCCAACTCGGCGACCCACGCTGCGCTCTTGCCAACGAATAAAATATTTATCTTCGGGGGATCTTCCCTCGACCCGGACGAGTTCGATCATCCCACCCTACCGCGCGCCGAAATCCTCGATATGGATTGCACGCCCTGGCAGACCTATCCGCTGAGCTGTGAACCGGTGAATTGTGACCTATGGTGCGGCGGGCACACGTTTTTGCCGGATGGCAAGCTTCTGTTCGCCGGTGGAACAAGTTATTACCCTCCGCGCCCTGACCCATTTTATGGCGGCCTGAAAAAAGCCTATCTGTTCGACCCATTCACTGAGAGCTGGGAAGAACTGACCGACATGCAGGTGGGACGCTGGTATCCCACGCTGATCCGCCTCGCAGATGACCGGGTATTGACGCTCTCCGGGTTGGAATACCGCTCTCCAACTGACCAGCCGAAAAGTAATATTCTCAAAATTCTCTACGAGCTGCTCACGAAGACAGCCGAATACATCACCCGCGTCCAGGAGATCTTTGAGCCCGAAACGAAAACCTGGAGCCGGATAAAAGCAGAGCGAAAGCTGCCTCTTTATCCACGCATGCACCTGCTGCCGGATGGCGATGCCTTTTACTCCGGAGTATTTAACACGCACTTTTTTACGCCCGGTCGTTATCCATCTGCGCGCTGGAACCCACAGACTCAAGATTGGGCAGAAGTAGGCGGTCAGCACTGGCAAAAGAACCGGGAAGAGGGGATTTCCGCCTTGCTTGCCCTGCGCCCGCCAGACTACAAGCCTCAAGTCGTGATTGCCGGCGGTGGAACCCACAATCTCGGCAGGACATTGATATCCCTGCTTCACAGCATTGGCAAAGACTCATGGGGATCCCTCTTCCACTTCCTGACGAAGGTGCAGGACAGCGTGGAATGGATCGATTTGAGCGTGCCTAATCCACGCTGGGAACAGAAGGGCAAGATGCATCACCCGCGCATCCATGCCAATGGTGTGCTCCTACCGGATGGCAACTTGCTCGTTGTGGGTGGGATGTCCAGCTACAGTCATGGCGCTGACGAACATACCGCAATCTGTGCAGCAGAAATGTATGATCCGCACACAAACAGCTGGTCATTGATGGCAGCCCAGCAAAAACCTCGCCTGTATCACTCCACGGCTCTGCTGCTCCCCGATGGGCGGGTGATCTCCATGGGCAGCAACCCGCGCAGCAAATCGATTGAAAAATCCATTGAGGTCTTTTCGCCGCCCTATCTTTTCCGTGGCGAACGACCTGTCATCACCCAATGCCCTGAACGGATTGCCTACGGACAGTCATTCACCGTAACGGTGGATCATGCTCGACACATCCAACAGGTAGTGCTCATGCGCCCCGAAGTGCTGACCCATGTCACGAATACGGATCAACGTTTGTTGGAATTAGAGTTCCAGGCTAAACATGGTGAAGGGTTAGAGGTTCAGGGACCGCCTACTCCCTCTCATATGCCTCGGGGTTATGGTTTATTATTCATTTTAAATGAGGCAGGCGTTCCTTCGGTAGGAAAATTTGTAAAAGTAGTTTAGACTCAAGGATGAAACGGTTACTTCACAGGAGATTTCTATGCCCTTCAAGCTCGTCTATTACTCTCAGCAGGATCCGCAATGGAAAACAGATATTCTCGGCTTCGGTGATCCAAGCGATACGATCGGCTATGTGGGCTGCGCGCTCACGAGTGTGGCCATGCTGCTCATGGGGCACGGATACACAGAGACACCCAAATCCCTCAACCAAAAACTGAAGAATATAAATGGCTTTGTCAGTGCAGGCATCCGCTGGGGAGCGGTCAGCCAGATCTACCCGAACGTGAGCCTCAAGGCGTTCATTCCGTGTTC
>DATHTL010000183.1:0-7122 GCA_035463255.1 Anaerolineales bacterium | reverse complement strand
CGTTCGGTTAGCGTGACTCTGGTGCGCACGCCCTCGCTCACCATGGCGATCACGAGCGCGACTCCCAACCCTGCCACGGCATTGAATACGGTTATTACATATAACTATACTGTCACGAATACAGGTAATGTATCCATCACGCCCTCGATCACGGATTCGAAGGTGACAGGGATCACCTGTTCTCCCGCGGGTGCGATCGGCCCGGGTGTGAGCCAAACATGTACCGGAACATATACTGTCACACAAGCGGACATCGATGCCGGATCCATTACGAATACGGCCACTGCAACGGCTATCTTCGCGGGGCAGACAGTGAGTTCCGCTTCACAATCCTACACTGTGTTCACCTATGTAGGTCCGCGACTCCGGGTGAATATCACACCTAACCCCACATCGTTCACCAGTGCCGGCGATTTTGTCATCTACAACTACACTCTGACCAATACAGGCAGCGTGCCTCTCAACGGACCTTATCAGGTCCTGGATACAAAAGTAACGTTCGTGGATTGCACACCTGCTACCAGTCCGCTTGCTGTCGGGGCCAGCACTTCATGTGTTGGCTCTTACGCGGTGACTCAGGCCGACGTGGACGCAGGTAATGTAGTCAACTCGGCCAGCATCGCCGCTTCAGATGGAACGCAGACAATTACATCCAATAGCGCAATGGCAGTGGTATATGTTCCCGGAGCTCCTACTCTGACACCCAGTCCAACGGTTACGTTGCCGCCGACCTCAACGCCGACTGCAACCGCTACATTGCCCGTCTGCACAGCAGCACCGGTTACCCTCACCGCCAGCGCCGATGCCTGGGTTGATGAGAATAGTACAACGACCAATCACGGAACCGAGACACTCCTGGATGTCATGGCTAGAAATAACAGGGCTAAACGCGCCCTTGTGCAATTCACATTACCGACCATGCCCGCGGGCTGCAAGATCCAATCTGCCTCCCTGCGCCTGTTCGCATCGTCTGCTGCCACGGGCCGCACTCTGCAGGTATTCAGACTCGCTGGTACCTGGACAGAGACCACCGTCAACTGGGCTAACCTGCCTGGCACGACCGGTACTGCGGTAACCACCGCTTCTGGCAGTGGCACTCTGCAGTGGGATGCTACCAGCCTGCTTCAGGCCATGTATAGCAGCACAAATTATGGCTTCGTGATCCGTGACTCAAACGAGGGCGGCGGCCAAGACCTTCTACAGCAGTTCCACAGTCGCGAGAACGCGGCCAATCAGCCTCAACTTGTGATCACTTTTGGTCAGGCCCCCTAAATATCAGGAAAGGAGGAAAAAACAATGAAGCAAAAAATTATATTGCCTAGATCCGCAAAGGGACAAAGCCTGGTTGAACTGGCAGTCAGCCTGGTCATCCTACTGTTCCTGCTATCAGGTGCAGTAGAGTTTGGAATCATATTTTTTCAATTTGTGCAACTGCGTGATGCCGCCCAGGAAGGCGCGCTGTACGGATCGATCAATCCCCCCGACAGCGCAACTGCGACAGCCGAGATCGATGCGATCAAGACAAGGGCACTAAGTTCATCGTCTTCGCCGATCGATTTGCTAAATGATCCAAATGTACAGGTTTTTGTTGAAGTTCCAGATGGAAAATATTGTGAAGGCGGCTCTCTTCGAGTAAGAGTGGAATACCCGCACAAGGTTTTTATGCCCTTCATGTCGCAATTTATCGGCCCTTCTATTCCATTAAATGCGGCGGTGACAGATACAATCTTAACACCCGTTTGCCCAGCCTCGGGACCATAGTTTATTCATTAGCCACAAGGAGGCCTACAATGAAGCACAACACACTCAACCAGCGGGGTCAAGCACTCGTCCTTATTGTTCTTGCGGCAGTCGGTTTATTTGCCTTTGCCGCCCTGGCCATTGATGGTAGCGCTGTCTTTTCAGACCGTCGTAACTCCCAGAATGCATCAGATACCGCGGCCTATGCCGCGGCACTGGCTCTGACGCGCAATCCGACTTCCAATTGGGTACAAACCGGTAAAGACCGCGCCTCATCCAATGGCTATGATGAAAGTGATGGCGTGACGGAAGTATATGTTCACAAGTGCAGCGAGCCCATGAGTACACCCGAAGGTATAGCCTTGACCTGCCAGGGTTTGCCTACAGGTGCCGAAGAATCCGAATATGTACATGTATATATCAAGTCGGTCGTAAACCTAACCTTTGCGCGAATCATCGGCTGGCAGCAGGTGATTAACCGAACTGATGCCGTGGTCCGGGCGACCCCGCCAGAGGTTACGCAGTGGTTTGACGGGAAAGCCCTCGTCTCGACCAAGAAAGACTGCCCAAAACCAGGCGATAACCACGTGCCGCTTGTCATCGGCGGTAACGGAACCACAGTTATTAATAATTCCGGGATTTTCGTGAACTCCAATTGTGAGCCTGCCATGGCGGATAATGGTAATAGCAATCTAGTAACAACCTCCAAAGGGGTCTGTGTCGTGGGAGGTGTACCAGATGATGTCAATGGCGTTACTCCACCTCCCACGGAACATTGCGGCACACAGGTGGATCCAAACAAGTATGTGCTACCTGATCCATCTCCTTATTGCACGAATGAAGGATCCATCGACGGTTCAGGAGGAGATTATGTAGCGACGCCAGGACACTTTAATAAGACCGGCAACCAGACGTTTCCCGATGCAAGCCCCTCGGGTACGTTGAAATTAAAGAAGGGTATTTACTGCCTTTATAATGGCATGAGTCTGAATGGCAACTGGACATTCACTACCGATGTGAATGGAAATGGAAAGCATGACCCCGCTACAGAAGGTGTCCTGTTCTATATCCCGAGTGGTGATCTTACCTTAAATGGTGGTTCCAACTTTAATGTCCGTGCCATGAGTAACACGACAGGCGGTTTCTCGGCATCACTTCTTAATTACTTGATATACATTCCACCCACCAACGAGGCGGATGTGAACATCACGGGAAATAGTGGTTCAACATTTACAGGAACCATTCTCGCTCCGGCCTCTCATGTGACATTAGATGGATCGGGCAATACCTTTAGTCTAGATACCCAGATCATCAGCTACAACACAACGATTACAGGTGCTGGACGCATAGATATTACATACAATAAAGCCAATAACGCCATTACCACCACCAAACCAACCCTCGCGCCGACCGACTAGTCCGTTTCGAAATTAAAAACAGGACACAGATTAGATCTGTGTCCTGTTTTTAAATAGCCGGGAAAGACGCATAGGATGAAACAAAATCATTATAATCCCGTCATGATACCAGTGCAGGACCACTCCTGTTCATAGGTAATCAGGTATAATCCTGCCCACCTATTTCTACTGAAGGAGGTGCACCAACAATTTAGTCTGGGAAAGACAGCGCATGGCCCCGGCAGGGCAGGCTTACAACCTGCCCTGCCGGGGTGACGAGGATAAGGGTTCTCCATTTCGAAGATGGAGCTAACCCCGGCGAAAGTTCGCCGGGGGAAAATCGACAGATCAGCGGAAGCCCTTCGGGTGCGCCATCACCCGTTTCTCTTTCCCTCCGAATAACAACTTTGCGACAACGCCGCGCGAGCGATCACGCGGACAAAGCAGCAAAGAATGGCACTATATGTCATTGCGAAGCGGTGTAGTTCCGCTGAAGCAATCCCCTATTATGCAGGGAGATTGCTCACTTGCACCTGACGCAAGTGCAGGTGTCGTCGCAGCGAACGCTCCTCGCAATGACACAACATAAAATTTCGGAGGATCCCTATGTGTGGAATCGTCGGATATATCGGGCCGCGTGACGCGACACCGATCATTCTCAACGGCCTGAAAAGGCTCGAATACCGCGGCTATGACTCGGCCGGGCTTGCCATCTTGAACAGAGACCAGCTTGAGATCCGGAAGGACGCGGGCAAGTTATCCCAGTTGGTCGATCTTGTTTATAAATCGCCCATCAACGGCGCACCGGGGATCGGTCACACGCGCTGGGCAACCCATGGCGCGCCAAACGCGCGCAACGCGCACCCCCATCTCGGGCAGACCAAACGCGTGGTCGTTGTCCAGAACGGCATCGTCGAGAATTTCCTCGAGCTCAAGGATGAGCTGACGGCGGAAGGCGTGGAGTTCCAATCGGAGACCGACACGGAAACAATCGTTCATCTCGTGGAGCACTATCTTGCGACTGGTCTTGACCTGGTGGAAGCCGCGCGTAAAACCTTCAGCCAGATCCAGGGCGCGAATGTGGTGGTGCTGATGTCGGCTGATGAACCGGATAAGATCGTCACGGCGCGCATCGGCAATGCAGGCGGGGTTGTTCTCGGGCTGGGCGAGTGCGAGAATTTTATCGCCAGCGATACGCCCGCCATCATGGAGCACACGCGTCATGTGATATTTCTCGAATCACGCCAGATGGCAGTTGTGACTTGCAACGGTGTGACCATCGAAACGCTAGACGGCGCCAGGGTCAAACCGCAGGTGCATACCGTGTCATGGGACCCGGTGGCGGCCGAGAAAGGCGAATACCGTCACTTCATGCAGAAAGAGATCCACGAGCAGGTGCGGGCGCTGACCGATACACTTGCGGGACGGGTCGATTTTGTCCACGGGAAGATCCGCTTCCCCGAGCTGCACCTCACCGAGGAGACCGCCAGGAAGATCGAGAAAATCTACATCACCGCCTGCGGCACAGCCGCCTATGCGGGCATGGTGGGGAAATATCTGATCGAAAAGATCGCGCGCGTGCCGGTAGAAGTGGTGATCGCCTCGGAGTTCCGGTACAGTGATCCAATCCTTAATGAAAGGTCCGTGGTGCTGGCCATCTCACAGTCTGGTGAGACGGCCGATACCCTGGCTGCCATGGAAGAAGGACGCCGCAAAGGCGCAATGATCTGGAGCATCGTGAACGCGATCGGGTCACAGGCCATGCGCGTGGCAGATGGCTTCATCTCGATGCAAACCGGACCGGAAATTGGTGTGGCCTCGACCAAGGCCTTCACTGCCCCGCTGGTGGACCAGTACATGCTGGCGATCCTGCTGGCCGACCTGCGCGGCGCTATTGACGAAAAGACGCGCAAGCAGCTCGTCTCAGACTTGCGCTTGATCCCTGATCTGGTCGGGCGCACACTCGAGCGCGAGGATGAGGTGGAAGTCGTCGCACATGCATTGAAAGACATTCGTGACTGCCTCTATCTGGGGCGCGGCATCAATATGCCGATTGCCTATGAAGGCGCTCTGAAGTTAAAAGAGATTTCGTACATTCATGCGGAGGGATATCCTGCGGGTGAAATGAAACACGGTCCCATTGCTCTCATCGACGAACACATGCCTGTGCTTTGTCTGGCGCCCCGGGACCCGTGGCGTGAAAAGATGGTCTCGCAGATCCAGCAGGCCAAAGCGCGCGGTGGCGTGGTGATCGCGGTGGCAACCGATGGCGATGAACTGGTGAAAAGCATGACGGATCATGTGCTCTGGATTCCCGAAACACCCTGGATGCTTTCTCCTGTGATTACTGTCCTCCCCCTTCAGCTGCTTGCATATCACATTGCGGCGCTGCGCGGACTTGACGTGGACCAGCCTAGGAATCTCGCAAAATCGGTGACTGTGGAATGAGCTTTGCACGAAATGTGTAACCTCGTGTAATGTGGATGTAAGGCACTCCTGCAGATTCTCAGGAGTATTATTAAGAAAACTATTTGATGATTGTTCTGACGAGTCTGGAGTCAAGATCCAGACTCGTTTTGATTCGATTTGTGGCCTTTGTCATTTCGACAGCAGATTGTTGAACCTTACCAAAACGCAAAATGGAGTAGTCCACCCGCTTTTCAAGACCGAAAAGCGTCATTTTGTATCCAAAGATAATCATCAACGTCATGTAAAAGTCGCGCATCATCATTCATCAAGGAGGCTTCATTATGTTCTTCAAAGCAAGCGAAAAGGGACAGGCGCTCATTTTGATCGTGCTGGCAGCCATTGGCTTGTTTGCGTTTGCTGCCCTGGCCATCGATGGCAGCCGGGTATATTCGACTAAACGACACGCCCAAAACGCAGCAGACACCGCTGTGATGGCAGCGGCTCTTGCCTACACAAGGAACAATTCCATTTCACTGGCCGATCTTGAGCAGAAAGCAGAGGACCGGGCTACAGACAATGGCTATGACAACGGCGACACAAACGATGTAACCGTCACAGTGGTGGACATCACGCCTGCGTCGGGCCTCTGCCCGGGTGACACGGCGGGGAAAGATATCACCGTAGATATCGTTTCATATGTAGACACAACCTTCGCACGCGTGATCGGCAGGGATGAAGTCACGACGGCTGTGACAGCAACATCGCGGGCGTGTGGTTATTATAGAGCGTCACTGTTTGATGGAAACGCGATCGTAGGTTTAAATCCGAACAAGTCCACTCCCTGTGGTTTTACAACAGGAAGCACGAGTTCTGCAAGATGGAAGATCAAAGGATCCGGACTCTATTCGAATGGTTGTGCCTACTCCAAAATAGCAGAATCTGTTGACTTTGTCGATCCGGGCACTTGTGCATCGGTCCCACTTGGTGGTGAGGCGAACGGTACGTGGGAGTGTACACCCAAAACGGGAAAAGCTATCGATTACCCTGCTGACGTTCTTAAAATCATGCCGGAAAACCCATGTGATGGCGATGGCGAGGGAGATATTGGGCTACCACCTCCATCCAGCGGCTCCACCTTTGAAAACGGCGTGTACTGCATCTCCGATATGGATGCTTACGACCAGATGGATATTCATCTAGAGAATGCCACCCTTTATGTGACAGATGCAGAATTCGAGTTGAAGTTTGCCGGGGGGGGTGGTTTTTCCGGCACGCCAACAAGCAGTGGTGAGTTTGAAGACTACTACATGGTCATCGCCTACAAACCACCTCCAGCAGTTCCCTGCCCAGACTTTAACGATAAGAACTCACAAGTCATCCAATACAGAGGAAATGGAAGCGGCACTTTTTCAGGCACCATCCTGGCACCATCAGCCTGCATTGACCTACGCGGCAATGGGCTAGCCAATGCAATTCATACGCAGGTCATTGCTTACAATGTGTCAACAAATGGTACTGCCGATGTATATATCCAGTATGTACCGGATGAAAATCACAAGGAGCCCGTATATCCCAC
>DATHTL010000182.1:0-12046 GCA_035463255.1 Anaerolineales bacterium | reverse complement strand
GGTCACCTGGCCGATTACAATTCCATATTTCCTGCGAACATAATTGACGATCGCTTCATCGAGATCGATCCCACCCGCGCGCAGTGTTTCCGCAGAGACGATGCCATACATGGCCATCACTGCGGCTTCGGTACACCCACCGCCCAGGCAAATGACCATATTGCCTGAAGGCGAGTTGATGGGCAGATCGACGCCAAGGGCAGCGGCAAGCGGCTGTTGAATTAGATATGCCTCACGGCTGCCCGCTTCCAGCACAGCCTCATAGACCGCGCGGCGCTCCCCACTGGTGACCCCGTATGGAACAGTAATCATGACGCGGGGGCGGAAGATACGCATGGATCCGCTGACGCGTTGAAGCAGATAGGAAAGCAGAGTCTCTGTGATTTCGTAATCGGCAATCACCCCGTTCTTGAGTGGCCGGGCCACTTCAATACTTTCAGGGACGCGGCCATACATGTCGCGCGCCTCCTGGCCTACTGCTACCATCTTTTGGTCAGCAACTTCAATTGCTACAATGGTCGGCTCCTCTGAAAGAACTTGCGTGCTATCAGCGAGGCGAGTAAACATGGTGCCCAGGTCAATACCCAGGTCTTTCGAGAACATTGCCACGGTGCCTACAATTCTGAGAAAGTGTCTCTGCGCGAAATAGCAATTCGCTACATCGAAGCGTCTTTTTCCGTATATGTATCTCTGGATCTACGATAGCGGCGAGCTACCTCCAACCGCAGATTGGAACGCCGCAGTGCAGCCTCCATTCTGAGATATGCATCCTGATCCTCCGGCTTGAGCTGAGCCAGCGCATCTTCGGCACGCTTTTTGGCAGCCTGGGCACGGGTGATATCGATGTCTTCCACATTTTCCGCTGCGTCAGCCAGGATGGTAACAACATCGGGTTGTACTTCGGCCATGCCCCCCGCAACGGCAAACAACTCTTCCTTGCCGTTATGACGGACCTTGATCACACCATATTTCAGAATGGCCAGCACAGGTGCATGGTGAGGCAGAATGCCCATCTCACCTGCCGCGCCGGGCAAGATAACGATATCCACATCACCCTGAAAGACAGTGCGATCCTGGGAAACGATTTCACAGCGAATGGTCATAGTTTACGTTCCTGTCATTGCGAGGAGGGCGGTAGCCCGACGACACTGGCACCGCACGTGATTTGCTAAGCAAATCATGCAGGTGAGCAATCTCAACTTGAATGAGCAAATTGCCCAAAGAGGAGATCGCGTCGCAAAGTACGCTTGCAATGACATAGTTATTATGCACCCTTTGCGATTCTATCGGCCTTTTCGCGGACATCTTCGATGGTACCCGCCATCATAAAGGCCTGTTCGGGCAGGTCATCACATTTTCCATCGAGGATCTCGCGGAAGCCGCGGACAGTCTCCTTGAGCGGCACATAGCGCCCTTCGATACCGGTAAAACGCTCCGCTACGAAGAAGGGCTGCGAGAAGAAACGCTCGATCTTGCGGGCGCGGGCCACGATCAGCTTGTCATCTTCGCTCAACTCATCGATACCGAGAATAGCGATGATATCCTGCAGATCCTTGTAGCGCTGCAGCACACGCTGGACTTCGCGTGCGGTACGGTAATGTTCCTCGCCCACGATATTGGGATCCAGGATCCGGGAGGTGGAACCGAGTGGATCCACGGCCGGATAAATCCCTTTCTCCACGATGGAACGCTCCAGGGCGATCGTCGCGTCGAGGTGGGTAAACGTCGCCACCGGCGCGGGATCAGAATAGTCATCCGCAGGGACGTACACGGCCTGCATGGACGTGATCGAGCCAGTGCGGGTAGAGGTAATCCGTTCCTGCAGCTCACCCATTTCGGTTGCAAGCGTTGGCTGGTATCCCACCGCCGAGGGCATACGCCCAAGCAGCGCGGACACCTCGGAACCTGACATCGAGAAGCGGAAGATGTTGTCGATGAAGAGCAACACATCCCGGCCCTGATCACGGAAATATTCAGCCATGGAAAGAGCAGTGAGTGCCACGCGCAGGCGCACGCCAGACGGCTCATTCATTTGACCGTAGACCATGACGGTGTCTTTCATCACGCCTGATTCGAGCATTTCTCGATAAAGTTGCGTGCCTTCACGTGTCCGTTCGCCCACGCCTGCAAACACCGAGTTGCCTTCATGTTCGGTGGCGACCGAGCGGATCAATTCCATGATGATGACTGTCTTGCCGGTACCGGCGCCGCCGAAGATGCCCGTCTTGCCGCCTTTGGTGAAGGGGGCGATCAAGTCAACAACTTTGATGCCGGTTTCGAACACGTCCACGCGGGTGACTTGTTCTTCGAAGGGGGGCGCTGGCCGATGGATGGGATAATGCGTCGCCGCATCCACTTCGCCTTTATTATCCACGGGATGGCCCAGCACGTTGAAAATACGCCCGAGAGTGGCAGGTCCAACGGGGACCATAATGGGCGCACCCGTTGCCCGGGCAGGTACACCGCGTTGCAGACCGTCCGTTGCATCCATAGCAACGGTGCGGACCCAGTGAGCGCCAATGTGCTTTTGTACTTCAAGAACGAGTGGTTCCTTTTCAGAACGTTCGACCGTAATCGCTTCAAAAAGATCGGGAATGTCACCCTCGGGGAATTCTACATCCACCACACCGCCCAGAATTTGTACAACACGACCTGTTGCACCATTAGCATGGTTTGCCATAATTGCTCCTCCAATTATTGAGCGACTTGCGCTTCCGCGCCGCCCACAATGTCTAAGATATCGCTTGTGATCGCCTGCTGGCGAACCTTGTTATATTCCAGCTGTAATGCGGTGACTAGCTCCTTGGCATTATCCGTGGCATTCCGCATCGCCACCATGCGGGCGGCATGTTCACTGGCCTGCGACTCCAGCACGGCCTGGTAGATCTGCAGCGCGGTAAAGCGCGGAATCATCTCGTCGAGAATTTCCTGCTGATCAGGCTCGAACTCATAGGCTGCGGCGGGACCCGTGTGATGCTCACCAAAATCCGTCACAAGCTGGTCTCTGCTGATCTCCAGGGGAAGCAGCCTTTTCACATTGGTCACCTGGCGAGCCATGCTCACGAAATCGGTATAGACTAGGAAGACCTCGTCCACGTCACCGATGATGAAGTCATCCACCGCCAGCCTGCCAATGGCCGAGATCGAGCCGAACTTCGGGGCAGATGGCAGGTTGCTGAAATCCGCCAGAATCGGTTTTCGCATGCGCATGAGCAAATCCCGCCCCTTGCGCCCCACGGTAATGTATTTGACCGGGAGATGATATTTTTCAAAGCGCTGCAAAACAAAACGAATGATATTCGTGTTGTACGCGCCCGCCAGACCGCGGTCCGCCGTCATTACGATCACAAGCGCATTCCTGGGATCCTTACGGGGTGTCAACAACGGGTGAAGGTTTACGGTCCCGGGTTGGTTTGTGATATGAGTCAGGACCTGCCAGGCCTTCGATGCGTAAGAGCGGGTTGCATTCAACGCCTGAATTGCTTTACGAACCTTTGCCGCACTGACCGCTTCAAGAGCGCGCGTCACCTGGGATATATTTTTTACACTTTTGATGCGCAGCCGCATCTCACGTGCTGATGCCATGGTTTATGCCTGCCAGGAGTGACGGAACGCATCCAGCGCTTTCACCATGCTGGCGCGGTTGCTATCCGTGATCATCTTCTTCTCGGTAATATCCCGCCCGATTTCGGGGTAGGAAGTCTCCATGAACTTAAGCAGATCTGCCTGCCATTGCGCCATGCTCCCCACAGGAACCTGATCGGCGTAGCCATTGGTGCCTGCGAACAGCACAATCACCTGGTCCGAAAGAGACATCGGAGAATACTGCGGCTGCTTGAGAATTTCCTGCATCCGCTGACCACGACCCAGCTGCTGCTGGGTTGCCTTATCGAGATCAGATGCCATCAACGCAAATGCAGCCAGCTCGCGGTACGAAGCCATATCCAGGCGCAGACGACCTGCCACCTGCTTCATTGCCTTTGTCTGGGCATCACCACCCACGCGCGAGACCGAGATACCTACGTTCACCGCCGGACGAATACCAGCATTGAACAGGTTGGTCTCGAGATAGATTTGTCCGTCTGTAATCGAAATCACGTTCGTAGGCACATATGCCGAAACATCGCCGAGCAGTGTTTCGATGATGGGCAACGCTGTGAGAGAGCCTCCGGTGCCCTGGACCTTGACGATCGTATAATCGTCCGGGTTTTCCATCTGCTTGCGGGCTTCTTCGGCTTCGTCTTTGGAGATGGGGCCGGCGTAAACCTGCCCGTTGACGGCATCGCTTTCAGAAGCCATCGCAGCGCTGAAATCTTTTTTCACGATCACATACTTATTGGCAAGGCGCGCAGCGCGCTCGAGCAAGCGTGAGTGGAGATAGAACACATCACCAGGATAAGCTTCACGTCCGGGCGGGCGGCGCAGGAGCAAAGAGACCTGGCGGTATGCCCAGGCGTGCTTGGAAAGATCGTCATAGATAATGAGGGCGTCACGTCCTGTTTCGAGGAACTCTTCGCCAATCGCACAGCCAGAGTAGGGCACAATGTATTGCAGCGCTGCAGACTCATCCGCAGCAGCAACCACCACAATTGTATGATCCATGGCCCCATTTCGTTCGAGAATACCAACCGTCCGGGCAACGGCAGCTTTTTTCTGACCAATTGCCACATAGATACAGATCAGATCCTGGCCTTTTTGGTTGATGATCGCGTCGATCGCCAGGGCAGTCTTGCCGGTCTGGCGGTCGCCGATGATCAGCTCACGCTGGCCGCGCCCGATGGGGATCATCGCATCGACGGACTTGATGCCGGTCTGGACAGGGGTATCCACGTCCTGGCGCTGGACCACGCCGGGGGCGATGCGCTCGATGGGTCGGAACCCGGTCGTCGCGATCGGGCCTTTGCCGTCAATTGGCTCGCCCAGAGCGTTGACCACGCGACCGATCATGGCATCCCCAACGGGGACGGAAGCGATGCGCCCCGTTCCACGCACCGACATGCCCTCGACGATCCCCTCGTAGTTGCCCATGATGATTACGCCGACACTGTCTTTTTCCAGGTTGAACGCCGTCCCCATAACCCCGTTAGCAAACTGCACAAGTTCCTGCGCTTTTACATTGGCGAGCCCGTGCACGCGGGCGATGCCATCCCCCGCTTCCATTACCGTACCAATATCGCTGATATTGAGCTCAGGTTCAAATCCCTCGATTTGCTTCTGCAAATCACCTGCAATCTGCTTGATCAGGTCTGTCATCAATTCCTCCACGCAAGATTCTAATTACGTACAAGAGCCCGGATAAGGTATTTATCCGGGCGGATGCGCTATTTTTCATTTACGCTCTTCAAAGTGGTTGTGCAATGCCCCTGGCGGCTAGCCTTCGTGAGGAGCAGCACAATCGAACCAATGATACCTGAAAGAACCTTCATTGTCTAGTTATAAATGTTTTTCGGCACAATCATGAGCCCTGCAGAGATCATCTGAGCAGGGCAATCTGTGTATGGCAACCTTCGCAAGGTTCTCAACATCTTTTAAGTCTCCAACCCTTGCCAAGTGTTTCGTATGGCGTATACTTCCCACGAAATTTTGTTCGATTAAGGAGCAAAAATGCTTTCTCATGGAGAAGATAAGCCCCCCAGTCCTCGCCTGAAAAGGTACTGGAAAATCGCCGTCCTTGCCAACATCAAGGACGAAACTTTACAAAAGCCTGAGGGCGTCCCCCCGGATGCTTTCGCCGATTTTGACCATATCGAGACGATCAATTCGATCCGGGCCGCCCTTGAAACGGACGGACACGAAACAGTCTTTATCCAGGCTGACAGAGACCTCCCCTACGCGCTGCGAGACGAAAGACCCGATATCTGCTTCAATATCGCCGAAGGCCTCGGTGGTGATGCACGTGAAGCCCAGGTCCCGGCCCTGTTGGAGATGCTGCGCATTCCCTACACCGGTTCACGCGTGCTGACCAATGGCATCTCGCTCGATAAAACGCTGACCAAACGTATCTGGCGCGACCGCCGCCTGCCGGTGGCGCCCTTTCAGGAATTCAACACGGGCGAGGAGCCTCTTCGCCCGGAGCTGGAGTTCCCACTTTTCGTCAAACCTGCCCGGGAAGGGACCGGCATGGGCGTGGACATGAACGCTATCGTCAATAAGGAAAGCGAATTACGGGAACGCGCTCAATATATTATCAATACCTACCAGCAGCCCGCGCTGGTCGAGACGTTCCTGCCCGGCCGTGAATTCACTGTTGGTATTCTGGGACGTTCGGATGCAAAGCTGTATTCCCGCCACCCGGACTGGTACGAGAAGGACGGCTTCCACCGTTTCCCTGTCCTTGAACTGGACATGACACGTTCCGTGACGCCCATGGTGTACAGCCAGGCTGCCAAATCGAAAGATGTGGGTGAAGAAGGCGCTCCCGGATATTTTTGCCCCGCTGAGATCGAGCCCGAGCTGGAAAAGAAACTAAAGCACTTTGCCCTGCGCGCCCACATCGTTCTAAACACATTGGATATCTCCCGGACAGATATCCGGCTCGACAAGGATGGTAACCCGCGGGTCATCGAGATCAACACGCTCCCTGGGCTAACTCCCGATTACAGCGATCTTTGCCTGCAAAGCAAGGCCGAAGGTATTCGCTACGAGGATTTGATTCTGGAGATTCTTTATCTCGGCGCGTCACGCTGGGGCATGGTGGAGCCACGCGAGATTCCCACCACGAACCATAAGAAGAAGTAGGCCAGGCTCCGGCAATTCGACATCTGGCGAGACGCTTTGCGAAACCCACCCTCCAAGAAAACAAAAACGGAGGCTCGATAAACGAGCCTCCGTTTTTCTCTAAAAACTACTTTTTACCCGGACGTCACAATCTTGAGATTGAACCGTTGTGAGGAGATGGCGTTCCTCAGTTGGTGCCAGAGTAGCACATACATTTCCACCCCTCGGGCAGTTTCAATCCCACCGAGGTCGATGATCTGCTTCCAGCCAAACCAATCGCGCAGAATGCGCACAACCGTCGCCTTGGCTTCGATGTCATCGCCGCTCACAAAAACATGTGTCTGTTCCAGCAGCTTGGCAGGGTCGACCATCACATTCGCATTCACCGTATTGAGTGTTTTCACAACCTTCGTCTCAGGGAAAGCCCGTTGGATCTGCTCGCCCAGAGAGTCATCGTTGCAGACGGTCAGACTCCACATATCTGTAGAACGGTCAAGCGGATTCGAAGTATCGATGAGAATCTTGCCCCGTAAATTCTCCTCGCCTGCCTGCTGGAGTGCATTCATAGAGGCAGAGCCCAGTGTGCAATTGAAAATAATCTCTCCAAACGAAGCTGCGTTCATAAAGGTGCCATATAAGGCATGCTGCCCGCCCTCTTCCTTGGCCCAGGCCACGGCCGGAGGATTCGCTTCATCACGCGATCCCAACATCACTTCATGACCGAGTTGGACAAGCTTGGAACCGATTGTTTGTGCAGTCACTCCCGAACCCAGTATGCCGATCTGCATAGCAACTCCTTATCCTGCTTTATTAACTTGGCGGAATCTCAGAACTATTATAAATCAGCCGGCAGCTTTCGCCATGTTTGCCTTCAACCACTTGAACCGAAATATCTCGTCGCGCACGCGCTTTTCAAGGGAGCAGACGATCAAGACGCGAGGCTCTCAACCACCAAAGTCACCCTGTCCAAGTTCGTAATGGTGAATTCTCACAGTGGGCTTTGTCAGTTTCGTTTTGAGCCATTTCAAGCGGAATGTTTCTTCACGCTCTCGCTCTTCTAGCGAACTGACAATGAAAGCGATCGTCTCCTGATATTGCGGGATAAAAATGTACTGAAGTGCATTCACGCGGCGCTGGGTTTTGCGCAATTCGTTTGCCAGCCGCCACACTGTGGCTGTCAGCATGGATAGCTGTGGAATACGCAACAAAACGTCGCGGAACGCCGTGCTGGCTTCATCCAGCACGGCAGCGGTATCACCGGGACTGTACAGCAGCTTCGGCGGTTCGCCACTCGCGGTGATCTGGGGAATTGCTACACCCATAATGCCGCGCAGCTTGAGGTGGACGTCCACAGTTTTGTTGACCGCCAGAGCCGCCCATTCCACGTGATCGCTGCCCATGACCAGGCGCGCCTTTTCCATGGCGCCATACGCGGTCTCGAGCAGCGCCCAGACTTCCTTTTGGACCATGTCCGCTTCCTTTGCGACGCGGACGAGCTCACCTGTTAATGCCTCGCGCTTGCGGTCTAGAATCTCATACCCTTCTTTCGCAAAGCGAAGTTCCTTCTTGAGTCGGATCAGGTTTGTACGAGTAGGAGCTACATTAATTTGCGGCATCTTCGCCTTTGTAGTATTTTTCGATCTCTTCGAGGGTCACGCGGGTGAGCTCTGTCTTCGGTAGCATGGAAAGCAGCTTCCAGCCGATCTCGAGAGTGCGCTCAATCGACCGGTTCTCCGTGAAGCCTTGATTGACAAACTCCTGCTCGAATGCGCGCCCGAACTTGAGATATCTCTGATCGGTATCGCTCAGTTCTTCCTCACCGATGACCGAAGCCAGCGCACGCACATCCTGGGTTCTGGCATATGCAGCATAGAGCTGCGCCCCCCAGCGGGGATGGTCGTCGCGGGTGCGGCCCTTGCCGATGCCGTCCTTCATCAGACGGGAAAGACTGGGAAGAACGGTCACCGGCGGATACACACCGGCGAACGAGAGTTCACGCCCGAGCACGATCTGCCCTTCGGTGATGTAACCGGTCAGGTCCGGCATCGGGTGCGTAATATCATCATTGGGCATCGTCAGGATGGGGATCTGTGTGATCGAGCCTTTGCTTGTCCGCACACGACCTGTGCGTTCATACAAAGAGGCAAGATCGCTGTAAAGATACCCAGGGTAACCCTTGCGGCTTGGCACCTCACCGCGGATATTGGAGATCTGTCGCAAGGCTTCGCCGTAGTTGGTCATATCCGTGAGCACTACCAACACGTGCATCTCGCGTTCGTAAGCGAGATACTCTGCCAGCGTTAGCGCCGCACGGGGGGTCACGATGCGCTCCACCGGAGGATCGTCCGCCAGATTCAGGAACATTGCCACCCGGGTCAGGGCTCCGCTTTCTGTGAAAGAACGGCGGAAGTAATCTGCCACGTCATTCTTTACACCCATCGCCGCAAACACGATGGAAAACTGTTCGGATTCGGCGTCCGCGGCGGCTCCAGCCTGTTTTCCCAGGGTAGCCTGACGAACGATCTGGGCGGCGAGTTGGTCATGGGGCATACCTGCGCCCGAGAAGATGGGCAGTTTCTGTCCACGCAGGAGAGTGTTCAACCCATCGATAGTGGAAATGCCTGTTTGGATGTAATCGCGCGGATAGATGCGCGCAGTCGGGTTGATGGGTTGGCCGTTTACGTCCGCGTAACGATCGGTCAGGGGTTGTGGGCCGCCGTCAATCGGATTGCCCAGACCATCAAATACGCGTCCCAGCATTTCCTCAGCGACAGGCATGTGTAGCGTCTCACCGAGAAAACGGATGCGGGTTCCGTCAACGGACAAGCCGGTGGAACCCGCGAACACCTGGATCACCGCCGTTCCCTCGCCGACTTCCAGAACACGTCCACGGCGAAGCTGACCCCTAGAGTCGCGAATTTCCACGACCTCATCGTAACTGACGTTTGTTGCGCCTTCTACGATCAAAATTGGCCCTTCAATACGGCCAACACCTACGACTTCCTGTCCGCCAAGTACGGTTGCTTCGGTCATCTGTACTCCGCATCTAATTGACTCATCTGTTCGTCAATTGCTTTTTGAATATCATCAAATTTACTCAGGTCATCGTTTGAAACATTGGATTTCATACGGATCAACATATCCACGGCAGGCAAATCGTGGATCAAGTTAATGGGAGCACCTCGCTTGATAATGCTCATACCTCGCTCATGGAAATAAAGAACGAGTTCCAGCATGCGGATCTGCTTCTCGATCGGCGAATAGGCATCGACAGGATCTGTGGCGTTCTGCTGCAATATCCCTTCACGGATGAGGCGGGATGTTTCAAGGATCATCCGCTCTGCATACGGCAGGGCATCAGGACCCACCAGCTTGACGATTTGCGACAAGCGGTTTTCTTCACTCAATAACTCCATGGCGCGGTTGCGCATGGCAAACCAGTCCTTGCCGACCTGCTCGCGCCACCAATCTGCGACATCATCGATATATTCACTGTAGCTATCCAGCCAGTTGATGGCAGGGAAGTGCCGAGCAGAGGCCAGCGACTTGTCCAGTGCCCAGAAGCAGCGGATGAAGCGCTTCGTGTGCTGGGTTACCGGCTCAGAGAAGTCACCACCGGGAGGAGACACCGCGCCCACGATACTCACCGAGCCCTGGCTTCCGTTCAGGGTTTCCACAGAGCCGGCTCGTTCGTAAAATTCCGCCAGGCGACCTGCCAGGTATGCAGGGTATCCTTCTTCCGCCGGCATTTCCTCGAGGCGGCCGGAAACCTCGCGCAAGGCTTCTGCCCAACGAGAGGTCGAATCTGCCATGAGTGCCACGCTGTAACCCATATCGCGATAATACTCAGCAATGGTAATGCCCGTGTAAATACTGGCTTCCCGCGCCGCCACTGGCATATTCGACGTGTTGGCGATCAGCACGGTGCGCTCCATCAGGGGGCGACCTGAGCGAGGGTCAACGAGGTGGGGGAATTCCTGCAGCACTTCGGTCATCTCATTGCCGCGTTCGCCGCAGCCGATGTAAACAATCACCTGCGCGTCTGCCCACTTGGCGATACTGTGCTGAGTGACGGTCTTCCCTGAACCGAACGGACCTGGAATACCTGCCGCGCCACCTTTCGAAACGGGGAAGAAAGTGTCTAGAATGCGTTGACCTGTAATCAAGGGCACTTTATGACCAAGACGCCGAACAAACGGGCGGGGACGACGAACCGGCCAGCGCTGGAACATCGTTAAATCTTTTTCTTCCCTTCCCATCTTCAATCGAGCGATGGGCTCGGTCACGGTGTACTCACCAGGCTCGGCAACCCAGGTGATCGTACCCTTATCATCCGGGTGAACCATGACGCGATGTTCGAACGTTTCGGTTTCCATGGCGATGCCAAGGATCATGCCGCCTTTCACCTCATCGCCGACCTTGACCCTGGATTCGTACTTCCAGCGCTTCTCGCGGCTGATCGAGTCGAAGCTGGCGCCGCGGCTGATAAATGAGCCGGTTGCTTCCTCGATCAATGGCAGCGGGCGCTGCACGCCATCATAAATACTCTGGATGAGACCGGGCCCCAATTCGACAGACAAAGGCAATCCTGTTCCAAAAATTGGCGCGCCCGGTTGCATCCCCGATGTCTCTTCATAGACCTGGGCGGTAATCTGGTCGCCATCCAGACCGATCACTTCCCCAACCAAATGCTCATCCCCCACTTCGACCAGCTCTAGCATACCAATATTGCGAGACCCGCGAGCTCGGACCACGGGTCCACTGATCCATGTGATGGTTCCAACTCGTTCACTCATAACTGTTCTCCAATCAACATCTTGTACACAGAGGAGCGCAGGGAACTCTCCAATCGCTGGAGCCGGGTCTCCAGTGTGTTGTCATAATTTAATCTTCCATCTGCTGCATCTACAATAATGCCTGTGCCCTCTTCAAGGGTACCTGCACTGGTGAATTGTCCATTTAGTTCCCTGGATAATTCGTCCAGTGTTCGTTTCTCGAGAATTGCTTGTGTCGTTTTATCTGCTCTGATTTGCGCTTTATTCACTCTTAACTGCACCAATGCTTCTCGAAGCAATAATGCGGCGATCTGATCATAATCTGGTCGCTTTTGGATATCCGCCAGTCTTTCCCTCACGGTTTGGAAAACGCGATCCAGCAATTGTTCGCGACTGGTCAATTGCAGGGAACGTGCTTTCAGTTGGGCGGTCGCTACTGCCTGTCCGCGGAGACGCTCGGCATCCTCCCGGGCACGATCAAGAATGGCTTTGCGCTCCTGCTCAGCCTGTTCCTGGGCGCGCTTTCGGATTGCTTCCGCTTTTACTCTTGCCTC
>DATHTL010000181.1:0-15890 GCA_035463255.1 Anaerolineales bacterium | reverse complement strand
GGCCATTCTGTTCACCGTTGCCGCTTTTAACCTGATTGGGGATGGACTGCGCGATGCACTGGATCCACGCTTGCGTGGAACTGAATAACCGGCGCTATTCCTAACCACAGAGACACTGAGTCACGGAGTTTTCTTAATTTTCCTCAGTGTCTCCGTGACTCAGTGGTTCAAAAGGGATTTAGCAATCATTATCTTCATTCAAAAACAAATTTCCCTATGCCATCCAGAGATCATCAAGCGCGAACGGTGAGCGCGCCACCTGACCTGATCCTCGTCAACGGCACTGTCATCACCGTGGACGCGAGCGATCGTATCGCGGAGGCCGTTGCGATCCAAGGGGAGAGAATCGTCGCCGTGGGGGGTACGGCATTCATTGATTCTCTTGCCGGACCGAATACACGACACATTGACCTCGATGGGCGTACAGTCACGCCGGGGCTGCTGGATGCCCATGCCCACTTCAGCCCGAGCCAATTCAATCGACCGGATACCCTTGATTTGAGTTATCCCGACATGAAGAGCATCAACGATGTGCAGGAAGCCATCGCCAAACGAGCAAAAGATGTGCCAGCAGGCCAATGGATACAGGGACGCAGCTGGGATGAGGGCAAATTTAAGGAGCGCCGCCTGATCACCGTCCAGGACCTGGATATCGTCGCGCCGGGACATCCGGTCTGGCTCAGCCACACAACCGGTCACTATGGCGTAGCCAATAGCGCCGCGCTCCGGTTAGCAAAAATTCACAGGGAAACATCGGACCCGCCCAGCGGCACGATTGATCGCGATTCCAGCGGTCATCCGACCGGAGTCTTGAAGGAGACGGCACAAGATTTGGTAACTGCTTTGATTCCACCGCTCACAGATGCTGAACTGGAACGGGGAATCCGGCAGATGGCTAAGGCGTTCAATGCCGAGGGGATGACAGGTGTTAAGGATCCGGAGATCTCCGACAAAACCTGGGAGGCATATCGGCGCGTGCTGGCGAACAACGAGTTAACCGTGCGGGCCTTCACGCTGTGGTATGGAGGCACATCCATGGACGACGCACGGGAGTTAATTGCGAAACGAGGGAGGATGATGCGCCCCCATAATGCAAACAGCGATGATCATCTGATCCCGGGCGGAGTCAAGTTATATGCCGACGGCAGTGGTGGCGCCCGAACCGCCTGGATGTATGATGACTGGAATGTGGACTTTACCGGTAGAGACGAAGGTAATCGCGGGTATCCAAACATTGACCCGGATACGCTTCGCAAGATGATAGGAATGTATCACGATGCCGGCCTCCACATTGGCATCCACGCGATCGGTGACCGGGCGATCGATCTTGTGGTAGACAGTTATGCGAACGCGCTACGAAGCAACCCCAAGCATGGATTGCGCCACGGGATCATCCACTGCAACATCCCGACGGATCATGCGCTCGATGTGATGGCCGCGCTCCAGCGCGATTTTGATGCTGGCTACCCCGAACCCTCAGCCGCGTTCACATGGTGGATCGGTGATACTTATGCTGGAAACTTCGGAGCCAGGTCCCGCCGGCTCAATCCGTTTGCCACCTTCCAGAGAAAGGGCATTCTCTGGGCGAATGGTTCAGATTACAGCGTCACGCCGTTTCCAGCGCGCTACGGCATTTGGGCTGCGATGACCCGACAGCCGGCGTTGAATATCTACGGTGGCGATCCCTTCGGCCGTAATGAGGCCGTGGATGTTCGCACGGCGCTCCGAGCGGTGACGATCTGGGCTGCGCGCCAAATGTTTCTCGAAACAAAGATCGGGTCCATCGAAGCCGGAAAGTATGCCGACCTCGCCGTTTGGGATCGGAATCCGTATCAGGTGCGGACCAGCGACTTAAAAGAAATGCGGTGCGAGTTGACGGTGTTTTCTGGCAAGATCGTTTTTCAAGGGGCTACCACGATGAAAATCAACTAACTGTGACCATATACAATCGTGCACCTCGGTTTGACGCTTCGCGTACGATGATAGGAAACACGAGTGGGTTGTAGCAGTGGTGGTATCATCACTCCATGACCACAGCCGCCGCCCAAGCCGCGCTGAATCGAGTTCATTTTATGCCAGAAATAAGATTGCAACTCCAGCAATAGCGAGTAGTGTCCCGACAATGGCCGGCCAGCCAACTTTTTCCTTGAAACCGAAATAGCTGATCGGCAGAATAATCACAGGGGTGAGGGCAATAAGTGTGCTGGCTATCCCGACTTCGACGTGCTGGATCGCTAAAAGCGAGGAAGATACGCCAAGCACAGGTCCTATAAAAGCACCTAAAGCCAGCAACCCAAGGATACGTGGTTTGCCGCGCAACTCTCGAAATGTGCTGCCTGCCTCCCCGCGAAACGCAGCCCATACCCAAATAAAAAGCACCGCTGCAAGCATACGGATGGCATTGGCCTGAAATGGAGAAAAATTTCCAAACATGCCTTGCTTCGAAAAGACAATCCCAACTGCCTGACCCAATCCGGCTAAGATACCAAAGATCACCCCACGCCGGGTGTGACCCTGCGGTGTATCCGGTGGCTCTTCATGGGAAGCGACCACCCAGGCGATCCCTGCCAGGGCGAGGATGATGCCGGTGATCTGCCAAAAGGTCAATGTCTCGCCGAAGAATATCCAGGCGATGATCGAGCCGAAGATTGGCGCCAAGCTTAACAATAAACTGCCTAAGCGGGTTCCCACCGAAACCAGAGACTGAAACAAAAACGCATCACCGAGCGAAAGACCAATGATCCCCGAAAGACTCAACCACAGCCAGCGTGAAGAGTCTGCGGAAAAAGGTAAGGGTTCGTGAAAGGCAATCAGATTCAGAACAATCAAATAGACCAATGCAAATAACAAGCGCATGCGATTCGTGACCAGTGAACCGACCGAGCGACCTGTCGAAGTGAAGATCAATGCGGTAATGGCAAAGAAAAAAGCAGTTGCAAGAGCAGCGATTTCGCCGAGAAACTTCATGCGGAGAGTCTCTACTGGTTGAATTTTGCAATTCCCTTATACTTCTTATGGAGTACTGCTAGTTAACTCATAAGAGTCTTGCTCGAATATGCAATTGTATTTGAAAAGTTCAGTTATTGACGAACGGAAGAAATGTGACAGGTCGAACACAGATGACCTGTCGACCTCATCCCGCCCACCAGCGGATAATGCACACCATTGGGCGCACACCTTGCGTTGATGGCGTTGCCGCCAGTGATCATCCTGCCGGTCAGCTATTTCGTCTTCAAAGAACGGATCGGCTGGCCGGCCATCGTCGGGACGATCCTGGCCATCGCGGGGGTGGCAGTTTTATTTCTGGCCTGATCGGGTGATCTCCGATGAACAATTCCATCCATACACAGCGGCTGCAACTCATCCCTCTGGATGTTCAGCAACCGGAACTTGTGTTGCAGGATATCGAGTCGTTTGAAAAGACGCTCAACATCGTCATGATCCGATCCTGGATGGACGATCGTGTCGAACGTGCCATCCGAATGAAGATCGAGAAGATGAAGGTGGCCGAACCATCCCAGCATTCCTGGTTCACGTACTGGTTGATCGTGATCAAAGAGGAAAACACCGGCGCTGGAATGCTCGGTTTCAAAGGATTCCCGGACAGGTCCGGCTCGACGGAGATTGGCTACGGCATCGACGCCGCCTACCAGGGAAAAGGATACATGATCGAGGCGGTGCAGGCTCTCATCGACTGGGCATTCACGTATCGTTTCTGTCAGGTGATCACCGCCAGCGAAGTAGAGAACCCGGCCTCGAGACGCTTGCTGGAGAGACTGGGCGCAAAACTGGTGAGCGCTAGCGAGCATTCCACTTCGTGGGAAATCCGAAACCAACGTGGAATATAATTCGCTTCCGTACCCTGTATAGCCACCTACGATGAGGAATGAGAGAAGATTATTCGAGTGAGGCCAAATGACCAAAGCTTTAGTCCCCGCAGATGAAGTCCGTTTTTTTAGTGGCAGCTCCAACCCTGCCCTGGCAGAAAAGATCGCGAATGAATTAGGGGTACCCCTGGACGGTACGCACATTACGCGCTTCAGCAACGATAACATGTATATTCAGCTGGGCGCCACCATGCGCTACCGCCGCGTCTATATCGTGCAGTCGCTTTCGCAGCCGGTAAACGACCACTTGATGGAACTGTTGATGATGCTCGACATCGCGCGCGGAGCTGCCGCGTCCGAGGTCCATGCGATCATCCCGTACTACTCTTTTGCACGTTCCGATAAAAAAGATGCTCCACGCATTTCTATTACTGCCCGGCTGGTGGCAGACCTGTTGAAGACGGCCGGCGCAACGCATGTAATGAGCATGATCTTCCATTCCCCGCAGGTGCACGGTTTTTTTAGCCTTCCCACCGATCCATTAAGCAGCTGGGTGGTGTTTCGGGAATACCTTCAATCACAGAACCTGGAGAACACCATCATGGTATCGCCCGATATGGGACAGGCTAAATCCGCGGCGCGCTTTGCACGCGTGCTGAAGCTGCCGATCGCGGCCGGGAACAAGGAACGTATTTCTGACTCCGAAGTGCAGATCCGCGGGCTGGTGGGCAACCAGGTGCGCGGACACAAACGCGCCGTGGTTTACGATGACGAGATCGCCACAGGAGGGTCCATCCATGAGCTGTGCCGCATGCTGATCACGGAGGGCGTGGAGGAGGTGTTGGTCATTTGTACCCATGGCGTGTTCACCCGCGGCGGACTCGAGAGACTGGCAGAGATCGAGCAGATCCGCGAGATCATCACCACGGATACTGTCTACATCCCGCCTGAAAAGAGACATCCCAAACTGAAGATCCTGTCGGTCGCTCCTATCTTTGCGGACTCGATCCGCCGCAATCTCCGTCACGAATCCCTCAACCAGTTGTTTGTGTATGGCGAGTGACGCCGCCAGGCTGTCCATGCTCGCTCGACTAAAAGCGCGCGCTCGTGCTTTGAAGCAGGAAGCCCTGGCGATCTATCTGGCTGCCCGCGACCCACGCACGCCCTGGTATGTGAAGGTATTGATCTTCTTTGTCGTGGCGCACACATTCAGCCCAATTGACCTCATCCCTGATTTCATTCCGGTCCTGGGTTACCTCGATGACCTGATCATCACACCGGGCGGCATCTGGCTGGCCGTCCGGCTCATCCCTGCTGAGGTGTTGGCAGATGCCCGGGCAGCGGCAGCCACTCGAGGCGTAGACGGGAACGTGGGCATTCTCGGCGCGTTCATCATCGTTTTGGTCTGGGTCGTGGTCGCCGCAGGAATTGTTTATCTCATTCTGTCCAAATGAGAAAAGCTATAATAGAGCAAAAGGAGGCTCGTATGATTGGAAAAGCAATGCAGGATGCCATGAATGAACAGATCAACAAGGAGTTCTTCTCATCCTATCTCTATCTCTCGATGGCCGCGTACTTTGAGGATAAAAATTTGACCGGGTTCGCTCACTGGATGAGGCTGCAGGCGGATGAAGAGCGCGAGCACGCCATGAAGTTTTACAACTTTATTCTGGATGCCGGCGGGCGTGTGTACCTCAAGTCCATCGACGCGCCCGAGACCGATTGGAAGTCGAATCTCCAGGTAGCAGAACAGGTGGCAGAGCATGAGTCCAAGGTCACCGCATCTATCAACGACCTGTATGAGTTGGCACTCAAAGAAAAAGATTATGCCGCGCAGGTGATGCTGCACTGGTTCATCAACGAGCAGGTGGAGGAGGAAAAGAACGCTGCCGAGCTGGTTGCCAAACTGAAGTTAATTGAAGAACGCGGCACCGCCGTGTTGATGCTCGATCACCGGCTTTCCAAACGGAGTGGCGAAGACGAGGAAGAGGAAGGGTAGGTTCCAGACTAGACCCTAAGGTTTTCGTAAAGCGTATCCTTAGGGTCTTTGATTTATGGAGGATGCTCCGCATGAGCTTTGCTATCCAGCGCGCGGGACATGAAGACAAAGGGGAATGGCTGAGAATGCGCCATGAACTGTGGCCCGAAGCGCCCATGGACTATCTGAGCCTGGATCTGGATAACAAGCTGTCAGACCCTGACTACGCCATCTTTATCGCTTCGAACGCGGACGGACAGCTGGTGGCCTTTCTCGAAGCGAGTCTCCGCGAGGAAGCCGAAGGCTGCGAAACCTCGCCCGTCGGCTACATCGAAGCCTGGTACGTGGATGAGCATATCCGCGGACAAAAACTCGGCCGAGACCTGGTGCACGCCGCCGAGGATTGGGCACGCGAACGAGGCTGCAGGGAAATGGCATCAGACACCTGGTTGGATAATGAAAGCAGCATCCAGGCACATTTGCGATTGGGATATTTTGAGGTCGATCGCCTCGTGCATTTTGTGAAACGATTATAACGTTCGCACGTTTAAACGTTCAAACAAACGATAGACATGACCAACTTCCTCATCTATGGCTCCTACGGCTACACGGGTCAACTCATCTTGAATCACGCGCTGGAACAGGGCTTCCGTCCTATCCTCGCGGGGCGTAATAAGAAGAAGCTTGTCGCGCAGGCAGAGAAGCACAATCTTGACTATCGCGCCTTTGCACTGCATGAAAAGGAAACATTGGATTCCGTGCTGCAGGGCGTGGATGTGGTACTGCACTGCGCGGGCCCGTTCGTGCACACATATCGCCAGATGGCCGAAGCTTGCCTGCGCACGAAGCGTCACTATGTGGATATCAGCGGCGAAATCCCCGGCTTCGAAGCGCTGGCCGCCATGGACGGTCCGGCCAAGGAAGCAGGCATTATGCTCCTACCCGGCGCCGGGTTCGACGTGGTCCCCTCTGACTGCCTGGCAGCACACCTGAAAAAACGATTGCCGACTGCAAACCAGTTCCGTTTGTTTTTGCGCGGCGTGGGCGCAGGCGTCTCGCAAGGCACTGCCAAGTCTGCTGTAGAGAACATGCACAGGCAGGGTCTCATCCGCCGCGATGGCAGGCTGGTGCAGGTCCCGCCGGCCTGGAATGTGCGTGAGATCGATTTCGGGCGCGGCTATAACAAGGCCGTTTCAGTCGGCTGGGGCGATGTCAGCACAGCCTACTACAGTACGGGCATTCCAAACATTGAAACCTACTTTGCCATATCCCCCGGACAGCTCAGCCTGCTGCGTGCCATGCGCGTGATCGGACCGCTGTTCTATAACCGTATTGTGAAAAGTATTCTCAAGTCCGGGATCAACATGTTCCTGAAAGGACCAGACCAGGAACGAAGAAAGACAGCCTCGGCGATTTTTGTCGGCGAGGTCACTGACCCCAATAGGGGACGCGCCATCTCGAAATTAATCACACCTGAAGGATATACTTGTACCGCCCTGACCACGGTCGCTATCATGAAGCGCATCCTCAGTGGCGACCTGAAAACCGGATTTCAAACGCCATCCCTTGCCTATGGTTCCGATTTTATTTTACAGTTCCCCGGAGTACGCAGAGAAAATTTATGACGAGATGTATCCTTTTTATTTGTTTGATTGTTGGCATGTTGCTTGCTGCATGTGCGCCCGCCGCGATGCCTGGAACATCCAACACCTCTGAACCGGCGATCTCTCAATCTCCGGTCTCTTCTCTCACACCCTCAACGGAGGCAACCATGTCTCTTGATCTCACCAGCGACGCGTTCATGAACGGGCAATTGATCCCCGCGAAATATGCATGCACCGGCCGAAACATCTCCCCGGCCCTCAGTTGGAACGAACCGCCTGCCAGCACCCAGTCCTTCGCGCTGATCGTGGATGATCCCGATGCGCCCATGGGCACCTGGGTCCACTGGGTTCTGTTCAACATCCCGGCCGATCGACGCAGCCTGCCCGAAGACCTGCCGATCACGGGGAAGAACGTGGACCCAAATGCGATCTTCGTTGGCAAGAATTCCTCTGGCAACATTGGTTATGATGGTCCGTGCCCGCCAAGCGGCACGCACCGCTACTACTTCAAGCTTTACGCCCTCGATACGGTCATCAGTCTTCTGCCCGGAGCCACCAAGGAACAGGTGCTCAGCGAAATGGAAGGGCACATCCTGGCGCAAGGCGAGCTGATGGGTACCTTCAGCAAATGACGCCCTCCGACCTGACTATCCGCCGCACCCTCGAGTCGGGCAACCCCAGCGTAAATGGCAATCGTGCTACGATCATCTGGGAAGGGGAGTCCGCGCCGCACCTGATCAGCGACCTGACCAACTGGGAGGAGAAACCGAAACCGTTCAAACGCGTCTCCCCAAATAGCAAGGCTGCTTCCGATAAAACGATCTGGTCCTGCTCCCTGACCATCCCGCGCGACGCGTATGTGGAGTACGCATTTTACGACCCCATCTCGGAAGAGAGATTCCTCGACCCGTTGAACCCCCGCACAGTCAACAACGGGGTGGGCAGCCGCAATAATTTTTTTTACATGCCCGAGAGCACACCGGCACCGATATTCATGCCCCGCGCGGGCGTGCGTACGGGCACCATTACACGCCACCGTATCGATACCGGTTTTCTGCAAGATGACGGTCAGCGGGATGTGTATTTGTACAAGCCGCCTGTCAGCGGCGCGGTCCCGTTGCTGATTGTCTACGATGGCTATGATTACCTGCATCGTGGCAAGCTCGCCACCATCGTGGACAACTTAATTGCGGATAAGCGCATTCGTCCTATCGCGATGGCCTTCCTGCAAAATGGCAAGAGCCGTCGCAACGTGGAATACCTGTGCTCCGACGCGACTATCACCTGGCTGGATGACGAAGTCCTGCCCTTGGCGCGCCAGCATCTCCGGCTATTGAACATCGATCAGCATCCAGGTGAGTATGCTGTGCTCGGCGCATCGGCCAGTGGACTCATGTCCATGTACACCGGTCTGCGCATGCCCGAGATCTTTGGCAAGGTCTTGTGCCAGGCTGCAGTGTTCTCGTGGGAGGGGCGCGACTTTGCCGTCGTAGACCTGGTGCGCTATAACCACGCTCGCGGCATCAAGATCTGGATGGACGTGGGCACGCTCGATGAGCTGCTCGAAGACAACCGCCGCATGGTCGCCTTGCTCGATAAGCGGCAGTACAACGTCAGTTACCGCGAGTTCTCTGCCGGGCACAACTACACCGCCTGGCGCGACGACATCTGGCGCGGGCTAGAAGAGATGTTTCCGTTAAATTCGCGCTGAGCGAAAACGAAGCGCGCATAAACTGCTTACTTTATGTTTTCACTAACCGCTGCCTGGTGTGCGGGATTTCGACGCTACGCGTCTCAACCCTCCGCTCACGAAGTCCCGGCGCTCGCCGGGGAGCGCGATGTTGAGGAAATATGATCCTCGCCACCCTCTGTTACGTTAAACAGGACGGCTGCACGCTTATGGTGCACCGAAACAAAAAAGTTAATGATATCCATGAAGGCAAATGGAATGGGTTAGGCGGCAAGTTCGAGGCAGGGGAAACGCCTGAAGAATGTGTGGTTCGAGAGGTACTTGAGGAATCGGGCCTGTCCATTCAAAGCCCAAAATTGTGCGGTTTATTGATGTTCCCGAAATTCAAAGGGAACGATTGGTATGTCTTCGTCTTCACAGCGACCGACTTCAGTGGGGAGTTGATTGACTCACCCGAAGGCCGGCTGGAATGGATTCCGGACGAGAAAGTACTCGATCTCAATCTGTGGGCAAGCGATCACATTTTCTTGCCGTGGATCCGAGAAGGAAAATTCTTTTCCGCAAAATTTGAATATGACGGGGACAAGATGCAGCGGTATAACGTGGTCTTTCATTCTTATGGATAAAGTCGCTTGATAATCTTTGCAAAGCGTTTTCTTAAAAATTTGGGTGATCGGGTGTTTGCCCTCTACCCGATCACCCTTTGTGAAGAGAAGATCCATGCAAAGTCTATTGTGGCAATTCGTCGCTTCGTTGCTGAAAGGATCTATAGTCAACAGTGTCGGCACCCTGCTGCCGGTTGGTGCGCATGACCAGCCAGTTGCGGATGGCCCTGCCAGCACGAGCTAACCAACCCGGCTCGGAAAGACCAGCCTCTTTGAGCAGCCGAAGATGCTCGATTTCTCGGTTGATCTCGCGTTGCTTGAGTTCAACCAGACGTTCATCGTGCCAATGGTAAAGATTGTTGTTCATGGCGTCTCTCCTTTCTCTAGGTGTGCCCTGATTTAACCAACAAGCTCCAATTCTGACAGTGCTAAAATAGATATAAAAAGTGATACAAGCCGAACTCAGGTAACTGGCCAGCCGGGTATATGCCAATGGAAGATAAATTGCCGGAAGAAATCCCTTTTGGAGAGTGGCTGCATCGGCGCCGCCGCCTGCTGGATCTGACCCAGCAGGCTTTGGCCGATCAGGTGGGCTGCGCGCATATCACTTTGCGCCGGATCGAATCGGGAACGCTCAAACCATCCAGGGAATTGGCCTTGATTCTGCTGGAAAAACTAGGTGTTCCTCAGGCAGATCGTGAGGCATGGCTGCCATTTGCCCGCGGGCTTTCGGGGATCCCGGGAGCACCGACCGATTCTTTCGCAGGCAAACCGATCACCAATTTACCCATTCCCCTGACCAGCTTTGTTGGCCGTGAAAAAGAACGGGATGAGATCAGGGATCTCGTCGCAAAGCACCGTCTCGTGACTCTGACGGGTCCCGGTGGCATCGGCAAGACGCGTCTCTCGATCCAATCGGCAGGTGAATCCCTTCCTCAATATCCCGATGGCGTCTGGTTGGTGGAACTGGCGCCCGTTCTGGACCCGCTGCTGGTTCCGCGTACCGCAGCCCTTGCCATCGGCTTGCGCGAGGAACCGCGCCGCCCTGTCATTGACATGTTATGTGACTACCTGCACGACAAGAAAATGCTCATCCTGCTCGATAACTGTGAGCATCTCGTGCAGGCCTGCGCACAAATGGCAGAAAGGCTTTTACATGCCTGCCCGGAAGTCTGTATTCTTGCCAGCAGCCGGGAAGTATTAGGGGTTCCGGGAGAAGTGACTTATCGGGTCCCATCCCTGGACTTGCCCGATGTGGAACATCTTCATTCTATTGAATCGCTGAGTAAATACGAAGCCGTCCAGCTTTTTATAGCGCGCGCCAGATCGGCGGTTCCAGCCTTTACTGTGACGGAGGAAAACACAGCTGCCCTGGCGCAGATCTGTCACCATCTAGACGGCATCCCTCTGGCGATTGAGCTTGCCGCCGCAAAGGTGCGTGTGCTCACTCTGGGGCAGATCGCGGAAAGACTGGATGACCGTTTTCGTTTGCTGACCGGTGGAAGCCGCACGGCGCTCGAACGTCATCACACCTTGCAGGCCACGATCGGTTGGAGCTACAACTTACTTTCTCCCGCGGAACAAATCCTCTTTAGAAGATTAGCGGTATTCATTGGCGGCTGGACGATCGAGGCGGCCGAGCTGATCTGCGCAGAGGCCGCGGGACTCGTGCAATACGATACTATTCTTGATCTCCTGGAGCAGCTGATCAACAAATCACTGGTCACTGTCGAAGAAATGCAGGGCAAGCCGGGTCATGTGCCGAGACGGTCGCTTCGCTATCGCATGCTGGAAACCATACGCCAGTACGGGAATGAGAGGTTGGTCGATTCGGGCGAGAGCGATACCTTGCGCGACCGTCATCTTGACTATTTCCTGGATTGGGCCGAGCTGGCTGCCCCCCATTTGATCCGGCCTGAACAACTGGACTGGCTCGCGGAGCTGGATACCGATTACGAAAATCTGCGCCTCGCGTTGAAATGGGCGCTGCGGAAGGAATCCCCCGAGCCTTCCCTGCGCCTGTGCGCGGCTCTCGGAACGTTCTGGCGCATCCGGTGCTACTGGATGGAAGGCTCAAAGTGGCTGAAAAGCGCGCTGGCAAAGAAGCCGACGAGCCCAACCGCTGCAGAGAAAGTTGCCCGTGTCAGAGCACTCTACCAAGATGCGGAGCTTGCTCAAAATCTGGATGACCTCGAGCGTATGAAGTCCTCCGCGGAGTTGAGCCTGGCGCTGGCCCGGGAGGGCCCTGAACGGCGGGATACTGCCATCGCCAGACTGTATGTCGGGAATGCACTGCGTCGACGTGGTGAGGATGAGGCTGCCCGCCAACGGATCATGGAGAGTTTGGCCGAATTCCAAGAGATCCCGGATCCTTATTGGGAAGTGGTTTCCTATAACATACTTAACAGTATCCGCATAAGACAGGATGACCTAAGACGTTCCGAAGAAAATAGCTTTATGCAAGCCGTCGAATTTGCTCGAAGCGCAGGAGAGCGATCCAACCTGGCGGAAGCTTTATTGAATTATTCCCGCTGGCTGCTTGTTTTCAATCGAGCAGATGAGGCTCAAACATGTGTCGAAGAAGCTGATCATTACCTCGAGCAAATCGGCTCGAGCCTGGGCAGTACGTATCAACTGTTTGCGGAAGTTGCATTATGGAATGACGACTACCCCGAAGCGCGCTGGTTTTACACGGAAGCGCAGGCGCGCTTCATTCTTCTGGGAGAGAAAAATCAGAGGTCAAGCGTGCTGGAGGACCTTGGGCACCTGGAAATGGACCAGGGGAACCTGGCTCAGGCACAGACATATCTTACGGAAGCTCTCCAAACAGCAAGAGAAATTGAAAAGAGAGCTTCGATCGCACCTCGCCTGGTGAGACTGGGTATTACTTTTTTCCTGCAGGGAAAGATTGAGGAGTGCAAGCCGTACTTTCAGGAAGCCATCCCCCTGGCAAAGGGGCTGCGCAGTTTTCGAAAAATCAACATTTTGATCTTGATCATTCATTATCTACAGGTCCGCGAGACGCAGGACGTGGCAAACATACTTGGCGCTATTGATCACGCGCAAAGAGAAAATGAACGGCCAATCGATCCACTCTGGAAGCGTTATTATGACGGTATTCTTACCCGCGCCCGGGATATCTTTGGTGAGGTGCAATTCCAGTCTGCATTCATGGAAGGACAAAAGATGTCTTTGGACGAGGCACTAGATCTGGCATTCAAGATTGTGGAAGACATATAAAATGCGGGAGACAAAGGGGATACAACGTCACTTTCCACAATTTGTATAAACAGTAAGACTTAATTTTTTTGTAAAGATTTTCCGTCCCTCCGCTGTACCTCAATGGCTATATCTGCGTCTTGGCTATGTATCCAATTCATTGATTCATTCGTAAAAGCCAAGGATATTTATGTTCCGCAACGTTGCTCTCATCTTCGTCATTACGCTCGCCCTCCCGTTCATCACCGCCTACGGAGCCACGGTCATCCCCACCGGACCTCTAACCATCCTCCCTGAAGACTGCCAGCTGGAAGTCAACGAAGAATTACAGCTTGAGCTGGTCGGGTTTCTCCCGCGCAGCGCGGTCGTGACCTGGGACGTGGACCAGGGCGGCATCACATCGGTGCTGCCCGGGCGGGAGGCCGTGCTGGTGGCACCATCCACTCCCACAACGATAACGATTACTGTGTCCATTTCGCCGTCGATCCCGGGACTGCTGCCCACTCTCACGAAACAATGTGTTGTCACATCAGCGAGCGATTAAGCCGCCGTAATATCTTGAGTCTGATCGCATAAAATTCCTCCCTAAATTCAATCTTCATTTCCAAGACGAGTCATGAGCCATCATGGCTCGTCGACAATTAAGCCATTTTCCAGTGCCTGGGACTGGTTCTTGAAGATCGCCATCGCCGTGGTCATGCGCTTGAAGCCAAGTTTCCGATAGAACGGCTCTTTTCCCGGGGCGGCATACAGGATGATTTTCTTATGGTCCTTTGAGAAATCAACGAGCCGGGACACCACTTCCCTGCCAAGACCCTGTCCCTGATAATCAGGATGAACAGCCACGTCACAGATATAAGAACAATCTCTTCCGTCTGCCAGCGCGCGTCCCACAGCGATCAGTTTTCCCGAATCATAAACAAAGCATTTGAACATGCTGTTCCCGAAGGCAACTTTTAGATCAGCAGGCTCTTTTTGCCCGAGCGGGGCAATGAGATAAAGTGCGGAGAGCTCTTCCCAGTCTACGTTTTCCGACGAAAAAATCCACACAAGCGCCATATCACTTTCCTTTTCAGTAAAACCACAACAAATGGAGATACTCTATTTACCGAAGCTCGATCGCCCGAACAAAACCCAATCCACCAATGACCGACAAAATGATTCCAATCCATCTGTACATGCTGATGTGTTCCTGGAAGACGATCATAAACTGCGCGCCGTCCATACCGCCACCCTGTGCTCTGAGGTAGGCATTTGCAGCTTCGCTGCCCCAGCTGACACTGTTAAACAGGACAAACAGTCCAAAGAGAAACAAAACCAGCGAAACAACCACAAACAAGGATCTAGTCATGATGAACCTCCATATAGAAATTTGCAATATCGAGCGTAGGGATAATTCATTGATGTCCGCATAACGGTTTGCATCACCCGTTGGGGGATACGTACACTTCAGTTAGCCCGTAATTTTGATTTGAAGCCTGTAAACCTGGGAAATCCTCTTCGAAATCCATTAGATATTTTCCATAGCCTGTTCAAAGATCATAACGCGTCCTCTATCTCGGTCACCAACATAGATCCATAAAGTATAAGGCGGTTGTTCTCCGCTAATGTCTATATCTTGATAAAAACCATCGCCAAACTGTGTTGAATTGAATTTGCCTGACTCAAACTTCAATTCAACTTGCCACCACCAATCCTCCCTGACAATACTCCAAGTGCCTCTTCCGGAATTTATCCCGCCTTTCGAATTGCCCCAGTGTGGGGGTTGTGTCATCCACCAATCAGGCATGTTTTGCATTTCAAAAGTACCATCGGATAATAATGAAATCGAAACATTCTGTAGATCATACCCACCTGTTTCTCTGATAAGAAACATGGTTTCTTCCGTGGGCAAATAATTCCCTACAATTTTTGATGGTTCGGGTTCAATCTTCGTAAAAAGGTCTTGGTCAAAATCATAGGCACCGAATCCGCACATAACGTTGGACAATGACAAAATTGAGACAAGGAAGACTGCCCATTTTTTCATAAAGAAACCTTCGGTTTTATAACAGATGAAAATATAGTCCACTGGTGTGCGTGTACCCGCCTGGTAGGCGGGTACACGCTGTGTTAGGCGTTTTGTGTTGTGCAAGACTCGCTAACTGTAATCAAACTCCACTGCCAATGATGGAATTCTTCCACACCCGAAACTTCAGCAATAACCAAGAAAGCGCAAGTAAACTAATGAAGTGCTGCAGATACAGAACAATGAACAACTAGAGGCGGCGATTAATTTCTCTCTGCATTAATAAGCCCGCAACGGAACCAATACCGCCGAAAATCAGTGCTATCACAATGGTAACCCAGTAAAGATTGGAAAATCGGGTTGCCAATTGCATGACAAGAACCGTAATTGATAAAACCATTCCGAGTACGCCGAATAACGCAATACCAGCCAGAAAACGAAATCGAAACTTGTTTTTCGACGTTCCTAAGTCTGCCAATGCACCTCTAGCTTGCGCCTTCAATATTCGTTTTGCAGATCTTTGTTTTACCTGAGTACTGACAACGGCAATTATCACGAATAATACAACGTAAGCGAGGAAAAAGAGTCCGGTGAAAATTACTAAGCCAAGATTTTCGATGATTTCCATGAAAGATTATCTGCCAGTGTTTTGAAACGCCTAATTAGGGGTTATACGGCATGCCGCACAGCGTAAGATCTTTTAGACGGACGGCTACGCCGCGTGCCGTCTAAAATCCTAATTCATTTAGGACTTAGGCGGCAAAAGTTTAAAAGGAACTGTTCAATCCGTTACCCATATTCTACAGATTTCCTCTTCCCAGGTCTCGTGTTATTTGTCATAAAAACAGGACGAGCTTGGAGCGTATATGTTTCGCGTGGAAGTAACAGCCGCGTAACATCTTTAAACTTTTCCTTGGAAGTATAATGAACCATTATGTCGATCCTTTCCAAAAAACGGA
>DATHTL010000180.1:0-38789 GCA_035463255.1 Anaerolineales bacterium | reverse complement strand
ACGATATCCGCGGGGGAATGGGAGATGCGCGCCAGGTTGGTGTACGCTGGCTGCATCCCCTCAGGGACGTTAATCTTTGGTCCGGGTGGTTGTGGTGGTGTCGTCATAACACAGTCCTGTGGTCTTGCGTGCTTATGGATTCAACAAGCCTGCTAATGAAGCCAGCCTTGTCAGACGTACTGGACTAAAACGGGATATCGTCTTCGGCAGGGATCTCTGCGCCTTCCATGCCTCCCATCCCCATTATGGGACCTTCTCCGGGGCCTTCACCGCGTGAAGACAAGAAGCGAACGGTGCCGGCTGTTACTTCAAAGGATGCGCCTGTGGAGCCATCCTGCTTATTCCAGATGCGCGGACCGCCCGTGGCCTTGTCGGGTGTGAGACGCCCCTCGATCAAAACTTTTGAGCCTTTCCTGAGATACTGGTTGCAAATTTCCGCCTGTTTGCCCCACGTAGTGACGCGAAACCAGATGGTTTCCTTAACCTGTTCTCCACTGCCGGTTGTATACTGGCGATTGGTAGCAACGGAAAATGATGTCACAGCCTGGCCTGAAGGTGTGTAGCGCATTTCAGGGTCTTTGCCGACGTTGCCAACGATGATAATGGTGTGAAACATGGGAATCTCCTTAGGGACTAGGTACCCGCCGAAGTATTGAAATCCCGTGTCAGTCCCGCACGATTTGCTAAGCAAATCGGGGATGGCGCCAGAGGCGCTCACGGGGCGGCGGGGAAATTAAGGTAAAGAGTATTTTACTCTTACTTTGATGATTTGTTAACGTAATATATACAGAAACATTTTCTGTTCTTCTGTAAGAAAATGCCGTCTGCGCAGTCTTGAAGACACCCTATACAATACAAGCTGAGCCAGATATAGAGAGCCAATCTGGGCTGTGAGCGTGCAAGGAAAGGAGCCAGATCATGTCTATAACGTATCGAATGGGAACAGTGGATGATTCTCATGATGTTTTCGAAGTATTCATCAAGACCATCATGGATTACAGCGAGAGAATGAACGTGATGGCTATTACCGGAGGGAATGATCCGGAGGTGAATGGATCGCTTTGGAAAAAGCGCAAATCGATGTTTGCGTTTCTGGCGCACAATGCGTCGCAGTTCTGGGTGGCCGAGAGGGACGAGGAGATCATCGCTTACGCGCGCACGCTTGAGCACGACGGCCTGCAGGAGCTGACGGAATTCTTTGTGCTGCCGCAGCAGCAGTCAGCGGGGGTGGGAAGTGAATTGCTGGCTCGTGCACTTCCCCAGACCGGAGCGCGCTACCGCACGATCATCGCCACGCTCGATGAGCGCGCCCTATACCGTTATCTGAAGCTCGGTGTGTACGGACGTTTTCCGCTCAAGTACTTCTCCCGCAAAGCTGAAAAAGTGGAAATGGAAACCGACCTGCAGATCGACCCCCTGCAACTGGAAATCCACATGGAAGGGCTTGATCGTATCGATCGGGAGATCCTTAGCCACACGCGTGGGCATATCCATCAATGGATCGCTGCCGAGCGGAAGGGATTTGTGTATAAACGCAAGGGGCAGATTGTGGGCTATGGCTATGTCGGTCCAAGCAGCGGTCCTTTTGCTGTACTCGACGAAAACGACTTCCCGGCAGTACTGGCTCATGCCGAAAGCCTGATGGCCAAGCAGGGAGAGGAATTCGGTGCAGAGGCCCCATTGCTCAATGAGAAAGCCATCCAGTACTTTATCGAGCGTAGGTATCAGATCGATTCCTTTTCTGCCATCTTTATGAGCAACGTGCCCTTTGGCAGGTTCGAGAAGTATTTGTACTTTAGCCCTGAGTTTTTTATGTAGAATCCAGCCGTGTCTGTTACAGTATTGTGACCTCCCTGAAACACACCTGTGACATGCATTCTTTAGAATAAAAAGAGACCAAGTTTCAGAATGGAGGCCCCATGAAAGCGAGCAAGCTGCTTATATTTCCTTTAATGGTATTGCTGACCGCCTGCGGGCAGTTTAATGTGAGTATAGAACCGATTCCCACAGCAATCCCCACACAGACCGAGACCGTCGAAATCCCTACTGGCACCGCATTGCCCACCACCGCGCCAACCGAACAAATCAATCCGACAGCGACCCAGCAAATTCCAACGGCAACTCTTATCCAGCCGACAGTAACACAAGCGCAGCAGGTTCCGCCCACTTCGGTGGTGTTTACCCCCACGACAGCTACGGAACAGACCGTTCAGATCGTCCTGATTGAGCTTGAAGATAACGGGCAATCGGGAACGCTGGTTGGCTGCGGTGACAGCGCGATCCCAATCAACGTGACCATCCCTCGAACGCAGGGCGTGCTGCGCGCCGCGCTGGAAAAACTCTTCTCGGCGAAACAGCAGTTCTACGGCGAGTCGGGCTATTACAACGCGTTGTATCAATCCAATCTTCAGGTAGACAGGGTTTCGATCGAACAGGGTAAGGCGACCATCCATCTCACCGGGAATGTGATGCTCGGGGGCACATGCGATGCGCCGCGCGTCGAGGCGCAGATCGAGCAGACAGCGCTACAATTTTCCACCGTCAACGATGTGGAAGTCTTTGTCAATGGCACACCTCTCGAAGAGGTTCTGTCGTCTCAGTAACGACAAAGTGTTTCTGAAAGCAAAAATCCCTCTCCAATCGGAGAGGGATTTTTTTCTTTGTGTCAGTTCGATAAATCAAGCCGTGGGCTGGCCGACGGTCCGCCGCCGTAACGCAAGCGCAACACCGGTCAACGCGAGGATACCTGCCACCAGGGCAACGATCAGACCGGGCGTTCGCGCGGGCACAGTCGGAGCTGTGACCGGTTCTACAGCAGGCGCGGATACCGGCTCCTTGGCGGGCGCGACGGCCGCCGGAGCAGAGACCAGTGCAGATGTAACGGTAATGCCGTTGGTAGTCATCAAATTGCGTAACGCGCTATCTGCTTTCAGGTTTAAGAGGTGCCACTCATCGACGGCCTGCAGCGTCTCACCTTCCAGCCGGCCCGTGTAATGGATATATCCGGCCTGGCCCTCGTTGGTGGGGTAATAGACCATTTGAATGTAGGGAACCATCTTTCCATCCAGGTTCAGGTGGGCAGTCATGTTAAAACCCTTGTCCAGGTCCAGCCCCTTGGGCGGCTTGGAAAGAAATGCCTGGTCGAAGAACCCGGATTTTTCCAGGTTCATCATGGCGTCTGGATCTTTCAATGTCACTTCCCCTTTGATGCCGGGACCGCTGATCGTCAGCAGACCGAGCTCTTTTGCAAACACCACAGAGGTGGAGATTGCCAGCAACACGATCACCAAGGTCAGAAACAAGAAATGTCGTTTTGTCCTGTTCATTTCTAAACGCTCCTTCTCATGAATTTAGCTTGCCACCGCGTGGTGGTAGTTATGTAAGCTCTACACCACAGAAGGATTTCAGGTTCCCTGATTTCCGAGTCTTGCGAAAGGTTTTCCAAACCATCAATGTTCTCTTAAAAAGCTTCACAAGGCTTATTGATCCAGGGAAACAACTTTGTAGATCGCTCCGCTAGTGCCACTGGCGCCCACGCCGGGAGCTTTTGTGAGCAAATATAACTCCCCGCTATTGCCCTGGCCGATGCCCAGCAATTGTCCCATTTCAGACGAGCCGTCCGGGAGACTTACTTGAATTTCGGAAATATCCCACAGGCTAGTTCTCGATTCAGGGGGATAGGCAACAAATAATCGTCCCTTACCGCGCCCCCAATCGCCAAATACATAACCGCCCGTTAAATCAGGGAGGGCTGTGCCGCGGTAAACGACTCCGCCAATGATCGCGGACAGATCTCCCTCATGCGCGTAAGCAATCATCGGCTCAGCTAGACCATGGTCATCACAGCGTTCCAGCGGCTGACTCCAGTTTTGAGCGTTGAAGCAGGTCCTCCCTTCGCGGATCGGCCAGCCATAATTCCCGCCTGCCTCGACGAGGCTCACCTCTTCCATCATTGCTTGCCCCACATCCGCCACGAAAAGACGCGGTGTCCTGGCATCAAAAACATCAAAGGAAAAGCGATACGGATTGCGGAACCCGTACGCAAAAATTTCCGGCCGCCCTGCTCCCGATGTAAACGGATTGTTGGCCGGGATCGAATATCCTTGCCTGATGTCCGACATCCCATCCACGTCGATGCGCAGAATTTTACCGAGAAGGGACGATGTATCCTGTGCATATTTGCCCGCTTCTGTGGCGGGATCGCGCACACTGTCGCCCGTGGCGACATACAAATATCCATCGGGACCAAACTCGATGTGACCGGCTTCGTAATTGTAGCCGGGCTTGTCAATGGCTAGCAACACCCGCTCAGATGATGGGTCGGCCCGATTGGGATCATCAGTCGATACGGTAAATTCCGAGATATATGTTGTGTGATCCCATTCATACGGTGATAGACCGGCCTGAAGAGTCCCGCTGTAGGAAACGTAGAAGTGCCCGTTCGTGGCAAATTCAGGATGAAACGCCAGCCCCAGCAGTCCGCGTTCATCGTAGAAAGAGTTGAGCTCCACCACTTTCTCACGCAGGTCGAGAAAAGGTTTTTCAAACCGCTTTCCCTCGAGGATGATCCAGAGGACACCGGTTTGATCCACGACGAAGAAACGCTGGATGCCATCGTTCGGGTCGATGAAAGCAACCGGCGATATGAATCCCTCCGCAACCAGCTCCAGCCAGACGCGTGGCAAAATGTTTCTTGGAGTCGTGCATCCATTCAGAGTCACAGCAAGCACGCTGAAGAGGAAAGAAATGATTTTGAACGCGTTCACTGTACGGTCCTCGTCGTGATTTTACGCCTTGGCTGTTACAATTCTGTAACAGGGCGCAAAATGGGGAACCTTCATATTAAGAGCGCCGTCCATGAGTAGCACAATATGGAGGTGCGAGATGAAACTTAATACCAACTCAATTCTTATTTTATTTGGCGTCCTCGCCTTCGCCATTATGGCCTGTTTTCCTGTCACGTTGATGGCAATGCCGCTGTTACGGCCGAGTCAGCCTGACTCCAATAATGCGGTCGCAACCGTGCAAGCTGTGGTGACCCAGACCATGTATGCCATGACGCAGAATGCGCCGACGGCTATCCCTGCCACCGCGACGTCCGTCCCGCCGACCAGCACGCCAGTCCGGCCAACGAACACACCCGTGCCTACGGCTGTTACGTATTGTGACTGGGTGCTGTTCATCAAGGATGTGACCATCCCCGATGGCACGCAGCTCTCTGCGGGTGAGGTCTTTACGAAGACGTGGCGCTTGCAAAACCGCGGCACCTGCACCTGGACACCCGACTATATGCTGGTGTACACCAGCGGAGACCAGATGGGTTCCACAACGGCCGTTCGCCTGCCCGGTTACGTCGCTCCGGGACAGACCGTGGATGTCTCGGTCACACTGACGGCCCCCGCCTCTTCTGGACGCTACACCGGCTACTGGATGCTGCGTAATCCCTCGGGTGCTCTGTTCGGTGCCGGCAGCAAAGCCAATGAAGCCTTCTATGTGGAGATCAAGACGAAAGTGGAGATCGTCTACGGAACCGTTACAGGTAGCCTGTGCTACCCCAGCGAATTCAACCCGCCCATGACGCTCTACTTCGAAAAAGCGGGCACAACGGAAAAGATCGAGTTCTGGATCCCGGAAGCGCAGAATGTGTACAACGTGCAGTTGCCCAGCGGAAAATACTATGCCTTTGCCTGGGCCCCCGGTTACAACCTGGAAGGTGCCTATGTAAATGCAAATGGCATCATGAAGAGTTTCGTCGTCACCGGCGGACAGACCACAGCCGACATTAACTTATGTGACTGGAGTCCTTACCCTCACGCCCGTGGCGAGTAATTAACAATCAAGTGCGACCCAAGACGGGTCGCACTTTTCATTTTCCTATGCTGTGTAATATCACCTATAATCAAAGCGGAACTGATATGACCCGCCTTACAGGACAGGAACGCATTACGTACGTACAAGATATGTTCACTCGCATCGCCCGGCGATACGATCTGATGAACCGTTTGATGACCGGTGGTCAGGATATCCGCTGGAGGAGGCTCGTCATTCAACTGGCGCGGCTATCTCGCAATGCGAGCGTGCTGGATATCGGCACCGGGACAGGCGACCTGGCCCGTGAGGCGCTAGCACAGTTTCCGCAGGCTCGAGTCATTGCCTCGGACTTTACCCTCGAAATGATGCGCGTCGGGCAGAGTAAAGGCCGTCTCAACTTCTCCTCCGCCGATGCGCTTCGTCTGCCGTTTCGGGATGCCTGCTTTGACGCGGTGGTATCCGGCTTTCTCATGCGTAACGTGATTGACCTGCAAAAAGCATTGCAGGAACAACACCGGGTGCTGAAGAGAGGTGGGCGCATCGTGATTCTGGATACCACGCGCCCGAAGAAAAACCTGCTCTCACCGCTCATCTGGCTGCACATGCATGTTGTCATTCCGCTTGTGGGCAGGCTGTTAACCAGCAGCGGCGATGCCTATCGATATCTTCCGGAAAGCACAGAGGGCTTTGTGACGGCTGAAAATCTGGCCGCCCGCATGGCGGCCCTCGGATTTAAGAGGCTCCATTACCAGCGATTTATGTTCGGGACCATCGCCATCCATTGGGGGGAGAAGTAGCGGTTCGAGGAAGACTGCTAAGAAAAGACGATGTATTGTTCAGGGGAACATCTGTGATACTTTCCTACCCTCTCCGTACAATTAAGTAGGATGACTACTCAAACACGTGCTTCGAAGGGAGCCCGTACTTTGGCGGACGAAACAGACTGGGAAGCTGTCTACCAGGAATACCTGCCCCGCGTCTACAATTTCTTCCGCTACCGGTTCAGTGACGATTCACTCGTCAAGGACCTGACCGCGGCGACTTTCGAAAAAGCCTGGCGCGGGAAAGATCGTTTTCAACGAAATCTGAGTGCTTTCTCCACCTGGCTGTTTACCATTGCCCGTAATGTGGCTATCGATCATTTTCGTCGGGATGGGCATGAAGTCCCGCTCGAGGCGGTCCGTGAACAAGCAGATCCCATCTCACTCGAAGAAACAGTCCAGCGTAAACAGGATTCGGTCCGGCTGCGTTTTCTCCTGTCACAGTTGCCCGAGCGTGAACGGGAATTACTTGCTTTCAAATACGGTGCCGGCCTGAACAACCGCGAGATTGCCCACCTGGTGAATTTGAGTGAGTCGAATGTCGGCACGATTCTGCATCGCGTCGTGGAAAAGTTGCGCGTGGAAATGGAAGCAAATCATGAACGATGAATTTATGGGCCAACTTTGGGAAGCTCCTCCCACTGAATTTGTAGATGCGCTTTATGAACGCCTTTCCCGGAGGTCAGCGCCTCGCTTTCCGCAGACGATAGCGATAAAACTGAGCTTTCGGAATGCTGCAGTTGCTTTCATGCTCATGTTACTCGCTGCTGCGTGTGTTTATGCCGTGGTGGAAAAGCGCTGGGACAGGGTTGGTGTTATAGATGTGGGTGTTCAGAGAACGATTAAGGTTGACAATCCCTTACTATCAGGGGAACCTCTAGTCATGGAGTTTCAGCACGAGTGCTTCAGTATAGAAGAAGCCAGGGAAGTTTTACGGTTTCGCTTCAAAGTACCTGCTTGGGCGCCGGACGGGTTTACATTTTCTAATGAAATATGTGGTTTTGAAGTCCTGTCCCCATTTTCTGATTCTGCTCTCCTGAATTGGGAGGGCGCTGACAAAAGTACTCCCATGATTCTCGATTTAATAAACTTAAGGCACTTTAACAGTGCTACCCAAAAATATGAAGTTGGGTCGGCCTCCACAGGGATGTACGGGATGTCAGTACCACCCGGCAGCTATGAAGAAGTGCAGGTGCACGGGCAGCCCGCAGTCCTCGTCCGTGGGGATTGGAACTGGGAAGAGTCCCCCTGGGCGACCGGGGAGACGAGCGTTGGGCAGTATGAATATAAATGGGATAAGAAACGGGCTCTGCAATTGTACTGGGTGGATGGAGAGGTTTTCTATCGCCTGTACACCCGTGCGAAAGTCTCCCCTGAAGACCTGATCAAGATGGCCGAATCGGCGCGGTAGTATTCATATCTCATAAGAATAAAGCACCGTCTCCATCTCCTGTGGCGTCAGCCCGCCGTGATGACCGTAGAACTTTTGCTCAAACTTGTCCTTTTCGTACCACCAGACAGATTCATAGCGATAGGGGAGAATGACTAGATTGCCAACCCGTTCGCGCAAGCGCGAGGAGACCTCCGGTCCAAAATACTCGTTATTGATGAGATATTCGGTTTTCACCACATCGGCCCTGCCTTCGAGCCGCTGAGACAGAAAGGATTGCGCTTCCTCGAGCATATTCTCGTGGATATAGAGAAACATGTCGCGTGCAGATCCCGCGGGCACGAGCAGTTCCCCCTGCAGGTTTCTTTTCAAAAAACGATCGAATCCTGAAAAACGCGGATCAGTATTTAAGTACACAGTGGTCTTCGGATCGACTTCACAGGCGCCGTGATCGGCGGTCATCAAAAACAAGATCCTCTTCTTCCCTTGAAAGATGCGCTCGAAGTAATATTCCATCATAAGCAGGAAGGTTTCAATCTCCGCTTGAGTCTGCGGGGCATTGGGCCCATATTCATGGCAGAGCGAGTCGATTTTATCGAAGTACAGATGCACGTAGGCAGGCTTCGTTTGCTTTTGCAGTAACAGACTCAAGTTGATCAAGGCTTCGGAGAGAGTCTTGAATGAACGCAGCTCGGCGCCGGCCATGACGACATTAGAAAAGGTGGAAGGTGTGTAATCCCTGACTCCAAAGATATACGGGACAACACCTGCCTTTCTCAATTCCGGGTAGAAAGCTCCGCGCGGGTACAGAAGGTCAGGGCGGATGCCTGTGGCTTTTAACGTATCGCGCGCTTTCGTGCCGGCATGTGAGAACAATAAAGGCGCAAAGATCTGGTCGAGATGCGGCTCATAGTAATACCACTCATGCACGCCGCTTTGTCCAACCGTCCAGCCCGTGTGAATAGTAGTCACGTGCGCTGCGGTGGTAGAGGGGAACTGCGATGTTAGTTTTTCGATCCGTCCCTGGTCGGCCATTCGCTTCAAGAATGGTGCACTCTGAAAGCGCTCGAAGAACCTCCAGCCGAAGCCATCCACCAGAAAGAGAACAACAGCATCATAGTTGCCGGACGCGAACGCGCTCTTGATCCGGTTCGGAATGCCCGCAAACCCACCCTCATCATAACGCGGCTTGATGAACCCTGAATTCATGTTGGTCATCGTCCGATTATACATAATCGAGATGTTTCACACCGGTAAACACACTAAAAACAAAATACCCTCTCCGCTCTGGAGAGGGTATCTAATTTATCGCAACACAATTACCAATTAGGAATTACTCATCATCAGTCTCGCCGCCCGTCTCCCAATCTCCACAGCAAAATTCGTCCCCCGGTCCCAGGGATACACCTGGCTCATCGAAGCGAAGTACAACCCCTCGATCGGCGTCTGTATAGCGGGGATATTCTTCGAATGATTGACCAGCGGCACAGGCTGCGCGTAATTTGTTTTGAAGACCCAGACCTTCTGCACCCACTCTCGCTCGAAAGCGGGGTTGAACTTCTTAAAGGCAGGAATAAATCTCTCCAGCAACTCTTCGTCGCTCAGCGAAAAATACTCATGCCCCACCTGTAAATAATCGCCTGCATACACAATATGATCGCCGCCGAAGTTTTCCTTCGACACGTAGTTCGTGTGCTCCACCAACGCCAGGAACGGGTAGCCCGCCTCCTTGGGAAGGTTGAACCAGTAATACCCCTCCTTCGACAGTTGCTGCTTGAGTGCCAGCACCATCACCACCGCACCCATGGACTTCAACTCGAGCAAGCCTTTTAAATAATTCTCCGGAAGATCGGGACTGAATTTCGCCATGAGATTCGGGGATGTGGTCACCAGCACCTTGTCGAAGGATTCAGATTGACCATCGCTCCGTACCCACAACTGTCCCTGCTCCCGTTTAATCGACTCGACTCTCGCTCCTAACCGAATCTCTACTCTCAAGTCTCGAAGTCTCTCCGCGAACAGATTGGCAAAATTTTGAAACCCACCCTCGAAGGTCCCCAGTCTGGTTGTGCGTGCCTTGATGCGGGCCCACATCCAGGCCATGTTCACATCGCGATAGAACGGACCAAACTTCCCGATTAGCAGCGGTTTCCACATCTTCTCGTAAACACTTTTGCCTGCCCATTTCATCATCCATGAATCGGCGGTCACTTTTTCAAGAGCTTTCCAGTTGTTCGTTAAACGGAGGAAGAGTCCCACAAAACCGAACCTGATTTTATCGAGGCCAAATCCCAGCCCGGGAAAGAGCAGCGCAGCAAGGATTGAGTCGAAGGGATAAAACTTTCCCTTGTGATACATGACTGTCAAGGGACGCGGGAACAGGACTTTCTCCTCCCAACCCAGTTCCTTGATCAAGCCGAGCATGTGATTGTCCGATTGGAACCAGTGATGATAAAACTTTTCCACCGACCATTTCCAGTGAGGCTCCTTGAAGCCGGAAGCTAACCCGCCGACGAAATCGGCGGATTCATAAATGATCACTTCATGCCCTGCGTTCTTTAAATCATAAGCGGCTGCCATGCCGCCAAACCCCGCTCCGATAATTGCGATTTTCATCTACACTCCCAGAATTAAATGTAGGTCACGCTTGAAGCGTGACAAATCAGAACTGGCAGGTTTTCAACCCGCCCTACTTGTTTACTTGTTTTTAGAACGCTCTTCGATCTTTTCCGCAAGGATCTTAAGCCTGCCCCACATCTGGCGGACCACGTAGATCATGGCCAGGTTTTGCAGCCAGCGAGGTTCACACTGCGGGTTGTCAGCCAGCCGCTCAAAGACCTCGATAGCCTTATCATCGGTGCGCCGGGTCTTTGCGTATTCATTGGCTAATTGTTGTAGATACGCTTCATTCCGCCTGCGTAGCTGCTCCGCCTGGATAAGCTTCCGGCGTGCCTCTTGCACACGTGGATACACGCGGGCAATCGCCGTTTCGAGCTCTTCGATGGTAAAGGGCTTGATCAGGTACTCCTGCACGCCAATGGACATGGCGGTACGCAGGGTGGTGGTGTCTTTTTCTGCAGAGACGATGATGCAGCCGATGTCAGGATAATTTTGCGCGATCTTTCTGTATGCAGTTAACCCATCCATTTCAGGCATGTTGATATCCAGCAGGAGGATATCCGGATGATGCTGCTCCGTCAGCTGCACCGCCTGCACACCGTTCGCGGCAATCGCGACCACTTCCACGTCGTCGATGGTAGCCAGCATTAAGCGTGTGTTCCGGCGGGTCTCCTGCACGTCATCGGCGATCAGCACCCGCAGTTTTTTCCTCGGGGATACAGTGGTCTGCACCATAGTATGTTCCTTTGTGTTGACCTGAAAAACGGTTGCCAGACCAAGTATAACTTAAGCAAACTCCGCCGTATGAAGGGGAAAGTTACAATCAAATATGAAAACGGGCAGCTATCGGCCTTGCATTAATAAGCGTCAGTTGTCTCCGCGCGTAAAGAATCATTCCAGCGCACGCCCTCCCGTGCCAGATAATACCCGCCGAGCAGTGTGATCGGCAGCCACAGGGCGACATGTAAGACAAGTGTGTAGCCAGCCGCCACCGAGTGCTCGATGCCGTAGGCAGTCAACACAGCGATGCCCGGCGCGTCGAAGGTGCCGATGTAGCCCGGCGCCGAGGGGATGGTCGTTGCCAGGTTGACGATACCGTTCATCAGCATCAGCGCAAAGAACGACACGCTGAAATCAAAGGCGTGCATCACAAACCAGTACTTCCCCGTCTCCAGCAGCCAGATAATAACGGACGTAAAGAAGACCATCAACACATTGAATGGGGAACGCAGCGAAGCCAGTCCATCGAGGAATTTGGTCATCAGGTTGATGATGCGCTCATGCATCCTCTTTGGAAGAAGATGTGAAAAGAACCATGCGCCCACATTTGCCGTGAAGCGCGGAAACATAGCCGCAAGCAGAAAGACGGCCAGCGCACTCAGAAAGACTCCGGTACCGATGATGGCCACCTGCTGAATATTCCCGACGAAGCCTGAAGCGCCCGTCAGCTTGGCGAGCTCCGGCAGGTTGACGAAGACAAACGCCAGCATGACCACCCCATCGAAGATGCGCTCCACGATGACGGTGGCCAGTGACGCCGACACCGAGACACCCTCCTTGCGTTTGAGGATCACAGCTCGCAACACTTCCCCCGCTCGAGCGGGGTAAATATTATTGCCCATGTATCCAATCGTTGTGATGGGGAACATGGTCCGTGTGGGGATTTTTTTGATCGGCCCAAGAAGATAATGCCATCGCCAGGCCCGCACCCACACACCGACGAAATATACGCTGATGCCGGGTACTAGCCAGATATAGTTTGCCTGTTTTACCGAGTCCCAGAATTCGTCGAGACGGAGGCCGCGTAACGCCAGCCAGATAAATACGATGCTGATCAGCACCCCAAGCCAGAATTGCCATTTTTTCATGGGCGGGATTGTAACATGTCCAAAACTCGCAACCCCTCTCAAGCCCCTATCGCATATTTGGTATGGAGGAGATTATGTCTAAGCTACCCTGGTGGCTCAACTTACTCTTCAAGGTTCTGTTCGTGGATTTCATCATTGCACTTCTTGTCGTGGGCTGGTCCTGAATCGCGCAGGACTTCGACGCGGTTTCGCTTAGCAATCGCTTCTTCATAGGTGGAATCGTTGCGGTGCTGATCAGTCTGGCCTCCGGCATGGGAAATTGGGGAAACCGCACCGATGGGCGGCAACTGATAGCCCAATCTGCGGGTCAGGCCAACCTGGTCGAACGCAACAACAGAATGATCGCAGACGTGATTCAGGTGTACTCATTGACCGCCACTATGATCCCTGCCGGGATGATCGCTATCCTGATTGCGGTGATCCTCGGACAACTCGGTTGATATAATCTCCATCGTGGAAATCAATCAACCTGCTGCTGAGTTTGCATTACCTGACATAGAAGGAAGACTCCATCGTTTGAGCGAATATCTCGGGAAAATCGTTATCCTCAATTTTTGGTCGGCGGAGTGTCCCCACTCCGAGCGGACAGATCACGATCTGAATCGTCAGCTGGAAAAATGGGATGGGGAGGTGGTGCTGCTCTCGATTGCCGCGAATCGCAATGAATCCGTTCAAATGGTGGCAGAAGCGGCGAAAACACGACGCGCTGCCACGGTGCTGCTAGACGGGCAGAACACCGTTGCCGATCTGTATGAAGCGGTCACGACCCCTCACGTCTTTGTTGTGGACCGTGACGGCATCCTGCGCTATCGCGGCGCCATGGACAATGTCACGTTTCGCCAGCGCCAGGCCACCCGGTTCTTCCTGGCTGACGCGGTCGAAGCGTTGCTGGAAGGGCGCCTGCCCGATCTGGCCGAAACGCCCGCATATGGCTGTGCCATCGTGCGTGAAATTTGATAGAATCAGACCGTGGCAATCGAATTTCCTGCTCGCCTTGCGTTTCTTCATAGGATCCATCTATTCCATGATCTGACGGATGATCAGCTCAACTTGATTGCGGAAAAGTTGGATGAGAAGTCATACGCGGCCGGCAGTGTTATTTTTGAACAGAACAAAAAACCCGAGAGTTTCTTTCTCATTTACGAGGGAACTGTACGCATCACGCGCCGCCAGGAACGCAAGGAAATTCAGCTTGCACTTCTGGTAAAAGATGATTATTTCGGGGAGATGGGGCTCATTGCAAAGCGACCGCGTTCGGGAACGGCAGTTGCGATAACTGACGCTGCCCTACTCGTCATGTCGCGCGATGATTTCGAAAAGTTCTACAAGAATATTCCACAATTACGCTTGAATTTTGATCTTTCCATCAAAAGCCGCCAGCTGGCGCGTAAGCTGCAATTCAAATGGCTAAGGCCTGATGAGGTCATTTACTTTCTTGCCCGGAAGCATCCCATTCAGTTCTATAGGCGCGTCATCTGGCCTCTATTTTTCCTCTTTGTGCCTGTGGTTTTCTTTTATGCCTGGGTTGCCATTGTAAGATCTCCATTCGTCCTCCTTGCGAGTATTGTTTCCCTGGTTGCGATGGTGCTGTGGGGACTCTGGTATTACATCGACTGGGAGAATGATTATTACATTGTCACCAACCAACGCGTGGTCTGGCTGGAAAAGGTGATCGGCATTTATGAAAGCCGACAGGAATCGCCGCTCCATACGATCCTTTCTGTTGCCGTGGAAACAACCCAGCTTGGGCGCATCCTCGATTATGGTGATGTGATCGTGCGCACGTGGGTGGGCAGAATTCCGTTTAACGAGGTCACTCATCCTGAGCAGGCGCAGGATATGATCGAGGAGTACTGGGAGCGCACCAAAGAGCACGCAGTAGGGATGGAGAAGGAAGCGATGAAGAATGCCATTCGCAGGCAGCTCGGCATCCCAACTCCTGAGAAGCCCAAGCCTGCTCCTGCTGTACCTGTGGCGAAACCCCCTCAACCCAAGAAAGGACGGCTGCGCCTCCTTCGTGCACTGGGCTCAGGCACGCTCAAACTTCGCTACGAAGCCGGTGAGAGCGTGTTCTATCGCAAGCACTGGTTTGTGTTGATCCAACAGGCCTGGATATCACTGGCCGGCATCATTGCGGCGATTGTATTGTTTTTTATCCGAATGATCCGGCTGGCACAATCGCCTGACGAAGCCTTCATCCGGATTGTCAACGGCTCGATCGTGATTGATCCCTATTCGGTGGCTATCCTCATTGCTCTGGTTCCACTGGTGGGGTGGCTGGTTTATGAAATTGTGGACTGGAGCAATGACCAGTTCCAGGTGACGCCTGAACAAATTATCGACCTTGACAAAAAGCCTTTTGGCACACAAACTCGCAACGCCGCGCAACTGGAAAATATCCTGGGCACCGAATATCAGCGGATCGGCATTCTGGGTGAAATTTTCAATTATGGGACCGTGTACATTACAGTGGGCGGTTCTAAGCTTGCCTTCGAGAATGTGATCGATCCGGCCAGCGTACAATCGGATATCGACCGTCGCCGCGAGGCTCGCCAGGCGAAACAGGCCGCAGCCAAAGTTGCCGCAGAACGTGAGCGTATGGCAGAATGGCTGGCAACCTATCACCTGAATGCGGAGAACTTCAAAAGAGAGCAGGATAATAAGGACCAAAAATCCAAGTAAAATGGGGAACCGTCAAGAACGTTGTAATCATTAACCAAAGGTAAAGCAAAGAATGACTCTCCGTAAAATCGTAACGCTGCCCGATGCCGTACTGCGTCGCAAGGCTCATACTGTGACAAAAGTCGATAAGAATTTACAGACCTTGATCGACGACATGATTGAAACCATGCGCGAAGCGCCGGGTGTAGGCCTGGCCGCTCCGCAGATCGGGCTCTCCGAGCGCATTATCGTGGTGGAATATTTTGAGCGTGAGGAAGATGAGGAAAAGGAAGAAGCACCCAAGAAAGTGTGGGCGCTTCTGAATCCTGAGATCGTGAAATCTTCTGAAGATACATTGATGGGTGTGGAGGGATGTCTGTCGATCCCCGGCCTGGTCGGCGAGGTGGAGCGAAGCGCCGCCATCCAGGTGAAGGGATTGAACCGGCACGGCAAGCCTGTGAAGATCAAAGCCGAGGGATGGCTGGCGCGCATCTTCCAGCACGAGATCGACCACTTGAACGGTGTCCTCTTCCCCGACCGTGCCACACGTGTCTGGAAGCCGCAGGATGAGGTGGAACCGGAGCAGGAAGTCTAATCCTCGCTTGGCAATGCGCCGGAAATCCTAATTACCAATTACTAATTACCAGTTACCAATACGCGCATGTCCGCTCCTGCTCCCCGGCGTTTATCTGAAGCCGATCTGCCCCGCCTGCGTCAATTTTGGGTTGAGCACTGGGGCGGTGAAGAAATGATCACCCGCGACAAGGTTTATCACCCGGAACAGCTGGAGGGGTTTGTCATCGAAGAGAATGGCGAATGGATGGGGCTGCTCACGTTTGTCATCGAGGCGGGTGAGTGCGAGGTTACATCGCTGGATAGCCTGCGCGAAGGACTGGGCATCGGTTCCATGCTGATCCAAAAGGCGATCGAAGAAGCGCGAACCCAGGATTGTAGGCGCCTGTTTCTCATCACAACCAACGATAACTTAAATGCACTTGGCTTTTATCAAAAACGCGGGTTTGAAATTGTCACCATTTATCGCGGTGCCGTGAACGAATCAAGAAAGAAAAAGCCAGGTATTCCCCTGGTGGGAATGAATGGCATTCCTTTGCGGGATGAAATAGAATTGGAGATAGGGTTGAAGGTTTAAGGTTAAAAGTCAAACGTCTCAAATGAAATGACGTTTGACCTTCAACTTTTGACCTGCAACCATGTACTTAAAACATCTCTCCCTCACCAACTTTCGCAAATTTACCCGCCTGGATATCGACATCCCCCGGCGGGTTGTTGTGCTGGTGGGAGCGAATGCCCAGGGCAAAACCAGTGTGCTGGAAGCCATTTATTTCCTGGCGGCATTCACATCCTTTCAGACCCATGCCGATCGCCAGATTGTCAACTTCGATGAAGCGAAGAGCAATCAATTAACGGTCACACGTCTGGTCGCGGAGTACCAGCGCAGCAAGAGCAAACACCGGCTGGAGGCCCGTCTCATTCTTGAACCGGTGGGTGTACTGAACAACCAGCGCCTGCGTAAAGAGATTCTTCTGGACGGGGTGAAGAGACCGGTTAATGAGGTGATCGGTCATTTTAATGCGGTGATCTTTGTGCCGCAGATGTCACAAATTGTGGAAGGCGCGCCCGAAGACCGCCGCCGGTATCTCAACCTGGCCCTGGCACAGTCCACACCGGCGTACGCGCGCATCTTGAGTGAATACAACCAGGCGCTCACACAGCGCAACGCGCTCCTCAAGCTGCTGGGTGAACGCGCTGGAAGCAGTGACCAGTTGGACGTATGGGATGACGCGCTGGCGCGTCTTGGCTCGCAGATCATCCTGTGGCGCATCGAAGCCATTCAGCAGATCGAGCGGCTCGCCTCCCGCGTCCACCACGAATTGACGCGCGGCTCCGAAATCCTGCGTCTCTCCTACGAGCCGGCCTTTGATCCGCTGCCAAAACCGAACGGACAAATGGGCCTAAAAATGGACATGATTCTCGATCGCTCGCGTTTGGAGCTCAACGAGATCCGGGATGGTTTCCGTGCCAGCTTGAGCGCATTGCGTAGCATGGAAATCGCGCGCGGTGTGACGACGATCGGCCCGCATCGCGATGAGATCCGGTTTCTGGCCAATGATATCGATCTTGGTAACTACGGCTCGCGCGGACAGGTTCGCACCGCATTGCTATCGTTGAAGCTCGCCGAGGTGAACTGGATGAAGGACCGCACCGGCGAATGGCCGGTGATCCTGCTAGATGAGGTGATGGCTGAGCTTGATTCGCAGCGCCGGGCGGACCTGATGAAATACGTCAGCGAGACTGAGCAGGTCCTGTTTACCACCGCGGACTCTCATGTATTTACACCCGAATTTGTGGAGAAGGCCGAAGTGTGGCGAGTGGAGGGGGGCAGGTTGGAGAAGCAACTCTCGCGCTGAGCGTAGCGAGCCGACAGGCGAGTGTAGACGAAGCGCGTGTATCATGAACATTTTGGATTCCATAGGCGCCTCTTAACTGTGCGGCACTCAGCGCGAAGAATAGCTTATGACTCTCTCAGATCCCTTCATCCAATCTGCTCTGGAAAAACTTGACTCACCCGATGTCATTGGGATCAGCATTGTGGGTAGCTACGCGCGTGGGCAGGAAGGCAAGTACAGTGACGTCGACTTCGATATCTTCGTCCGCAAACAACCTGAGAATCCGTACGACCGTTACACATTGCGTTACTGGGACGACAAGCTGGTCAGCCTGAAATACACGTTGCTTAAGGATGAAGACGATGCCTTGAACGATCCCCGCCGCGCTATCTGGGCTGTCCCCGGTTTGCGCGGAATGAAGATTGTGCTTGATAAGGATGGCTCGCTGTCTGCCTTGCAGAGAGCTACGCAAGAGTTCGATTGGACGCCCTTGCAGATACTTGCAAATGAATTCGCCGCACAAGAGATCATGGGCAATGCCGAGGAAGTGCATAAAATTCTGAATGGACTGGAGCGCGAGCATGAATCCACTGTGCTGTATGCAACCTGGGGACTTGTAAAGAACATGCTCGAAGCGGTTGCCGTGCAACGAGGTATCATGATCATCAGCGAGAATCGCTACTTCGATCTGATTCAGGATTCGGTGGGGCGTGATTCGGAATGGACGCGTGCCTTTCGCACAGCCTGGGGGCTGGATTCAGGTGCATCTCAATATGAGACTCGCGGTGTTGCGGCGCTGGCGTTATATCGTCTCAGCGCGGCCATGTTCAATGAATTGATTCCCCAAAGACATCGTGATGTGGTGAACAGAACTTTGCACCTGATCGAGGAGGCTGGTTACTCATGAATATACATCTTTCGAAACGGGCGCTCCAAATCCATGAACGGCTGCTCGAGGTGTATGGCGAGCCCATCTGGCGCAACCCGCTGCCCGCCATCGATGAGCTGGTCTCAACCATCCTTTCGCAGAACACAAATGATGTGAACCGCGATCGCGGCTTCAATGCCTTGCGCGCAAAATTCCCGACTTGGGAGCAGGTCCGCGATGCGCCAGTGGAGGCGGTCATCGAGGCGATCCGCCCGGCGGGGCTCGCCAATCAAAAGGGACCGCGCATTCAGCAGGTATTGCGCTCGATCGCCGAAGAACGCGGCAGTCTGGATTTGTCATTCCTCGGGGAATTACCGGTCGAGGAGGCGCGCGCCTGGCTGACCAAATTCAATGGAGTCGGGCCCAAGACGGCGGCCATCGTCCTGTGCTTTTCTCTTGGGAAACCGGCGTTCCCTGTGGACACACACATTTACCGCGTCACAGGCCGCATAGGACTCCGCCCTGAGAAGATGACTGTCGAACAGGCTCATCCACATCTAGAAGGACTGTTTCCGCCAGAGACCTATTATCCCGCGCATCTGAACATCATCCGCCTCGGACGCGAGCTCTGCACCGCGCGCAAACCCTATTGCGAACGATGTCCCATTATTAAGTCATGTGACTTCGGAATGCAAAGACTGCAGGTTGAAAATTTCCCAGTCTCTACTCTCTAATCTCTGTTTATCTGTTATCCCCATCGCCGCGTATCTTGCCTCTCTCCAACCGGTCATACAACTTGGCGAGGTTGCGTTCAGCGATCTCATCCAGAGATAAGTCTAATTCCGTCGCGACTTGCGCGATGTACCACAGCACGTCACCAAGCTCTGCTTTGAGCGCCTCGCGAGTTTCTGTGCTGATCTCGCCGCCTTTGTCGCGAAACACCTTCTTGATCTTGCCCGCCACTTCTCCGGCTTCGTTGACCAGGCCCAGGGTGGGATAAATCACGGAATGCCCGATATCCGGATACCCGGCCGTCTTACGAGATTTGGTTTGATAGGTTGTAAAGTCCATATTTGAATCCATTACTCGGCATACCGGGCGATCCCGTTGCCGAAAGACGAATTTTCCTTCTTCACTTCCACCAGGCTGATAAAAATATCCTCTACGCGGCTCTGAGGCTGCTCATGCAAGCGTTCTGCCAGCCGGTTTCCCTTGCAGCAGAGGAAGGATTACGAATGGCATCGCAGAGCCTCCAAAACCATATTGTAACGAATCCATATGGTTTTGGAGGCTCAAATTTGACGAGCGAAGGCTTGGTTATTGTTTCGCGGCTACAGCAAGTGCCTTTTGAATTGTCTTTTGCGCAGTATTGTCCTTGATTTTATCTCTAAGCATGGCGAGTTGTGTCATCCCTTCGTGAATCGGCATGTGTCCCAGCGCCCAGCAGCACGCATTTCCGATCTTAGCTGCCTTCGTCCCCGAACCCTTTTTATAGTTGGAGATCGCTAATTCTGCGAGCGCGAAGGCGATTGCGGGATCTTCCGATTTGCTGCACAACCAGACGAGTCCTTTCAGGATCACCGCATTGGCAGATGCCATTTGCGCTTTATCCACGAGTGGGAACCAGTGAGAAAGCTTAATGAAAAGATACAGGTCACCAATGGCATCGATATATTTGTCCGCTTCTGCCAGCCATCTACGGGTCGGTGTAGAGCCAGTCGCCTGCGCGCAATGCGTAAGCAGCTCTGCCCAGGCTGTCTTCGACCTGGAGTTCAGAGCATAGATTTCTTTTAGAGCGGTATCTGCCCAGCCATCACCCGCGACTAAAGGCAGGCTGACCTGTGTTTCACCCATCAAATCCTTGAGCCGCAGAATCCAGCGACGAACTTCGACGCTCATGCTCCCTGATTCGAGGGATTGGGCTAATTGCCCAATAGCCTCATGCAGCCCATCACTCATCGGATTATTTTTGAGATAATCTCCTACCACTTTGATGATTTGTGGCGCGCCGCTAAAGTAAATATAAGCAGCCGCGCTGGACTGGCTCGCGGACCAATTCAGCATGGCGATCACATCTTGTTCCTGAAAAGGGATCTTGACCTGGAGCATGTGCAGAAAGGCTTCACGCATCTTCCATACCATCTGCCATGTGTTTTGATCCTGGCAGCCATCCGACTTCAGGGAATGCTGATCGAGCCAGGCCAGCATTGCCATGACGATCACGCGCTGCGTTTGCGAGTCGGCATTCTGAAACCGGATACCTAATGTAAAGTTTTGAAGCGCAAAGGGGTAGAGACGCTTTTTATCCTGCCTGGCGAACGCTTCGACCAGTGCTTTTGCTTCGGAGCGGGGGGAGGGGACAGTAAAACTAGACTTGACCTGGTTTAACATCAGGACCTCTTCTTCCTATCCACTGACAAGTGGAACCAACTAAGAAATGTACGGAAGTCCCTGGATGAAAGCGATTTCTACGGTCGATGGTTCAATCCATGGGTCGGTTATTTCCCCAAACGATGGATGGCAAAAATAGGTTTGTTTTACCCAGGCTGGAAATCGTCTCATTTCAAATCAAAAGTTCAGTAAGCATGGGGACTTCTGTTCGCTATTCGTTTTTAGAACATCTGTTCTAATTATATAACGTTTTATGGGGGTGTCAAGATTTGTTGAAACGAGCGACTAATCATTCCCCACTCAACTCGACGAACCTATTAAATATTATGCCTAGCCCGTTGTAACATCGCCAACTTATTCACCTTCCTGCCCCAGTTGCTCTGCCTCCACAGATAGTTGGTCATAAATTCCAAAAAGAAAAAGCCAAGTTAGAGTTGCTTCACGAAACAATCTAAATATACGGATTGAGTAAATTTGTATCAGGTTATTTCCTCTGCTTTCCAATATTCCCAGTTTATTGGCAGCCAGGCCCATGACATCGATTTGACTTGTTTCGCACATGAGCATTGTACGAGGCAGGTGGTAGGCTTGTGTTACCAGTATGGCTTTTCTTCCTACTTTGGCGAAGTGTTTGCAAGTATCGTTTGTGTCGATGCCTAGGCTGTCTACAATTATGTCGCTGAAAGGTACTCCATTCGCAGTAGCGTAGTTCGCCATTTCATCAGCTTGTTGGTTACTGCGGTTATCTCCTGAAAGAAATAGCTTCTTTGTTTTTCCTGATTTATATAACTGGACTCCCGCCGCGACCCTCTCTTTGGTTACATCGCTAAGCGTATGATCTTCATGTACCCATGCGCCGAATATAACTGTGAATTCTTGAGCAGGTAAGTCATTCAGCTGCCAGTAAATTCTGTCTTTATATTTGATTTGTAACCAAATCTGAGGAGCAAACAAGATGGCTACAAAGACACCGGGAAAAAGAAGCCAGCGCGTAAACACTCTTTTTAGAATGCTGTTCACTGGAAATGGACTCCTTGTGTTTGATTATCTTTTAAGCTGGCGAGTAATTGTTGGATCAGTGATCTTCTTGTCTTCCGCCAGCAAAAAGGCCTTTGACAAAATAATAGCCAGAGTCTGATCGCCTTCAAAAGGCATAAACAATTTATCTTTTCCCATTTCGCCCTTGCGCGAAGGGACGATGCAGAGATACTGATCGTTCGGTTCCATGAGAATGTTTCCGGAGCCAAGATGGATCTTGTAAGTGTGAAGTTCGCCACGTACAACCAGGAACTTGTCGGTCAGTGTACATCGTTGGCTGATTTTCAAACGCGGCAGCAAGGTCTGAAGCACCTGTTTGCGCGTTTTCGAAGACTCGGTCAGTTCTCCAAATGAGTAACTGTGCCAGTAATCGCGATAGCGTACTTCAGCGCCACCATCCAGCCAGTTGGGATCGTTGCCAACGCTCGCCACGCCGACGAACATATCCACATCGCGCATGATTTCCGAGAAGACCAGAGGTGGAATTTCTTCCAGCGGCAGTGGTTCCGCATTTCCTCTCCCGTGCCAGCGCTGAGCAAGATACCCTCCTCCACCTGCATGGGCGCGGTTCTCTGCAGCGTCCAAGCGATAAAAGCGGACCTGGTCTGTGGTCAGGTAAAGGAATGTGCCCGTTTCGTTTGTATCCGTTCCGTACTGATCGCCAATTCCCTCGATCCAATACTCGGCGCGTAGGCCCCAGTGTGACAGCACTTTGGTGGCGGGTGGGTAATCGGCATCGACCATTAATCGCAGGGCATTTTTCCAGCCGCGTGCCGCGCACAAAGAGTTGAACTGGTGCTGGCGAAGAATATGGGCAGCATAGCGGTTGGAGTAGACATCTGTATTCCGCTCAGCATCCGTCAGCAAATAGATCTCGCGATATGCCTGTTTAAATGGCTGGCGTATCTCATGCTCGAGCAGCCATTGCCGCCATTCCAGGACGGTATCGGTTTCCTCGTTGATCGGATGCCACAGTTCGACCGTTGCCGAATCGTCGAGCCAGGACAGCGGTTTGTTATCGCTGCCGACCAGTTGTCCATCGAACCAGATCCCCGTTGCCGTCTGATTACCTTTACTAAATTTCCAGATCAAACGCCGGGCGATGGTCCCAACAAGGGAATGATTCAGATACCGTGTTTGCCAGGCTCCCAGCGGCCACTTCTTTTGCAGGAGATACAAATTATCAATACGGTCACGCTGGGCAGGCAGCATCTTGCGAATGTCTTTGACTACCTGTGAAATATCCTTCAGCTCCTCAGGATACTTTTCCTTGATTGCCTTGGGTGGAGTGGAAAGCGTCTTCCCATCCTTACGCTGCCAGACCTGTTCGACCTCACTCCCATTGACTCTTAATTCCGATACGACATCCTCAAACTCATCCCTGCGAAAGCCAACTTCTTCCAGCCCATAGGCTGGCACACACATCTCTTCGATCTCTTCGGCAGCCATTCCCAGGCGCTGAGCAGCATTTTCCAGGGCACTGGCGATCAGCTTTTGTGCAGTGTTGGTCTTGACCTTGAGCTTCAGGATACTCAACTGCGCTACACCTTCACCACTTGGCATGTTCCCCAATGCCCAAAAACAGGCATTTCCAACTTTTCCCGCTCTCGGCCCGGAGCCCGGGATTTTTTTATAGGCTGAGATCGCCAGCGTCGTGAGCGCACGCGCAGTTTCAGGATCATCCGATTTACTGCAGAGCCAGGCCAGTCCTTTCAGGATATCGACGTTGACTGCAAGCAGAGTCTGAACATTATCGTACCGGTGGGCTGGAGTTGTGCGCGGTTTATCCACCAGACGAAACCAGCCTGAAAGCTTATTAAAAAATTCTGCGTTTCCAATGATAGCCAAATATTTGTCAGTCCCCTTCAACCATTTCGTGCTGGGCGCGGACCCTGTGGCGCGCAGACAGTGCAGTAGAAGCTCCGCCCATGCTGCCTGGGTTCTCGGATCAAGGCCGCGAAGCTCGCTCAAGGCAGCGTCTGCCCAAACATCGCCAGCGACCAGAGGTAAGCTGACCTCGCTATCGCCTCTGAGTTCCTTGAGACGCAGTACCCAGCGACGTTGTTCGACACTCATCCTATCCGTTTTAATCGACCGGATCAAGCTTTCCATAGCCTGATAGAGCTCATCACTTACCGGATTGTTCTTGAGATAATCCCCCACCACTTTTATCATTTGCGGCACACTGCGCAGATATGGATAAAGTACCCCGCCTGACCGGCCCGCCGACCAGTCCAACATCGCGACCACATCCTGCTCGGTAAAAGGCAACTTGTGCTTGAGCATCTCCACAAAAACCTGGCGCATTTGCCATCCCACCTGCCAGGCTTTTTGTTCCCCTTGATTTTGAGGATACGATTTGAGCGGATGCTGTTCGAGCCATGCCAGCATGGCCATCACGATGGTACGTTGTGTTTGCGGATCAGCATTCTCAAATGTAACCCCTGCTGGTAAATTGTTTAAGTCAAAAGGGAATGACTGCGCTTTCTGGCGAGCAAGTTCTTCAACCACTGCCCCGGCTTCTAAATTGGTGGAATTGCTGGTAAATATAGATTTGAGAAAGTTGAACATCAGCGCCTCCCATGGTTTATTTGATCACCCGCCGACGAGAGGCACTAACTTGAGAAACGTCACAGATGTTTCCGGATAGAGGGCAATTTCCGTTTCCAGGCTTTCTACTTGACGATCATCTACCAGAATAATGAAACCGTTTCCGTTGAATGCTTCAATTGCCTTTTCAAATTGCATTTCCGGGTCCACCAGACGCGGCTTATGAAACTTGAAGCCGTTCAAGGTTCGCTCCGTGTCGTTTGGCTGCACCAGCATGCGAAACACCGCGGGCTGGCGGCTGTTGAATTGTTCTACTTCCTGATAGACGCGCTGACGGATGAGTTCACGGATACTAATCGTTCCCCCCGAAACATGGACGGTGAAAGTGTGTTCTGTTTTACCCAGGCTGGCAGTCGTTTCATCTCGGATTAAAAGTTCGGTAAGCATGGGTGCCTCCTATGAGAAATATTCGGTTTTTAGAACATCTGTGCTGATTATATAACGTTTCATCGCTGAGTCAAGTTTCTTTAAGAATTGGATTGTTACCGGCATACACAGAAATTCTAGCATTTCAAATTTATTTTCAAACTCCCCCATTCGTATTGCTTACATGTTTACTAAGGTGCTAAGATAAATTTCCTCGTTAACTTGTTCCACCACTCATCTTTTTCTCCAGGCACAAAGGCCGTATAAAGCGTGAGCCGGTCGGCGATACCCGTATAACGTCTTTTCAACTCATCAACCAACGTATCTTCTTCTGTGATCAAACAGAATTCTGCCAGCATCTCGTCCGTGATAAGCATGGGCATCTCAGCCCATTTGCCGCGTGCTGCATGAGCAGATAATTTCTCTGCTGCATCACTCCAGCCGTGCAGTGCCATGACCGGACGGTAGGATGGCGTGGAAGCATAAAACGCGATCTGCATGCGTGCAAAGTTCATCTCTTCGGGGGTGCTTGCCACGAACGCGGTGATAGAAACCGACACATCATCTCTCTTTCTTCTTTCTTTCTCTGCACCTTCCTCAATCGCCGGAAGAATTACCTCCCGCAAATACCTCACACTATGAAGTGGATGCGCATGGAACCCATCACATAACTCGCCCGCCAGTTTTGCTAAACCGGTATTTACACCTGCAATATAAATCGGAATATCTGGATGCTCGATCGGGCCTGCATTAAAGAATGGAGACATCAGCGTGATCTTGTAATAATCCCCGCGGTAATTGAGCTTTGCCCCGTTCTGCCAGCAGTCCCAGAAGGCGCGAATGGCCTGGATCTGTTCGCGCAGTTTACCGGTTACCGACTCGGGCCACGGCTGGCCAAATCTCCGCTCGATGTGCGCCTTTACCTGCGTACCCAGCCCTAAGATGAAGCGCCCGTCCGATTGCGCGGCCAGGTCCCAGGCGGTGTAGGCCAGGTTCGCGGGGGAGCGTGCGAAGGATACAGCGATTCCCGTCCCGCAATTAAGGCGCGCGGTATGCTCGGCGATCAACGCGCAGGGTAAAAATGGATCATGCTGTGTCTCCTGGGTCCAGAGCGCATCGAATCCAATATCCTCTGCGGCTTTTGCGATGGCGGGAACGTCTTTCAGAGGAACAGAGGGGAGGGTAGCATCAAGTTTCATCGCTAAGCTTCAAGAGAACGGAGACTAGAGACCAGTCTCTGTTCTCCAGTCTCTAGTCACTTAATAGATACGCCAGAATCCAATTCGTCGTCGCGACAAGACCGTCGGTGTGGGTGCGCTCGTAATTGTGGGAGGCATCGATGCCGGGACCGATGAGCGCCACTGCCACATCGCCGCCAGCGCGCCAGAAGGCCTCGCCATCCGAGGCGTAGTAGCGATAGACATCGGTCTTGTATGGAATGGCATGCTGTTCGGCGAGGGCACGAAGCTTTTTGTTGAGTCCCTCATGATATACACCACCCGCATCCTTGATGCACAGCGTCACACTGAACTCATCGGATTCCTGCCCGTTGCCGACTACTGCCATATCCACCGTGAGCAGCTCTGCCACATCTGCAGGGATTCCCGCAGACGCGCCGTGGCCAACTTCCTCGTAGTTAGAAATATGGAAGTAAACACTGCGCGTGGGGCTTACACCTGCATCTGCCATGGACTTGATCGCGGAGACAATGTTGGCCACGCAGGCCTTATCGTCGAGATGCCGCGAGCGGACGAACCCGTTGGTCACCTCCACACGCGGGTCGAAAGTGACGCAATCGCCGATCCTGATCCCCAGTTCACGCGTTTCCTTATCTGATAAGGTGCGCGCATCCAGGCGGACCTCCATGTGATCGTCGTCGCGTGGCGTGTTCTTCATGTCCTGACCATAAATATGACCCGAGGCGGTATCGCACAACACGGAGCCACGGATCTTCTGTCCGTTGGAAGCAAAGATCCACACGCCTTCTGTTTCGACTGTCGGCCACTCGACTCCGCCGATACGACTCAGCCTGAGCCGGCCGTTCGATTTGATCTCCTTCACGACCGCGCCCAGGGTATCCACGTGGGCAGTCAAGGCCACAGGCGGCAGTTCGGAGGCGACTTCCCATTTCGCGATCAGCGCTCCCTTGCGCGTACGCGTCAGCTGCAATTGATTAAATTGGGAAAGTTCTTTTTCCACAAATGCAATCGCAGGCTCCGCGAAGCCGGTGGGGGAGGGAATGTTCAATAACTTTGCGAGAAAATCTATGAGATATTCGTGATCGACGGCTGGCAATGGCATTGTTTTCCTCTTTGTGAAAAGTTTAAGGTTAGAAGGTTGAAAAGTTTAAACGTTTGACCTTAAACCTTTAGACCTTCAAACTCACTGATCTTTTCTCTCCATTCTTGCGGAATGGGTATCGTTTTCTGTTCTTTATAATCGTAAGTAACAATCACGACTTCCCCCTTGGCTAACTCCTTGCCTGTCTCAGCATCCACAATATTTTGATTCCACGTCATAGACTTGTTCCCAAACCTCGTTACATGAACGCCAACTTTGATGTTTTGTCCAAAATAGATAGGCTCAAAATATGTAATGTGAATATCTGCAATGATGACCCCGATTTTCATGAAGGATTGATCTTTCGTGAACAATCCCAGCTCGATCATATAGGCGACGCGCGCCTGTTCAAAATATGTGAGATATTTAGCGTTGTTAACGTGTCCCTGCGGATCCAAATCCACATAACGGACTTCGATGGGGTGATAGAAATGGAAATCGCTCATGAAGCGATTATACCGTTCGATATGTCATTGCGAGCGTTCTTTAGCGAGCGAAGTAACGACACGTTAGCGGCAAAACTTTGCCAGCCCCTCGCTATCCTTGATCGCAATTCTCCCCTCTGCATCGGTATCGATCAATCCCCGTTCCTTGAACAGCACCATAGTCTGGTTAACGCGCTTGCGGGAGGCGCCGACCAGATCGGCGATATCGCTCTGTGTGAGCACAATGCGGATCTGGGTCGATCCGTTCTTATTGTGTCCATACTTTTCGGCGAATGCCAGCAACTGGCGCGCCACCCGTCCATTCACATCTAAGGTTGCCAGCGCCTGGATCAACTGATCGGAGAGCCGCACTCGTGCCGATAATATCTTCACCAGATTGCGCGCAACCGGTGCGAAGTTATCCAGCATGTAGTTGAACGTAATTTTATCCATCCATAACATCAAACTGCTTTCCAACGTCACGGCGCTGGCAGAGCGACCGATGCTGTCGATCAGGCTCATCTCGCCCAGCAAATCCCCTGCGCCCAGAATCGAAAGGATCACATCCCGTTCGCCCTGCTCGATGTGTATCTTCACCGTGCCATGCAAAATGATGTACACAGCTTCGCCCGGTTGATCGATGGTCATGACATTGCGACCTGCTTCGAACACGCGACGATGGGCGCGCTGTGCCACCCAATCCAGTTGTGAGGGAGTCAGCCCCGCAAACAGATCGATGTCAGCCAGTAAATTGCGAGTGTCGTCTTTGCGCGTTGGCGTGTCAGTCATGGCTCGCATATTTTACATCCCTCGCTCGAGGAGTAGGCAACTGTAACTTGTTTGCGATTTTGTTTGTCGGATGCAAGACAATTTCGAGCCCTTCATAGGCAGCTCGCACATTGGCGAACTGCGACTTCGCCGCCGCCTCCATGCTTGCGACCATCATGTCAGAGTAGGATGGGTCGTGATGGAAGAGGACCAGCTGTCCGGCTTCGGCTGCAGCGGCGACCTCACACGCCATTGTGACCGTCGAGTGACCGAACCCCTGTGTGGCCGGGAAGCCGGCAAGTTGACCGCGGTAATGAGCTTCCAAATATTGTGCGTCGTGGATCAGCACATCTGCATCTTTTGCAAACTGAACCAGTCTGCGATCTATGCCGACATAACCTTCCGTATCGGTTGCATACACAATGGATTTGCCCCGCCAGGTGATTCGATATACAAAAACGCCGCCCGGATGCGCGTAGGATCTGTGAATGCGGATGACGACCGCAGCGTCTCCGACGCCGGCCGTTGATTCCGCTAAATGGACTCCTGCCTCATCCCAGACAATGACCTGCGACTCGCGCACCGATTGGATATTCTTTGATGAAGCCATATCCCGTAGACTCAGCGGAAATATTTCGGAGGATTGGTTGTGTTCTAATACGCGGCTCAACGTTTCTGGTGTTCCACCCGGGCCAAAAATATGCAGCCGAACATTTGATAGATAGGCGGGGACGAAAAACGGAAAGCCCTGTGTATGATCGTGATGTAAATGACTGATTAGTAAAATGATTTCGGTCGTATGATTACTTATCAACTCACGTCCCAATGGAATAACTCCCGTCCCTGCATCCAGAATGATCGTCCGTTCTCCAACGCGTATCTCCACACAGGGCGTATTCCCACCGTATTTCACGGTCCCGGCACCGGGAGCCGGATAACTCCCGCGCACGCCCCAAAATTTGACTCTCAGTTCATCGGCCATTCCACACCTCCACAATATATGTATCGCTGGCATTTTGTACTGCCGATCCTGCACAACCCAATATCCACTTTTATTATCCACGCCAGGATGTTTCTTTCAAGGAAAATCTTCGCAAGGGAGGTGAGAACTATTTCACATATCTCACGCTGAGCGGAATAAGCCCGCAGGGCGAGTGCAGACGAAGCGCGCGTTCCAAAGAAAGTTGACAGCTCCTGCTTATACGCGCTACGTCTGCGGCTCCGCAGGGCAATTTGAGCCCACTGCGTTCAGCGCGAGGGGTTGAAATTAGAAAATTTGTGCTATACTTGACATCCCTAACGAAAGTGTCGCCATATGCCAGTCATCCGCTCTTCTGATATCGGAAATTACCTCTACTGCCGCCGCGCCTGGTGGTACAAAAAGCAGGGATTCGAAGCCGAGAACCAGGCGGAGCTGACGGCGGGCACCGAGATCCATCGCCAGCACGGACGGAAAGTGCTCGCTTCCACTCTCAACCGTTCGCTTGGAATCATCCTGCTGTTTGCGGCACTGATCCTGTTAGTGGCATATTGCACAGCACAAATTCTATAACTGGTAACGGTCCAAATGAGTAGACTGCTTGGATTCCTTTTGGGTTCACTATTAATTACCGCGTTCACCGTTGCTTCCATGTTCTTTTTCGCACTTCATTACATCCTGAAGGTGGGTGGGGTCTCTAACTGCACGTGGCAGGCCTCCGCGCGCGCCTGGCTCGATTCGAACGGCGATGGGCGGATCGACCCGGGTGAATCGCCGCTCGAGGAGGTGGAAATCCACGTGGATGATATCCAGAACCAGCTTGCGGATGTAAACTGGCCGGCGGTCACAGGTAAAGATGGGGAGGTGCGGCTGATCGCAAGTATCCCCGGCTGTGAAGCTACGATGTTTGAGATCCATGTGGATATTCCAGAGGGGTTTCGAATCACAACACGATCACGCATTGAAGTACAACCTGAAATCTGGCAAAGCCTGGACACGGGACGTATTTACTATTTCGGTTTTGAATATGACCGGTGAGTAAATGTTATACATTGCGCTTGCTCTTCTGTTGCTGGCTGTCCTTTTCTTCTGGCAATCCAATCGCCAGCGTAAAGCCGCGGGGCTGCCCGGCGGACGCGTCATTTACACCGACACGCGCGGCTGGGGCAAGCTGGAAAAGCCGCTGTTCTATCAGGCACTCGGTCTGACGGGCAAGCCTGATTATTTGATCCAGCAGAACGGACAGATCATCCCCGTGGAGGTGAAATCGGGGCGTGCCCCGGAGGTTCCATACGACTCTCACATCTATCAGCTGGCTTCCTATTGTTTGCTGGTCGAAAAAACATATGGCAAGCGCCCCCCATATGGCATTATCCATTACAACAACCGCGATTTTGCCGTTGATTACACTCAGGAGCTGGAATCCTCCCTGCTGGACCTGCTTGCAGAGATGAAGCGCGACGAGCACAAAAAAGAGGTCGCGCGCTCCCACGAGCAGGCATCGCGTTGTGCGCGCTGCGGCTTTCGAAATGTGTGCGATCAATCGTTGCTGTAGGGGGACCTGTGACCACTCAAGATCCACATCATTTTCGCCTTGCTGTGTCCTTACAAAGGTATAATTTATCCAATATGTCCGACGCCTTCATCCCGGAGCGACCCGTTGTAGCTGCCTACCCCAAGATGCCGGAAGCGTTTACGGAAGCGCAGGCAATGTCTGACTACCTGAAGGAAAAAAGCCTTGAGACTCCCTTCGGTTCTTTGTACGACGAATCCCTGCGTAAGCGAGTTCGGCGCGGTGAGTTTGATCTCCTCATCATGGTGGGCGGCGATGGAAGTGTGCTGCGGGCCGGACATTTGTGTGCCTCCAGCAAAACGCCTATCCTGGGTGTGAACCTTGGCAGGATCGGTTTCCTCATCCAGGTTGAAAAAGAGGAATGGCGCGGGTACTTTGACAAATTGCTGAACGGCGAAGCCTGGATCGAGAACCGCATGATGCTGCATGCCGAGCATATCCGTGCGGGTGAAGTGCTCGGATCCTGGGAGGCGCTGAACGAAGTGGTTGTGGGGCGCGGCCAACATCTACGTCCGATCCGCCTGTCTGCCTCGGTGGACGGCCGCCACCTGACAAGCTATGTTGCGGATGGGCTAATCGCCTCGACGGCAACGGGTTCAACAGCCTACGCCCTCGCTGCCGGTGGACCGATCCTCCCGCCTGAATTGCGTAATATCCTGCTTGTGCCACTCGCTCCTCACCTCTCGGTGGACCGCGCGGTGGTGCTGGCGGAGGGCTCCATGGTCAGCATGCAAGTCAATGGAGAGAATGCGGTGTTGAGTATCGACGGACAGGCATCCATGGCATTGATGGAAGATGATCACGTGGATGTGCGGGCTGCCGAAGTGACGACGCAGTTTGTCCGTTTCGGCGACCCGGGATATTTCTATCGCAACCTGACCGCGCACATGAACGAAAACTCGCTGGGATTGCCGCGATGAATTCTTTAAAGAAAGAAGAACTTCAAAGGCACAACGACAAACACCTTAAGTAATTCCTTTGTGCCTTTGTGTTTAAATCTTTTAGGATTGCCCCAATGACCGAAACAACAACTACAACGCTCTACTGCTATGTCCATCCTGACCGCGAGACTGCTTTGCGTTGCAACAACTGCGACCGCCCGATCTGTGCTGCATGTGCTGTGCGCACTCCCACGGGCTATCGCTGCCGCGAGTGTGTAAAAGGCCAGCAAAGGGCCTTCGATACGTCAGAATGGTATGACTATATCTCAGGGTTCGTCGTGGCTATGCTTCTTTCTGCCGTGGCGTCATTCCTTGTCACATTCATTGGCGGCATCGGGTTTTTTGGCTGGTTCCTCATTGCTGCCGGCGCGCCCACGGCCGGTGTGGCGATCGCCGAAAGTGTACGGATGGTCACGCGCCGCCGCCGTTCACGCCCTTTGTTCATGACTGTTGCTGTGGGCGTTGTGCTGGGCGCGCTGCCGATCATTCTTGTTCAAATTCTATTTGCCGGGAATCTATTCGGTGTTCTTTTTCAAGTCATCTATCTTGTCATTGCAGTTCCTGTTGTATACTCCCGACTTTCTGGAATCCAATTGTTCAGATAACCTATACCTATGCTTACAGAACTTAGAATACATAATTTTGCGATCATCGATCAGCTCGAGCTACGCTTTGGTCCCGGGCTGATCATTCTCACCGGCGAGACCGGTGCCGGTAAGTCCATTATCCTGGATGCCGTGGTCATGCTCATCGGCGGCAAGGCGGATACGACTTTTGTCCGCACGGATGCAGACGCCGCATTCGTCGAAGGTGTGTTCCACCTGCGTGGCCCTGAAAAAGAGGCCGTGCACGCCATCCTGCAGCGTGAAGAATTGATGGACGATCCTAACTACGTCGTGCTCATGCGCGAGATCCGCAAGGAGGGTCGCAGCGTGGCACGCGTCAATGGTCGCTCGGTCAACGTATCGCTGTTGAAAGAACTGGGCGCTTTGCTGATAGATATCCACGGGCAGGCGGAACATCTTTCGCTTCTCGATCCGCGCGCCCACCTGGGCCTGCTCGACCGTTATGCCGAAGTAGCGCGTCCTCTCAATGATTACCGGCAAACGTATCACGCCTTGTTGAATTTGCGCCGTGAACTGAGTGAACTGCGTAAAGCTCAGGCAGATGCTGAGCGCCGCGTGGATATGCTTACCTATCAGGCCGAGGAAATCGAAGCTGCTCACCTGAAACCTGGCGAAGATGAAGAGCTGCGCAAGGAACGAGATCGATTGGCAAATGCCGAATCTTTATCGCGCAATGCACAGGAGGCGCTGGCTGTTCTGGAGGAAGGAACCCCCGAAACCCCTGCCGCAACCGATCTTATTGGACAGGCCACACAGGCCCTGACCGCCCTGGCGAAAATTGACTCGGCGCAAAATGAGCTGGCCAACCAGGCCGAGCTTTTGCTGGATACTATGTCTGACCTCATTCATAGCCTGCGCGATTATCTGGAAGAGATCGAGTTCAACCCGAAGCGGCTCGATGATGTAGAGGAACGAATCGATCTCATCCATTCGCTGACGCGCAAGTATGGCGGCAGCATTCCGGCTGTCATTGCGTATGGCACCGAAGCGCGCAAACAGCTGGAAACGATCAATACAGCAGGGGAACGCATGGAGGAACTGGAGAAGCAGGAAGCCAAGCTGTTGGAGAAACTTGCCAAACAAGGCAGCCTGCTGAGCGAAAAGCGCAGGGCAGCTGCGATGGAAATGGGCAACAGCATTGAATTGGAGCTCGACGATCTGCGGATGCAGGCCGCAAAATTTGGCGTGGATTTCCAGACCCGGCCGGACCCGAACGGCGCGCCCATTGAAAATGGCACGCGTATTGCCTTTGATCAGAATGGTTTCGATAAGATCGAATTTCTAATCGCGCCGAATCCCGGTGAGGGACTCAAGCCGCTGGCGAAGATCGCCTCGGGCGGCGAGACCTCGCGCCTCATGCTTGGACTCAAGAACGTGCTCGCGCGCGCAGACGAGGTGCCCTCCTTGATCTTCGATGAAATTGATCAGGGCATTGGCGGTCGCGTGGGCATGACGGTGGGGCAAAAACTCTGGAACCTCTCGCGCATGCATCAGGTCTTTTGTGTGACACATCTCCCGCAGCTGGCTGCCTTTGGCGATGAGCATTATCAGGTGCAAAAACTCATTGAGGGCAACCGCACCCTGACGCGCGTGGAGCGCCTCGACGGCGAGCCGCGCCTGCTCGAGCTCTCGCAGATGCTGGGCGAGGTGGGTGAGGGAACGCTCCGCTCCGCGCATGAGTTGATGCAGGTGGCGAGGCAGATGATCAAGGAGAGATGAACTTTGCCACAGAGTCACAGAGACACTGAGAATTCTGAAATAGAGTCTCTGTGACTCTGTGGCTCAGCGGCTTATTAAATCTGGGGAAATCTACTAACCAAGCTCTAGGTAAAATCTACATAAATCTACATTGCGCTCGGTAAAATTCTGCCTAAAATTACATGGTGGGGCAAGGGCGTGCGAATGCGCCCTTCCTGTATTTAATCTCAATCCGTTGGTTGAGATGCTCTGCATCGAAACCAACAATTTTATGTAAACATGTAATTGGTGGTCTCGATATGTGGCCCTAGGGCGCCTCTACTCGACCACCAGGCAAAAAAAGGTGTCATGTTCCTCAAACGTTTCCAGCTTGGTCTTATTCACGTCGCAGTAGCGATGACGCTTGTCCCGATCAATAGTACGCTCAACCGCGTGATGATCAAGGAGCTTGCGATCTCCGCAACACTGGTCGCGGTTCTGGCATCGCTGCCTTATTTGTTCTCTCCCATTCAAGTCGCTATCGGGTCATATTCAGATCGGCATCCTGTCTTCGGGTATCGCCGTACGCCTTATATTATTGCGGGGCTTATTCTCTGTGTGCTCGGAGTGATCGTCTCACCGCAGGTTGCCTTCCTCATCCACGATAATTTTCCGCTCGGTTTGCTAGCCGGCTTGCTTGCCTTTGGCGCATGGGGCATGGGCTATAACCTTTCTGCGGTCTCCTATCTCTCTCTTGCATCTGAGCTCTCCGGCGAGAATGAGCGCGGTAAAACGATTGCGACAATGTGGTTCATGATGATCGCTTCGATCATTGTGACGGCTATTGGGCTGAGCCGTATGGTGGATCCGTACACACCTGAAGCGCTGGTGCGCGCATTTTTCGTTGTCGCTACATTTGCCCTTCTGCTCGGTTTGCTGGGCATCATCAAGCTTGAACCGCGCTCCACCAGACTTTCCTCGGCTGCATCGGAAACCTATACGGTTAAGGAAATGACTGCCGCGATCACGGCGAACCCGGTGGCCCGTGTGTTCTTTATCTACCTTCTATTATTGCTGGCCGCAATCCTGGGGCAGGATGTGCTGCTCGAGCCTTTCGGCGCAGAAGCATTTGGACTGACTGTGACCCAGACCACGCGTATTACATCCATCTGGGGGACGTTTGTGCTGCTCGCGATCATCGTGGCAGGCTTGCTCGAAGGGCGTGTATCCAAACGGCTGGTCGCCCAACTTGGGAATACCGGTGCACTGCTGGGGTTCATCGTCATTGTGATCAGTGGTATCCTTCTCAACCAGACAGTGTTTTATACAGGTGTAACATTATTAGGTATAGGCACCGGACTCTCCACCGTCGCAAATCTCTCGTTGATGTTCGACCTGACCATGCCTGGCATGGTAGGACTCTACATTGGTGCCTGGGGCTTCTCGAACGCGCTCTCGCGCTTAACGGGATCTGTTCTCGGCGGGGTCGTGCGTGATGTAGTGACACAGGCAAGTGGCGACGCGTTGAGCGGGTATCTGGTCGTGTTCAGCATCGAAGCGATGATGTTACTGATTGCCGCGATCATGCTCTACCGGATCGATGTCAATGCGTTTCGCAAACAAGTTAACGAACCCTCCTTTGCAGAAAAAGTGGCAATTGCCGCGGAGTAACTATGGACGAATGGCTTTCCCTAAGTGACACCGCCAAGCTGCTGGGCGTGCATCCCAGCACGGTCCGGCTGTGGTCCGATAAAGGCGTGCTGCCCACGCACCGCACCTCCGGCGGGCATCGTCGTTACCGTCGCAACGAAGTGTTGTTGTGGGCAAAGACTGCCCGTGAGATCCGTGTTGAGCCTGAAGGAATCATGCATTCCGCGATGAAGAACGTGCGCGTGCAGATCGGGGAAGCGAACCTCGAGTCCCAGGGCTGGTATCAGAAGCTGGACGAGAATGCTCGCAGACAATACCGTGAGAGCGCGCGCTCCCTTTCGCAGGGATTGATGACCTACCTGGCTGCCGAGAATGGGGATGATTTTGAGGCGCACGCGATTGGCTATGAATATGCCTCGCGTGCCCGTCGTTACGGCTTAAGCGAAGTGGATGCCACCCGCGCGTTATTGTTCTTCCGGAATGCGCTGATCGAATCGGTCATGAAGGTGTATCGTGAAGCCAACATTCTTTCCGGCAAAGCATGGGAAGAAATGCTGCACAAGATGCATACCTTCACCGACCAGATCCTGGTCAGCCTGTTGGAAACTTATCACAAGCTCGAAAATGCCAACCATTAATTTCTTATAGTACTCTTATGTCCATGACGGGCATGTTTGGGGGCTTTCACACTATAATGAAATCATGATACTCGATCCAATTCTCGATCTGCCGCCTTATCTGGCAACTCGGCGCAACCACGCCGTGGAACATGCCACGCTTAAGATTTTGGCGCGGAAATATGACGATAAGACCCTGGCCGGGCATTCCAACCCCACAGGGTTCTTCTTGTTTGGTGATATCGGCTTAGAGGATATTCGCAACGCGATCGACGAAGCAATGACCCGGCTGCGCGCCGGCGAAAAGGAGCTGGCCATCCACCCCGGTTGTGGAACGAATGTGGCAACCTCATTGGTTCTTCCTGCAACTCTCGCCTGGATCCCCATGCAGGGGTCTCGTTCTAACCGACTGCGTTTTTTACTGATCCCCATTGCATTGACACTGGCCGTCTTCGGCTACTTCTTGAGCAAGCCGTTGGGTCCCTGGCTGCAGCGCAACATCACGACCGAAGCGGACCTGGGCAACCTTAGAGTCACAGAAGTTGTCGCGGTGCGCAAAGGTGTTCATCGGGTGGTCACGAAGTAGCCATTCCAATCAACTAAAATTAAGAGAGGTAGCTTTCACGCTATAATAAATTATGATCCTTGACCTTCCCTATATTCTTGAAACCAGACGCAACCACGCGCTCGAACATGCCACGCTCCACATGCTGGCGCGCAAGCATAAAATTAACATGGGTGGGCATTCCAACCCGACCGGATTTTTTATCTTCGGTGAGCTTCGCACTGACGATGTTCGCAGTGCGTTGAGTGAAGCGCACTCCCGTCTTCGCGCCGGGGAAAAGGGACTGGCGATCCATCCGGGTTGTGGAACCAACATGGTGGCCACCGCGTTCCTGCCCGGGACATTAGCCTATCTGCCGTTTCAGAGCGCGCGCTCCACGCGTGGACGATTGCTGTTGCTCCCCTTTGCACTCATGCTCGCCGTCTTTGGCTTCTTCCTGAGCAAGCCACTCGGTACCTGGATGCAGCGGCACGTCACGACGGAGGCAAATATCGGCAATATGCAGGTTGTTGATGTCACCCTCGTCCGCAAAGGTGTTCACCGAATTATTACAAAATAATTGGATTCACTACAAAGGGCACGAGGGAACACTAAGGGTTTAGAATGTTATAACGAATCCTTAGGGACCGTTGTGTCCTTTGTGTTTAAGGTATCCCATGTCCAGTCTCTACTTTCTCTATGGCAACGACGAGTTCGCTATCACGCGCAAGCTCAAGGAATTTGAGTCAGATTTTACGGATCCCACCAGCGCGGACCTGAACACGGCCCGGCTCGACGCGCGTTCGACCAGCGAGGATGACCTGAACAACGCAGTCAATGCCATGCCGTTCCTGGCTAAGAGACGTTTGGTGCTGCTGCAGAATCTATCCTCCAAATACAACAATCCATCGACCCGTAAAAAGTTTCTCGAGTTCATCGAGAAAACGCCAGAGACCACGCGGCTGGTGATGTATGAATCTGTGGAGCCGAAGGAAGCTGAGAAGCACTGGCTGGTTAAGTGGGCGGAGAAGAACAATAAGCTGATCCAAACCAAGGCATTTATGCTGCCGCGCCTGAAGGATATGGCCGGCTGGATTGTCAACGAGACCAAAAACCAGGGCGGCAAGATTGAACCGCGCGCCGCCGAGATGCTCAAAGACATGGTCGGCGTGGACACGCGTCAGGCAGGGATGGAAATTGCGAAGCTGCTGGCATACGCCAACTGGGCGCGCCCAATTACAGTTCAGGATGTGGAAGCGGTTTGTATTGTCACATCACAGCAATCGGTCTTTGATTTTGTCGACGCGCTGGCGAACGGGAACGGCAAATCGGCGCAGCATTTGCTGCACCGTTTGCTCGAAAGTGAAGATGAGTTCTCCTTGTGGGGGATGGTGGTGAGGCAGTTCCGTCTGTTGATCCAGGCCCGTGAAATTTTGGATGGCCGCGGCAATCACAACGATGTGGCGCGCGCCCTGGGTGTGCATCCCTTTGTGGCGGAAAAGGCGGCCCAACAGGCTGGCCGTTTTTCCATTGAGTCACTAGAATATATTTATCGCAAGTTGCTAACCATTGACGAGGGGGTAAAGACAAGCCAGATGACGTTGGATCTGGCAATGGATACACTAGTCGTTGAATTAACTCGCTAATTCGCTCTTGACAAAAACATACATACGCGTGAGTATGTATAATATGAAGCGTACCAAGGAAGAAGCTGCGGTCACGCGGGCAACCCTGCTGAAAACAGCTTTATCTGTTTTCAGCGCCAAAGGCTATGCCGCCGCAACGCTGGATGACGTAG
>DATHTL010000179.1:0-17831 GCA_035463255.1 Anaerolineales bacterium | reverse complement strand
CGGTTTTGTCGGCAAGCGGCGCGCAGGGGAAAAAAAGGACCGCATTCCACCGGGTCAATATCTCACAAATGATTTTCCTGTCCTCTCGGCAGGACCAACTCCGCGTACGCCTTCAGATCGATGGACGTTCACCATTGATGGGCTTGTCAGGGAAAAAGCCTCGTGGACCTGGCAGGAATTCCTCCAGCTTCCCATGCAGAAGTATGTGGTGGATATTTCCTGCGTCACCAAGTGGACTCATCTCGATATGAAATGGGAGGGTGTCAGCCTCGATACTCTCCTCGAACATGTGGAACTGGACCGCAGCGCCATGTTTGTGACGGCGTACAGTGACGGCGGCTATACCACCAACATGCCGCTCACCGACATCATCAATGGCCAATCCTTTATCGCATTGAAATATGACGACAAGCCCCTCGCGCCGGAACACGGTGGACCTGCGCGCATGGTGGTGCCCCATCTTTATTTTTGGAAGAGCGCTAAATGGGTGCGCGGCATTCGGTTGATGGAAAAAGATAAACCCGGCTTCTGGGAATCGGCCGGCTATCACAACCGCGGCGACCCGTGGAAGGAACAGCGGTATTGGAATGATTAAGGTCATGTCATTGCGAGCCGCGAAGCGACGAAGCAACACCTGCACTGGCACCAGGTGCAAGTGTCTCCACTTTCGCGGCGAGATTGCCACGTCGGGCTACGCCCTCCTCGCAATGACATTGGAGTTAACATGAAACCAACCATCAACTGGCAAATTACGACGATCAAGGATATCAAGCCCGAAACCGCCCACGTGAAGTCGTTCACTCTAATCCTTCCTCAGTGGATGCGGCACCGCGCGGGTCAGCATTACGACATCCGTCTGACCGCGGAAGATGGCTATCAGGCGCAGCGCAGTTACTCGATTGCATCCGAGCCTGAGCGCGAGGGTGAGATTGATATCACCGTTGAGCGTATCGAGGATGGCGAGATTTCGGCGTATCTGCACGATGTGGCCATTCCCGGTGATCGCATCGAGGTGCGCGGTCCCATCGGGGGATACTTCGTCTGGGAAGCAACCATGGAGGAACCGTTGCTGTTGATCGCAGGCGGGTCGGGCGTTGTGCCACTTATGTCCATGCTCCGGCACCGGGCCGCGGCGGGGGCTCAGAATCCGACCAGCCTCCTCTATAGCTCACGCAATTTTGAAGACATCATTTACTACGAGGAACTGGAGAGATTAAGAGCGGCGAATCATGGAGCCCAGATTTTTCACACGTTGACCCGTTCCCAGCCGCCGGGCTGGAAAGGCTATGCGCGGCGGATCGACCCGGAAATGTTGAAAGAAGTCGCGCAGCCCTTGGGCAGGTCGCTGCAAGCCTTTATCTGCGGGCCGACGCTTTTGGTCGAGGCGGCCGCGAATGCATTGGTTAAAGTGGGAGTGAAGTCAGACCAGATCCGCACGGAGCGTTTCGGCCCAACAGGAGGATGAGAATGGAAGAGAAGACGGATATTAACCGCGAACTGATGCTAGACGCCAACGCGACGGCCGGGCTACTTTTTGAGATCTTTGGCGTCGAAATGACAGCCTCCCCGACAGAATGTGGGAGTTGTGGCAATGAAGGGCAGATCGGCGAACTCTTGGCTTTCACACAGGGCCCCGGCATTGTTCTACGCTGCTCATCCTGTGAGAACGTGGTTTTGCGCATCGTCCAGACGCCCGAGGCGATCTATCTGGATGCGCGAGGAGCGGTCTATCTGCGGCTGGCGCGGTAGAAAGAAGCGGATCAGCGGGAAAACAATGAGAAACAGCAACAATTTGGGTTGGGAAAAGGTGGGTTTTAATCCCGCGGAACGGTAGGGGGAACTCCAAGCGTGTGAATGCAGTCTTATGGGTATAATGTTAATATCATTTCAATTTTGTTTGGTCCCAAAAGTGGTTTTTCTCACAGCTGGGTAGGAGCGATCATGAACAGTCCGAATACCAGACCCCGTGGGCCATCCCCCACGCAGTCACGGTATGGAAATAAGCTTTCTCAGCGGGGGATGTTAAGTCTGCTGATGTTCCTGGCCAGTATTGGCGCGCTAAGCTTCGCTTTGATCGGCGGCGCAAGATTGGTCTGGGATATTTTCGGTGTCGGACTCGTGAATTCGCTCAGCACGTTGCCGACGAAGGCATTCGTGGTAGGCCTAGCCTATGCAGTGGGGTGGATTTCTGCCATGGTCGCGATACGCGTCTATGGCAATCTGGTTTTGCCGTTTATTATCAATATTCTTATATGGATTTGTTTGATCGGTGTGTGCGCTCTGTATTTGTTAATTCTGCAAAGATTATATGACCAGACATATGACCTCCTGCGTTACTGGGCCTATCTAATCATTGTCACGGCGGGGTTGGCAGCCATGGTGGGATTACACTTAATCATTGAAGATCATGACCTGAGGCCCTTTTCGATGCCGTTGCTGATCATCTGCATGATCCAGCTGGGATTGATTGTCTTTCGCTACGTTTTTACCGCGGCGAATCCCGGTTATCTATGGAGAGATCTGGTGTTCTTTCTGGTGATGGCCGCGTTTGGATTTTTCATGCTGGCACATATCGGCCTCCTCACGCCTTTACGAGCCTGGCTGACCAATTATTTCGATCGGAATAGCAAGATCATCCGGACGGAGAATTAGAAAAATGTAGAAAACTTCCGAAGCAGCTTCGGAAGTTTTGTTTTACTTTGCCACCGGAATTTGGATGATGAACGTGCTGCCGGGTAAATTCTTTTCGTCATAGCCCGGGCTTTCCACCCAGATCTTTCCCTTGTGCGCTTTGACAATCCCGGCCGCGATGGCTAGGCCCAGGCCGGGCCCGCCGCCTTTGAACTTGGTGCGGCCCGAGGAGTGAAACTCCACTTTACCCAGTTGGTAGAGTTTCTCAAAGATGATCGTATGATTGGCGGGATCAATACCGATACCGGTATCCCGAATGCGGATCTCGCAAAATTCGCCGCGTCCATCCACTTGAACCGGGCGCGTGCTGACAAAGATCGAGCCGCCATCGGGTGTGAATTTGATGGCATTGACGATAATATTCTCAATTGCCTTTTTGAGCAGGGCAGAATCGGCCAACACGGGGGGCGCCGAATTGACACTGGCGTCCAGTTCCAGTTGTATCTTGCGCTCCTCTAACTCCTCCACATAATCCTTGCGGATCAAACGCAGGAGCGGGCCGAGGACCACGGTTTCCAGATGAGGAGTCAACACCTGATTCTCGAGCCGCGCCACATCCAGCATGCTGTTGACCACCTGGTGAAGGCGGTTCGTGCCCTGGATGACGCCCTCCATGGCCTGTATCAGGGATTCATTTTGCTGCAGGGCCGGTGCCGCCTTGATCATGCCCATATAACCCTTGATGACCGTCAGCGGCGTGCGCAGCTCATGCGCGGCGACCTGGATGAAATCGCTTTTGTTCTTGTCCAATTTCTCCAGAGTGCGGTAGGCGCTGTTAAGCTCTTCCACACGCTGCTCCACCATGCGCTCCATCATCTGGTTGAAACGGTTCAAGTCATCATACAGGCGGGCGTTCTCCAGCGCGATGGATGCCTGGATGGCAAATGTGTTGGCAAGCAGCACGTCGTCCTGGTTAAACGCTGCGGGTCCACTCCGGCTAAGTGTGAGCATACCCATCACCTTGTTCTTGGAATAGAGAGGGATGCCCAGCCAAGAGCGATCTTCGGGTGCCCACTCCGATTGTTTCCAACTCTGCATGTTTTTGATATCGCCGATCACCAACGGCTCAGACTGGCGTGCGATCAGGTGATAAACGTTGGTATCTCGTACGGTGTAGGCCAGATTTTCCACCGGCGCGCCCTCCGGAAAGCCCGCCTGAGCGAACAGGCGCGGGATGCCGTTTATATCCTCGAGGAACAAGGCACAGCGCTCAGTGGGAATGAGCTGAATGAGCTGGGACAGGATCTGCTGCGGGACTTCAGCCACGGTCCCAAGCGAGGACAGCTGCCGCGCCGACCGGGTGAGAGCTTCCGCGGCCTGACGGCGGGTCTGTTCGCTGGAATAAAGCTTGGCGTTCTCTCCAGCCGTCCGTTCGGCGAATTCCTTGGCGATGGCCAGCTCTGTGGCGCGCTCGCGCGCTTCTCCGAGCAGGCGCTCCACTTCTTTCTGGGCCTGTTCCTTCTGCTGCACGAGCATAATGCGCAGGAGCGCGCTGCTCACCAGGTTGCGGACTCGCACATAAATTTCCCAATCGCGTGGCCCCATTTCCACCCACATGAATCCGAACCGATTGCGCGCCAGGGTGAGCGGCATGACAACCGCCGTGTAGCGATGGTCAGCCGGCGTCTTTCCATGCGGGACAAGTTGCCCCGTTCCCATAGACATGCGCCTGTGCGGGATCTCAAACTGTGAGGCTTCGTATTGGAACAATAAATTGTAATTATCGGGCGGCGGCGCCGAGATGGATTGCGGCGCGGTCACATCGTCATAGAACATAACGTACCAGCGCTCGATACCCATCGCAGGGAAGTGCTCTGAGATCGCCGACCCGACCTCATCCATGCTCATCACGGGCGCCATGGAAAAGCTGAACCCCTGCAAGATATTCTCCTGCTGTTCCAACACTAGCCGGCGATAGGCTTGTGTGCGTTGGGAGAGCTCCCCTGCCAGCAGGCGGGCCTGCTGGAACAGATTCTCGGCCTGCAGCATAGTGGTATGACTGTTGATGCCGCCCAGCGCATAACGCCGCATCATCGAGATCACATTGTGCCAGACGGTTGGCACCAGTCCGTTCTTTTGCATGAGCTCGATCATGGCATTGATCGTCTTCAGGAAATCATCGCTCGACGAGCGATTGTTCAAGGTCAGCAGGAAGCCATCCCAGGCGCGGCCGAAGGCATCTCGGAACTGTGGCAGCGCCGGGTCGCGATCGGTAACGCCCGCCGAGTTGAGCAAGGCGCGTAAGGCGGCCTCCCGCTTATTCTCCAGCCGGCCGGTCTTGGCTACATCGCGCGGTGCCACCGCCGCCTGGCGCACGTTTTCTGGCAGACATCCACATGACCAGCGGATCAGTAACTGCGTGGGTGTGACCGTTACCCGTGGAACCGTATCGCCGCTGATGCGCTTGAGCAGGGTTTCCAGCGCATGTTTGCCAGCCGTATAAAAGGACTGCCGGACTGTAGTCAACGGCACACCGGTCGCCTGGGCCTCGCGCAGGTCATCGAAGCCGGTAACAGCTACATCGTCAGGTACGCGCAGTCCCCGCTGCTGGAGCGTCTCCAACGCGCCGAACGCCATGCTGTCGTTCGCTGACACCACGGCCTGAAAGCGGAGCTTGCGCTCATCCAACAAGCTGCGGATCGCCGCTCTGCCACTTTCGGGTGTGTAATCACCTTCCACCACCAGGTCTTCGTCGAAGCGCAGATTATGGGCCGCGAGCTCATCCTGATAGGCTTGATAACGCTGTTCGGCATCGATCTGTCCCTGGATGCCGCGGATAAACGCGATCCGCTTATAACCATGCTCCTCGATCAGATGACGGACGGCCGCGCGCATTCCCTCCGTATTGTTGGGAGTGAAGATTGAAGCACCGTCCATGTCCACCGATTGGGTGACCATGGGTGTGCTCTGATACGTTTCGGAGAATAGCTTGAGATCACCGGGGCTGATCCCATAGGCAACATCGGCCGTCAGGATCATCCCATCAAATTGACCCGGCTTCGCGAGATCATAAAACCCGTAAGAAGGTTTGGTCTGATCGGGCATGATGATCGGCGAAAGCCTTCCCCCGATAAAGTGCACAAGATTTACATTGTGTTCTTCGGCGGCTTCATTGATCCCCGCGATGAACTCGGCACCCCAGGCGCGCCCTACCTGTGAGGCGAACACAGCGATGGTTTTACGTTCGAAGGTTGGCTTGCTGGGAGACGACATCCTGTGTGATCCTTTACATGGAATGAAAAGATTATATCCTTGATTTCAGGCGGATGAATAAGACAAAAGAGTAACAAACCCTTTTATGTAGGTCACGCTCGGCGTATGCCGTGCATAGTGCCCTGATAAGAGTAGCGTGACAACCCTGACGCTGGCAGATTATGGCATGATCAGATATGTGCTTCCACTCAGGATGGAGGGGGCAATGTCAATTTCATCTGCCATTGCGAGAGTTCTTCTCGTTCGAAATCCGCTCTCGCAAAGACTTTCCCTAACTCCTCGGGCAGGATTGCGGGCACGTGCCATGTCTTGCCTGGATGATTGGCGATCACATTCCTGAGCATCTGAATTCCGCGTCCCTGGCCGCGTGCCTCGGGCCTCACCAGCAGTGACCAGATCACCACATGTTCTACCTCCGGGTTCGAGAGCGCGATAACTGCCTGCTCATGCCGGTAGGCGCGCGCCGGTGGATTCATTTGGGCGATGCTCTCCGCGGATAGCTGCCAGGGCAGGTCTGCCAATCCATGTTGCGAGATCAAACGGCTTACGTCACGCAGGTCCATTTCCTGCAGCTCAACCTTTTGATGTTCCTTTGCGTCTTTACGAACGAAGCCCACCAATCTGCGTACGGTCTGAAACCCGGCCTTTTGATACAACTTCACGGCAGGCTCATTTTGCGCGATCACTTCAAGCACCATCTCGCGCTCACCTCGCTGGCAAGCCTCCTGGATCAATTCCTGCATGAACCACGAGCCGGCACCTTTGCCGCGGGCTTCTTTTGCAATGCCCATTGCGGCAACGCGGCTTACCCAGCCGCGGCGCGCGATCAGTGCGATGCCGCGTGGCTGCTCGTCGCCAATCAGGACGCGGCTGGTGGTCAGGTCCATGCCATCTTTGCGCAGCATGTTTAAGAATATGGTTGTGTTGAACTGGATGGGGACAAAGTAATCCTCAAAGCCCTGATTTAATAACTTAACAAGATCGGGCAATGAATACTCTGACGCTGGCATGGTGTTGAAGTTCATGAGTCTCCTGGAGAGATTCACCGCCACAGAGATCGCGGGACAGGGCAGATGTGTGGCTGTTTATCTGATGACTCGATTCTACCCGCGTCCGGCGTATAATCGGCAGGTCGAAAGGGATACGTTTTAGAAATGACAGATCTCACGAAACTTGCTCGTAAAATCACCTGGATTCTTTTTGCAAATCAAAGCCTGGCTTCCGCGGGATTCATCGCGGCAGCCACGCTCAACTCCATCATTGGCGCGAGGCTGGGAGGCAGCGCCTCCTTTGCAGGCGTGCCTTCAGCGGTCTATCTCTTAGGCGCGGCGTTCGCGGCCTCTGCCTGGGGCTACATCATGGACCGGATCGGCAGACGGAACGGAATGGTCGCCGGGCTTGCGATCGGTGTGATCGGTAACAGCCTCGTCCTGTTCGCCATTGGCATTTCCTCCTTTATCCTATTTCTGATCGGCATGGTGTTGATGGGTATCACCAACGCAGCGGTTGTGTTGGGGCGCTTTGCCGCAGCCGAAGTGAACCCACCCGAAAAGCGCGGCGCAGCAATCTCGAATGTCGTGCTGGGAGGCACGTTCGGCGCGATCGTCGGTCCGCTGCTGGTGGGGCCGATGGGGAATTTCGTGCGCTCCATGGGTATGGATGAGCTGGCCGGTGCCTATCTTGCCACCCTGGTTTTGTTTGCCATCTCTGCCGTGGTCGTGTTTGTGGGATTACGTCCCGATCCCCGCGACCTCGGCAAACAGGTCGCCGCGCAGAATCCTGACCCGGCAGTGAACGCTTCCAGCGGCGAGGCGCGGCCGATCTTCGAGATCCTGCGCCAACCCGCCGCGCTGGTGGCCGTCAGCGCGATGGCGCTGGGACAGGTAGTGATGGTTGCGATCATGGTCATCACATCCTTGCATATGCGCGATCACCAGCATAACCTCAGGGATATTTCTGCGGTGATCTCCTCGCACACATTTGGGATGTTTGCCTTCTCTGTGCTTTCGGGGCGCCTCGCAGACCGGTGGGGGCGAGGACCAGTTATCCTGACGGGCGCATCCACCCTCCTGTTGGCGTGTATCACGGCACCGTTATCGCCTAATGTTCTTCCGCTGGCAGTGTCCCTCTTTTTGCTTGGACTGGGTTGGAACTTCTGTTTCGTCGGTGGTTCGGCGCTGCTTTCCGATCAACTCTCGCCGGTCGAGCGCTCCCGGACGCAGGGCATGAACGACCTGCTGGTCGGTCTGGCCTCCGCGACGGGAAGCCTGGGCAGCGGGATCGTGTTCGCAGCATCAAACTATACGATCATTGCCATCGTAGCTGGCGTTCTGGCGCTGATCCCGTTCTTGATGTCGTTGTTTTGGATGAGGAAAAAGGCGGTCCTGATTGCTACGGACGCGAAACTTCCCGGCGATTAATCGCCGGGAAGTTTTTATTTTACGCAAAAATCTTGCGAAGGTTTCTCTAGAGACGTACTCGGTCTGTCAAAACCTTCGCAAGGTTAATTTAATTGCGGATCATTGTCAGCAGCATCTTGAAAGGCGTTAATGCTCTCAAGGCATGCGGTTCATTGGCCGGCATGATGATGGCATCGCCACTTTCGAGATTGTATGGCTTGCCTGAGATTTTGATCTCTGCACTACCATCCAGGATGTGAGCCAGCGCGTCGAACGGCGCGGTATGCTCGCTGAGCTCCTGGTCCTTGTCAAACGCAAAGAGCGTGACGTTACCTGCATCGGCCTTCGTGATCTGGCGGCTGACGACGGAGCCATCCTGGTAGTTGACCAGCTCGGCTAGATTCAAGATTTCTGATTTTGGTGCGGTTGCCATGTTGTCTCCGAATGTAGACAGGTAAACATATACACAAGTCTTTTATTTACCTGTCTACTTGTTTAATTATCTACTTTATCTCAATCTCATACGCCGCGGGCAGTCTTGTGAAGCGCGTGGTGCCTGTTACGACAAGCACTGCCTCTTCGCCCGCGTTCAATGAAAGCGGGATTTCCGCGGTCTGGTCTGCGTTTAGCTCGATATCCGTCACCGTGGTGGTGTCACCTTTGGTGATGAGAGCCAGGCGGTAGGTCTGCGGAAGAATGTTTTCGACGCGTACAAACCCCTCGGCTTCCCAGCCTCCGTCGTCCGTCTCGAAGCCTTCTTCATAGTCGATCGCATCGATGCGGATGTCATCCAGCAAAAGGCCTTCGCCGTTCAGAGCGGCATCCGTAATGTACTCAAAGCGGATCTGCACGTTCTGCCCCGCATACTCCGAAAGATCCACTTCCTCCGTGACCCATCCATTCGTCTGACCGTTGTAGGCCCAGCCATAAGATGCGCCCGTCGGATCTGCATCCGTGCTGGATGTAGACTGGAGAATCTCCCAACTCTCGCCATCGGTGGATGCCTGAAGATAGGCGTAATCATAATCGGTCTCAATGTCATGCCACATGGCAAATGACATGCTGATAGGACCGTCCACCCCCGTGAAATCGAACTCACGCGTCATCGTCATATCGGATTCATCGCCGCGGTTTGACCAGAACATGTAATTGCCCGAGTTTGCATTAACCGGAAGCAGTCCCACGACGGTGGAGCCGTTGAACGTCAGGGTATGGTCACCTGCGCAGCTGATCTTATAGTAATCCATGCCATACTGGTTGACCGTGCTGTTTACGGATTCCGGGCAGTTCGCAATGGATTCAGCCGCTGTCACCTGAGGCGCGCTGGCATAATTATTGTAAGTGTAGCGTCCATCTTCTACCGATCCATCCATCACATACATGGTCACGGCCCAATCCATGAATACATCGTCCGCGGTGATGATTTCGCCTGTTTCGGGATCAGTAATATTGAGATCCGCGAGAGTGGCGTCTACGCTGGGCAGATCATTCTCCGGGTTGTTGGTCAGAGCCTTGGTGGCTTCCTCGCCGAAACGGTCGAGGAAATAGGTGAGGTACAGAAAGCTCTGTCCATAGTGCGCGGAAAAATCCGGGGAAGCGTTATCCACCCAGGTGTTCAATTGAACATCAGGATTCTGCACATACAGCCAGTCCGCGCCGCCGATATCGTATCCGTTCAAGAACGCGCCCACTTCTGCGAATCCTTCGTTCATCCAGGAAACGTCGTTGCGGTCGGATGCGTTCTGGATCATGTGCACAAACTCGTGTGCTAAGGTAGCGTAAGTGTAATCATCGCCAAGGTCCTGGCTGGTTCCCAGCACGTAGGTCTCATGCGCATTGGAATATTCATTGACGAGTGGATTGAACGAGTCAGATGAGTTGAAATATCCAGCAATATTGTGACCGATGCTGTTGGCGTAGATCACATAAATATGCGGATCTTCATCCACCCCGGGGTTGGCCTCGCTGCCGAAAAACTCGCGATCGGTGGGGTAGATCTCCTCCTCGAACGTATCCATCAACGCCTTCATGTCCCCTTCGTTCACCGGGGTGCCCTCTTCCACCCAGAAGTAGGAATGTGGCGTGATGTACCGCAAAGTCGCAGTGATCTGCGTGTGTTCGTTGGTGTCCGAATTCAGGATCCAGAACTTTTCCTCGTCACCCACATTGTATGCTTTGGCCGGCACAGTTTGTGAGACATTACAGATGGACTCCAATCGACAACCGAGTTCATAAGGATCGTTCTCCGGGACCTGCGCCTCATTCAGTGTTTCGATGGTTTCGCGGGAAATATCCTCAACCGGTGGGCGTTCGATTTCCACCGGAGGCAATGGTGTAGCCGTGCTCCCAAAAGGTACGAAGGGAGTCATGTCAAATGATGTATCTATATTTTGGTATGCTCGGTAAACGAACATACCTGCCGCCCCAATGGCAATACATGAACAACAGACAAGAATTCCAACAATCGCAGCGATAATCTTTGGCGTCGATGAAGCCTGGTTGCTCGTTTCCATAAAAGAGGACCTCCTGAAATAGTTTGGTTCATCTTACACTGAATTTATAAACCTGTGATTAGTAAGACGGAGTCAACGCGGTGCCCTGAGCGTGTCGAAGGGACTCCCGTCGTTGGCATGAGCGTTCAACGTCTGGAGACGTTGAGTCCGTACCAAAATAAAAAGTGGGAGCAGTTCAACTGCTCCCACATCTTGTTACACATCTGCCGGTTGCTTGCTCTTTTTCTTAACCGGCTCGGAGGTCTCGAAGGAGATCTTGTTCTTCTCCTGATCCACATCCACGATCACCGTGGCACCATCCTTGTACTTGCCGCTCAAGAGCTCGACCGAAAGCGGGCTCTCGACATGCTTCTGGATTGCCCGGCGTAACGGTCGTGCACCGAAGGCGGGATCGTAACCTTCCTTGGCCAGCCACTGGCGGGCGGCGTCGGTCAGCTCCACGGTGATGTTGTATTCGTTCAAGCGATCCTGCACTTCCTTCATTTGCAGCACCACGATCTCTTCCATCTGCTCGAGAGTGAGCGGTGAGAACATGATGATCTCATCAATGCGGTTGAGAAACTCGGGGCGGAACGCGCCCTTAAGGGCTTTCTCGATCTTGTCATGCGACTCACGGTCCTCGTCGGATGCCTTTGGCTGCAGGAAGCCCAGTGTGCCTCCCTTGCGAACGTACTCCGTGCCCAGGTTCGAGGTCATAATCAGGACAGTGTTGCGGAAGTCCACGATGTTGCCCTGACCATCTGTCAGACGGCCGTCATCCAGAATTTGCAGCAGCGCATTCCAGACCTCGGGATGAGCCTTCTCGATCTCGTCGAAGAGGATGACCCGGTACGGGCGTCTGCGGACGGCTTCCGTTAATTGGCCGCCTTCCTCATACCCCACGTATCCTGGAGGAGCGCCAAAGAGCCGGCTGACCGTATGCTGTTCACGGTACTCAGACATGTCGATGCGCACGAGAGCTTCCTCGTCGTCGAACATGAACCATGCCAGAGCCTTGGCGAGCTCGGTCTTACCAACACCCGAAGGTCCGATAAAGATGAACGAACCGATGGGGCGTGAGGGATCCTTCAAGCCGGAGCGAGCGCGGCGGATCGCGTCGGAGATGGCGTGGATCGCCTCCTCCTGGCCGATGATGCGCTCGTGCAGGCGGGCTTCCATGTGCAGAAGCTTCTCAGATTCGCTCTCCATCATCTGGCTGAGCGGGATGCCGGTCCACTGATGGACAACGGACGCAATGTCGTCGACGTCCACCACCTCGTCGAGCTGGTGTTCCGACTCCCACTTATCGCGCTTGCCGTGATAATCTTCTTCGAGTCGCAGGCGTTCCGATTTCTTCTGGGCGGCGCGTTCGTAGTCACGCTCCAGGCCGGCCTGCTCTTCTTCTGCCTGTAATTTTTCAATCTCACTTTTCATCGCTTTGAGATCGGGCGGCATGGAATACAATGCCACACGCAATTTCGCAGCGGCTTCATCCATCAGGTCAATGGCCTTGTCGGGCAGACGACGATCTGTTACATAGCGGTCGGCCAGGCGAGCCGCGGCAACCAGGGCATCGTCCGCATAACGTACTTTGTGATGAGCCTCATAGCGGTCACGCAGGCCGTGAAGCATCTTGATAGTGTCATCCACCGTAGGCTCTTCTACATAGATCGGTGCGAAACGCCGTTCAAGCGCCGCGTCTTTTTCGATGTACTTGTGGTACTCGTCCAATGTGGTCGCACCAATGGTCTGCAATTCACCGCGGGCCAGTGCGGGCTTGAGCATATTGGACGCATCCATGGCGCCCTGTGCTGCGCCTGCACCCACCACGGTATGCAGCTCATCGATCATCATGATGATGTCGCCGCCGGCGCGCTGTATCTCTTCGATCACGGCTTTGAGGCGCTCTTCGAACTCGCCGCGGAAACGCGAGCCAGCGATCATCGCGCCGAGGTCGAGCTGGACCACGCGTTTGCCCGAAAGGATCTCGGGCACATCGTTGTTGGCAATCTTCTGGGCGAGTCCTTCGGCGATCGCGGTCTTACCGACGCCTGCTTCACCGATGAGAACGGGGTTGTTCTTGGTGCGGCGGGAAAGGATCTGGATCAGGCGCAGGATTTCGTTGTCGCGCCCGATGACGGGATCGAGCTTGCCCTCGCGAGCGGCCTGGGTAAGGTCGCGCGAGTACTTTTCAAGTGTCCGGTAGCGGGATTCGGCCTGAGGGTCCGTGACCCGTTGCCCGCCCCGCAGGTCCTGGATGGCGGTGTAGACGCGGTCACGCGTTAGCCCGGCCGATTCCAAAATACGCGCTGCGGGCGTATTCCGCTCGGTGAGAATGGCAAGGAAGATGTGTTCGGTGGAGATGTATTCATCCTTCAGGCGGTTGGCTTCCTCGTTGGCCAGGTCGATAATGCGCTTCACGCGCGGGGTGATAAAGATCTGGCCTGCGCCGCCCCCGAAGATGTTGGCCTTAGGGCTGGCGCGCAGAGTTGCGTCCAGCCGCTCGGTGAGAGCCTCAGGGCTGACGCTCAGTTTTTCGAGAATCTGGGGAATCACTCCACCGGGCTGCTCGATCAGCGCCAGCAGAATGTGTTCAGTATCGATTTGGTTGTGGCCGTAGCGCTGAATGATCTCAGCAGCGCGTTGGGCCGCTTCTTGGGCTCTTTCTGTAAATCGGTCAAATCGCATCATAGGGAAAGTTCCTTTTCTACCCTTGTCTCAGGGAGACGTTAACTTCTTACAAACTAGCTCTAAATTCAATCAATTGAGTAAACAAGCGACGCACGGTAAAGCAAAACCCCAAAGGTCGCGAGGACCTTTGGGTACCTGTGACAGGGCGGATTATAACAAAACCGCGTCGGCAAATTGTCAACGCGGCGTAAGAAGAGTATTAGATTTGAAAGGGGCGGCTTTCTGTTCTTTCACGATGGAATAGGCGAAATGCTGTCTGCTTTGAGAATTTCATGCTCCCAAACCTTAAAATGCAAGCCGGGTTGCCCCGCCAGCAGCGAGTCGGTGTTCTTGTCGGAATAAATTAATTCTAATAATCCTTTGACGCCCGCCCGTTCTCCGCCAGAGAAGCGTGACACTTCCAAAATAATGGCATCCCTGCTTTCCTTGACCTCTTCCTTCTCTTCCAACGCTTTATACTCGGCCTTTTTGTCATGATGGGCGTAGTAATCTCGCTCTCTAATTTTATATCGTCCGAAGGTCAAGATCAGATCCGCCATAGGCAGCAAGCCATATTGCGTGGGGGGCTGCCCGGGTTCATCCACGCCGATGAAGATGCTCGTGACATTTTCGCCGGATAACGACTGGATCATTGCCGGTATAAAGATAGGCTGGTGTGCGCATAACGGAAAACGGGCGGCAAGCTGGTCCAGACTATTAAACAGCAGAGTGATTTTCGTCTCAGACCGATTGGAGCCTTTGCTTTGACATGCATATTTGGATCTGTAAATGCTCATGAACATTCTATGAAAAAATTCATCGGGGGTGATATATCCAGGCGGGTAATAAAGAATTTCCAAAAGATTATCGCGCTGCAGTGTATCTAGAAGCTGTTCTGCCTCTTTTTCAATGGTCGTTTTTTCTCGGTCTGTCAGCTCAGAAGCCTGCTTGTTACGATAGTTCTCGTTGAGAACGTTTTCCTGCAAAATCTTGAGCAAATGCCGTCTTGTCATCTGCTCATCATCGCGCAGAGAAACAATGAGTCCCACCTGATCTTTCTTGGCTGATTTGTAGCCATCCACAACCTGCTGGAGTAAATGGAGATAGCCAAGATGACTCTTATGACCTCCACGGATTCCCATGAGAGCTGTGCAACGACCTTCGGGAAAGCCTTTAATCACCTGGTTCAGACCGGAGCAGGGCGTTGGGACAGGTTGGATGTCAAGGGTCGTTCCACTCCTTTTGTATTTTGACAGGAAGAAATGGATGGAAGGATAAATAAAGATCCCACCTTCCTCTCTGTACGGATGGGCTCGCCGCATAATGGCATCTTCCTGATCTTGATCTTTTGGTTTGGGTAGTTCATACGATGTGTAGATTTTCATTTGTTGTTTCCCCCATATGTGCGCCTGATACCTTGCTTTAATGACCTCAATGTAGCGTATGTAGTAATCACGCATGGAGGTGGAATCCAAACGGATCAAGTCATAATCCAGCCGAATGATATTGTCACATGCAAACTCCCAGTTCTCATGGTTGTTTTGATGCTTACCCGTATCCAGGACGACAATAATGAGCTTTGTACGATTCTTGGTTTGACTGAGGACTCTCTCAAAAAGATCGCTCTGTTTATCGGTCTTGACCATGTTGAGATTATCGATGACCAGTATATCCGGTGCATCCTTGGGCCATGTTGCTTTTGAGCTTAACTTAAGTATTTCCTGTACGATTTTTAAGTCAAAACCGGCCAGCCAATGGAAAACGTCATGCAAGGCTGCTTCAACAATCTCGGAGAAAGTATCCCATTTCTTGATGTTCTCCTGGCCATAGACCATCAGGGCGCCTTCGCCCTGATTTTCCTCCCCGACTTTTCCCTTAAATGGAATAATTTTTCCTTTGGCATGTCTGATGCGCAAAGAATTTACTTTATCAAAGATCAGGTTTGTGGCGGACTCTGTGGAAATATACAGGGACCAGAAGCCGTGGTTAATGGCTGTGCGCAAACAAAGCTCCAACGCTAATGTGGATTTTCCGCTTCCCGGAGGGCCTGAGAGGAGCAATGTAATTGGCTTTCCACGTTTTTCCGCAACTTTAATTCCTCCCCCATCAAAGAGATGATCAAACCAAGAAATATCATGAGGTGAGAGTTCATCTCCTTCACTATCTACCAGGTCATAAAAGCTCTTCGTCGCTGCAACACCGAAAACAGGAATTCTGGCAGCTTGGAATTCCGCGCCCCCTCTTTCGTTATTCGTACACCAATACGCCTTTGAGATGTTGGTCTTAATGTACTTCAGCATGGCTATGGCCTCCACGAAGAGTGTGTCGTTGCTTCCTGTTACAGTACCACTCCACTCCAATTTGGTGTTTTGAAAACCATCTGTGATGACGAATTGAATTATACGCCTCCGCTCGTAGAAAAACCAACACACTTAACAATAAGCAACGCGAGGTTTTATCACCTTTAAATTCTTACCTTTTCTTGAGCCTTGCGAAGCTTGAATGAGCGCACGCGTATTTCAAAGGAGAAACCTTCGCAAGGCTTTTCTTATCAGTGTTATTTCTCAGAGATCAGCCGCGACAGCGTGCGCACATCCTCACGCAAGGCGCTTACCTCCGCTTGAAGAGCGGACAGCTCCCCGGCCCCGGCCAATTCGGCTTCTTGATTTTCTGCATCACGCCCCACAAAGAAGGTGGCGAGAGTGGCTGTCACATAACCGAATATGGCGAAGGCATACAGCGCCAGGATATAGCACAATACGCGTCCCTCCAGCGTTTGCGGCCAATAATCCGAGCCCAGGGTGGTTATGATCATGGCGGTCCACCACACCGCCTCGCCGTAATCACTCAGCCCGCCCGGAATTCCGCTCTCGAAGGTATACATCCCGGCCGCGCCTGCAAAGACGACCAGCACAGTGAGAAGGATAACGTAGCCGAAGCCACGGCGCTCAAGAGTGGCGCGCAGCGCGCGCATGCCGCGGTTCAACGAGCTGATCACGCGGAACAACCGCAGGCTTCGGGCAACGCGGGTCAATCGCAGCAAACGGATCACCCGGAAAATACGGAAGATACGCAGCGCCGGCACCAACAGCGACAGGGCAGTGAGCCAGTTATTTCTCAAATAGGCAGCCTTGCGGGGAGCCAGGATAAATCCCAACGTAAAATGGATGATAAATATCGCCCAGATAATCGTTCCGATGACCTCAAATGCCAGGTTCTCCCCTAAAATGAGTTCCCCAACCAGTAGCGCCAGCCACACGAAGGCGAGGACCAGCATCGGCAGTTCCAGCCACTCTTCCAGACGCTCAAGAAGCTCATAGCGTTCCCTGTTCAGCATTTCCTCTTCAGGGATATTCTGGTTTGCGCGGTTTTTGATTTCGTTCATCGGCTAGTCCTCTGGTTCCCACAGTCTTTACCCATAAATCAACTCCTTCTCAGTTCAGACCTTGCGAAGGCAATACCTTCGCAAGGTCTGTTCTTCTTCAAAGATTATACGCCGGCCACCTTCTATTTTCGCACAACGCGCTATAATTCGCCTCGATGAGTTCCATCAGCATCTCCGTCAAGACGAGTGATCATCCCCATATCCGCCCGCTCAACGTTCTGCGCGACCTGTCTGCGGTAGCGGATCTGATCGAGCTGTGCTTCTCTCCTACCATGGATAACGATGGCCAACGCTATCTATCCGATATGCGCCGCGCCAGCCGAGATGACAGCTTTCTGCGCTGGGCATCCCGCATGACCGAGACCGCCTCCCTGCCGCTGATGGGGTACGTCTGGGAGCAGGATGGACAGATCATTGGCAATGCCAGCCTGATTCCCTTCCGCAAGAAAGGGAAACGCATCTATCTGATTGCGAATGTGGCAACCCACCCGGACTATCGCCGACGCGGTATCGGGCGCGCGCTCACTGAGCGTGTGATGAAACAAGCCCGCGATAAAAAAGCAGCAGCGATCTGGCTGCACGTCCGAGATGACAATCCCGGTGCGATCAGGCTCTATGAGGAGCTGGGCTTTCAGGAAATCGCCCGCCGCACCACATGGCAGGCCGGCCCTGACTCCCGTCTGACGCACCCGCTCACCGATATCCAGGTTCTGTCGAGACATCCGCGTCATTGGCCGCTGCAGCAGGAATGGCTTCAGCGGATCTATCCGGATGACTTGAGCTGGTACCACTCCTGGAGTCTGAAATCCCTGCGCCCGGGTCTGTGGAACTGGGCTTATCTGTTGTTGATCGATTTCAATATCAAGCAGTGGGTGGCGGTGCGAAACGACGAACTGCTCGCTACGCTCACATGGATGCCGCAGGGTGGCAGGTCTGAGTCGCTGTTTGCGGCCACTGCACCGGTTTTGCCCCGTTCGCACG
>DATHTL010000178.1:0-7764 GCA_035463255.1 Anaerolineales bacterium | reverse complement strand
AAGAAGTCAGGCGGGCACCAGATCACCAGCTGACCGACTCGCCGTTGATGTTATTTCCGTCTGCTGCCAGCAAGCAACCGAATGGCCCTTGGTAATTTCTACAAGAGCCGGCTTATGGCTGCATTTACTGCAGGCGAGCGGGCATCGATCATAGTAGCCACAGCCGCTCGTGAGGGTCGATTGTCTAGATTTTGATTCAACCGCTACATTTTTCCATTTTTTATCCAGCCGCGGAACAGAGTCCATCAGCATTTGCGTGTAAGGGTGCAGGGGATTGCTGTATATCTTTTCCGTCAACCCTTTTTCCAAAACATTTCCCTTGTACAGGATCACAGACTGGTCGCTGATATAGTAGCCCAGGCAGAGATCGTGGGTAATGAACAGGATAGAGAGCCCGCGGGATTTGAGATCTGCCAGCAGGTTGAGAACGTCAATGCGTGTGGATGCATCCAGCATGCTGATGACCTCGTCTGCTACCAGCAACTGGATATCCAGCAGAAGAGCGCGGGCGATTAACAGACGCTGAAGCTGGCCGCCGCTCAATTGGTGGGGGAACTTGTTTTGCACATTCTCCGGGTTGAGCCCGACGGACTTGAGAGCGTTTTCCACTTTTCCTTCCCATTCACGGGTATCCACGTTTGGAAAAAACTCATCCTTGATCAGCTTGAAGACCCGGTCTGCTTTGAAGATCGGGTTATAAGAGCTGAACGGGTCCTGAAAAACACCCTGTACTTTGCGATAGTATTCCTTAAGGGTGCCATTTTTGAGGGTGGATGTTTCCATCCCGTCGAAACAAATGGAACCGGAGCTTTTGGAGATCAGTCCAAGGATCATTTTCCCGATCGTGCTCTTCCCGCTCCCGCTCTCGCCGATCAGAGATACCACCTGTCGATCTCCGACCTCAAAGCTGACCTGGTCGACAGCGCGCAGTTCCTGCCCACCAAAGGTGCCAACCCTGTAAATTTTGGACAAATTTTCAATCTTGAGCATATTCAAGCTTCCTTCCAGCAGGCAACGTGATGTCCTTTTTTTACTTCGATGAAGGGTGGTTCCTCGCTGCACCTGGAAAAGGCAAGGGGGCAGCGGTCTTTGAAACGGCAGCCGGTCGGAGGGTCGAGCAAGAGAGGCGGATTGCCGGGAATGCCGGATAGCCTGTGGGTGGAATGTTTCACCCCTGCTTTTGGCAGTGACGAGATCAACAGCCGCGTATAGGGATGGAGCGGAGAGTTGATGATCGTGCGCGTGGATGCCTTCTCGGCAGGTTTCCCGGCATACATCACCAGGATGCTGTCGGCGATCTGGTACAGGATCGAGATATCGTGTGTGATGACAATCATGCTTTTCACGAACTCGCGGTCCCGGAATTCCACCAGCATCTCAGCCACAGCCTGCTGCGTGGAAACATCCAGCGCCGAGGTAACCTCATCTGCGATCAGTAGAGAAGGATTGAGCAGCGTGGAGAGAACCATCACCATCCGTTGTTTCATGCCGCCCGAAAGCTCGATGGGATACATGTTTAAGACAGTTTGTGGCAGCTTTACCAGATCCAAGCGTCTCTTTAACTCGGGGAGAATGTCATTAAAGCGGGACCCTTTTGCCTCGAGCAATTCCAAGGTCATTCTGCCGATCTTGCGCGTGGGATTCATGGCGCTCATCGCATACTGTGGAATGATGGAGACTTTCTTAAACCTGTATGCCTGCATCTTCTCAGCATCCCAGATGGGCAACACTTCGTTATCGAGCGTCACGCAGCCTTCCACGAATTTCTTTGGCAGCGCCAGGTGGATCAGACTATAGCCAAGGGTGGTCTTGCCGCAACCGGATTCACCGGCCAGCCCCATGATCTCGCCATCTGCGACAGAGACGGTTGCACCATCCAGTGCTTTTACATCGCCGCGCAGGGTTTGATAATAGACTTTGAGGTTTTCAATGTGTAGACTCATTCTTACATCTCCCTGAGCTTGGGGTTGAAGACCTCGTCCAGCCCAACATTCATGATGTACAAGCCGCCGACAATAGCTGTGATCCCGATCCCCGGTGGAAGGAACCACCACCACATCCCCAGCGTGAGCGCGCTCCACAGTACTGCCAAATTCATCATCATTCCCAGAGAGGTCCCCTGTGTGGGACCCAGTCCGAAGAAATCCAGTGTGGCCGCGGTGAGAATGGCGCCGCCGAACATCAGGATGAAGGTCATGAATAAATATGAAGCCATGTTCGGTGCGATTTCTGTGAAAACGATCTTGATCGGCTTGACCCCGCTCAACTTGGCCAGGTCGACAAAGTCGCGTGAGCGCAGTGAAAAGGTTTGGGCGCGGATGGCTCGCGCGGCCCAGGGCCAGGCTGTGAAGCCAATAAAGAGGCTCTCGATGAATACGCCCCTCACTTTGGCATACGCGGAGATCACAACGAGCAGTGCAAGCACCGGAATGGTGAGGACAACGTTCGTCAGCACATTCAGCACTTCGTCCAGGACCCCGCCTTTGTAGCCGGCGGCAAAACCGATGATCATGCCGAGCAGCGTTCCGAGTCCGCCGCCTACAATTCCCACGAGGAATGTGGAGGAGAGCCCGTGCACAAACTGCGTGAACACGTCTTCCCCGAACGTGGTTGTCCCGAGCCAGTACTCCGCCGAGGGCGGGCTGGCCGCTGGACCTACGAAATCCGTCGGATCATACGGGGTAAGCAGTGGACCTACAAATGTCAGAACTAGAAAGAAGAGTACAACTCCAAGTCCAATGCGCAGCTTGGTGTTCCGCAGCGCAAAATAGAGCAGTTCATTGTTCTTCTTGATAGTGTTCATCAGGCTGCTCCTTGCATGCCTGTCCGTGTCCGTGGGTCGACGATGACGTAGGCGATGTCAATGAGGAAATTCGCGAGTAACACGCCGATGACAACAAACAGGAAACATCCCTGCAACAGGAAATAATCCTCGTTATGGATCGCTTGCAGGATCAAATATCCAATTCCAGGGTAGGCAAAGACCACTTCTGTGGCGAGCGCGCCGGCGACGATCACGCCAATCTGGAGCGCCAGGCCGGTGAGCTGGGGCAGGACCGCGTTGTTGAATGCATACTTGCGGATCAGTTTTCGGGGCGCGCCGAGCGCTTCAAGGTAGTGAGAATAATCGGATTCGAGCTCATAAATAATCAGGTTGCGCATGCCGATGGCCCATCCGCCAAACTGCACCAGGAACAGCGAGGCAAATGGCAGGAACCAGTGTTGAAGCAGGCTGGAGATAAAGAGCCATGAAAAATGAGGCCGCAAATCGAAACTGTATCCCCCTGCGATTGGGAAGACACGCCATACGATTCCAAGCGCCCAGGCGAGCAGGATTGCCAGCCACATGTAGGGTGTGCCGGTCAAGATGTAGCCGGCGGGGAGCACGGTGTTATCCAGCTTTTTGCTGCGCGCGGCAAACGCGCCAAACTTATTTCCTGCCCACCAGCTCAAGAGAATCGCGGGGAGCAGAAGCGCAATATCATAAGGGACTGCACGCAGAATGACCTCGGTCACCGGAGTAGGGAAGAGGTAAATGCTGATCCCCAGATCACCCTTGAACAGTGCCACCCAGAAGTTCAGATACTGCTGCCAGTGGGGCAGATCCAGCCCAAAGACGCCGTTGTAATAGGCATACATCGCTTCTACAGCGCCGCCCTTCAAGCCTGCGCGTGAGATGAGGATGCTGACCGGGTCGCCCGGCATAAAGCGCGGGATGGACCAATCCACGGTCACCGCCACAAAGAATGTGAGAATGTAGACGAGAAGTTTTCGGACAAAGTAGCGTCTCACATTTCCTCCGAGAAGGAGGTGACAGCCATGTAGCCTTAGCGCCATGACTGTCACCTGAAGAACTAGGTTATTCCGGGTTGACAGGCTCCAGGTCTAGGAGCACCAGACCAGCTGTCATATTGAAGAATCCGCGCCATTCCGTGGGGAGGTAATGGTTGGGTGCGTCTTCTGCGGCGGACGGCCAATTGGTCCAGTAGGTGTTGCTGACCTGGGACCAGAGTCCGTTGTACCAGAGCGGGACGGTGGGCAGATCGGTGAGCGTGATCTTCTGCAGCTTCGAGGTGATCTCCAGGATGGCTTCGTCATCCCCGATCTTGACCTTGGCCAGTTCATCTACCAGAGCGAAAGCTTCCGGGTTGTCATAGCGGCCGTAGTTGCCCCACTGGGCTGTGGAGATGGTGTCCAATGGGTGCTGGAAGACCCACATGTAGTAGGAATATACTGTGCTGCTCAACTGCACCTCGTTGCGGATGGACATATCGTGCGTTCCCTGCAGCAGGGCATCGAGCCAGCCGCCGTAGTCGGGATACTCAGGTGTGACCTGAATGCCGATGTCTCCGGCGTTGCGAGCGATAATCTGAATGGCGGTCATCCAGTCGGTCCATCCGCTCGGGCAGGTGATCTTGAGGTCGATCTTAGAGCCATCGGGCGCTTCCACGAAGCCGTCGCCGTCGACATCTTTGTATCCGGCATCGGCGAGGATCTTGCGAGCCTCTTCGGGATCGTAGGACCAGGCCAGTTCCTTTGCCTGTTCATGATCGATGAACTTGTCCCACGAGGGCATGAGGCCGGTCGGGTCGGCAGCTTTCACAAGACCCGCATAGTCGTTCTGGACGATATCTTCCACGTTGATCGCATACGCCATGGCCCGGCGGAAGTTGACATCGTCCATGGGTTTCTTTTGCAGGTTGAAGATCAGCTGAACGGTGTTGGCCGGGATCATGTAGGGGGCTTCGGGATAGTAAGTCTGAATGCCATAGCCGCCCTCGACGAGCGAAGCCACACCGGGCAGGAAGTTGTTATCCAGATCAATGCCGCCTTGCAGCACGAGACCAAGCCCAACGTTGTTGCTCGGCACGACGATTCCCACGATGCGCTTGGGAGCCGGGGTTTTACCGAAGACTTCGGCACCCCACCATTTCTCATTGCGGACCAAAACTGCGCGGCTCTGGTCCATCGACTCGGCCATGTACATGCCGGAGCCAACCGGCTCGAGGTTCGCGCCACCGGTGATATCCGCAGCGTCACGGCCTTCCCACAGGTGCTGCGGGACGACGGGGACCTGGTACATAAGGTAGAAGCCGATTTGTTGATAGGGGGGATTCTCTTTGAACTTGAACTGCAGGGTTTGCTCGTCGACCACATCAATGGACGTGATGTGTTCCCAGATGGTCTGAAACGCCAGCCCGGCCTTGTACTCGCCATTAGGATCGGCAAGCTCAACGGTGAACTTCACATCCTCAGCGGTGAGAGGCTCGCCGTCGGTCCAGGTGATGCCCGGGCGGAGCTTGATTTCCCAGGTGGTGTCGTCGGTCCACTCTTCCGACTCGGCCAACCAGGGGGTGAACTCATCGGTTAGCGGGTCGTAGACGAACAGGGTCTCATAGATCAGGCCAACAGTCCCGATCGAATAACCACCGCCATTCCAGGGGTTCCAGTTCGATGGGGGACCCCACTGGTCACCGGTTGCATACAGCGTCTCACTCCGATCGAAGACCACAGTCTCTTCGACCGGCTCCGAGGAGACGGGCGCATTCGTGGCAGCAGGCGCATCTGTCGCCGCGGGGGCCGAGGAGTCAGGCGCTTTCGTGGCCGCCGGCTGGCAGGCCGCGAGCAACAGGCTCAACGTGACCAGAATGGCCAAAAACATTGTCGTACGTTTCATCTTCGTTCTCTCCTTAGGTTGATTGGTTTCGGACAAACAGGAAGTGTGCTTTGATTGCTTGAGTCAATACTTGCCTCCTTCCCGGCTATCACCGGGACGTACATCGCCATTGAAGAGGGGTTTTCGTCGCTGTGTGCTTGAAGAAAAAACTTGAATTCATGTCCTTCGTCACTATACTTGTCCCCCGGCCAAAATTCCCCATTCCCAGGTACAGTCTTGCACCTGGTCTTGAGTACAGGTTATTTTTGCTGCCGCTCTAGCCGGCAGAGCGTTTGGATGGCATTGAGGATCACGCTGGGCGGTTCTGTTTTGCAGACGAACGCTTCCACGCCGGATTCCCGTGCGGACGTTTCCGACTCCGGGCGGAGGCTTAAGGCAATGACCTTGAGCCCGGGCAGTCGGCTTCTTAAGAGGGGTATTCGTTCGCCCTGAGGACAGCCGGGAAGCTCCCAATCCAGAATGACACAGTCCGGGTGTGCATCTTCCAACTGCGCTAAGATACCTTCCATGTCACTAGCATCAAAGATAAATTCAAGTCCAAACCGCGTTTTCAACAAAAGACGCAGCGCAGAGCGCAGGTCGGGGTTATTGTCTGCTAACAGGATACGTGTCATATCGTTCACCTGTCTGCAGTGTATGCTTTGATGAAAAGATTGTCCCTGCCCCGTGGTGGAGTTTTCCCCCTAGTCAATGGAACAGGATGTTGAAAATAGACCTGACAAGCCTCATAGGCTTGTCAGGCCCAGTCTCGCGTCATACAAGCTTATTGTGCATTGCCAGGGAAACAGCCGCGACGCGGTTTTCTACTCCTAACTTCATCAGGATATTGCCAATGTGAAATTTGACCGTTGACAGACTCACCACAAGTCGCTCCGCAATTTGTGCATTGCTCAATCCTTCCACCATCAGCTTAAGGACTTCGCGCTCGCGCTCGGTGAGGCAGTCGATTTCCTGTGCCCGGGCGCGGGCCTGGACGAGCGCCTCGGCTGCCTCGGGGGAGAGAGTTGTCTTACCCTGATACGCGGCGCGGATCGCCGCGGCAAGCTCTCGCGCCGACACGTTCTTCATCAAGTAGCCCGTGGCGCCGGCCTGCAACGCGCCCTGCACCAACGCATCTTCTTGAAAAGAGGTCAATGCGATCACGCGCACTTGCGGATATTTTTCATGGATCAGGCGTGTGGCTGTCACGCCGTCGCTGCCGGGCATCATCAGGTCCATCAGAATCACATCGGGTTGAAGCAGGCCGCAGCGCACCACGGCCTCATCTCCATTTTCGGCTTCGCCAACCAGCTCCAGGTCTGGGATGACCGAGAGAAACGCACCCAGCCCCGAACGGACAACGCCATGGTCGTCCACCAGCATGACACGGATAGGGTTTGTATTTGTCATGATCTATCCTTCCTCTCTTTTGTCTACCATCATTTCTTGACACGGATCCCATGAGACCCAGATCTGTGTGCCCTCTCCGGGCTCACTATAAATGGAGATCTGTGCCCCGATGGTCTCGGCGCGTTCACGCATGATCTTCAGCCCCAGGTGATCTGCTGTCACACAGGCAGGATCAAACCCGTTGCCATTATCCACGATCGTCAGGCATACTCTTTCACCGATCCTCAGTGTGACAGTCGCCTGTGTAGCCCGGGCGTGTTTGATGATGTTATTCAGCGCTTCCTGTGTGATGCGGTACAGGCCAATCTGCAAATCAGGAGGCAGCTTGCCTGAGCCTTCCACGGATAGTTGAATGGGGAGGCGGGCGCGCCCAATGAGGGACTCGCAGAGCTGGCGCAACAAATCAGGCAAGGGAATCTGCGTCAGGGCGCTGGGGCGCAGCTCGATCAACAGTGTGCGCATTTCCGCCAGCGCGCCGCGGGTGAGCTGGCGAAGCTCATCGAGACGCTTCCAGCCCTCAGCCTGGTTCATCTGCCAGATATCGGGCATCACTTCCGCGATCAGGCTGGCGGAGAAGAGAGTTTGCGTCACGGCGTCGTGCAGGTCGCGCGCCAGGCGGGTACGCTCGAGCGTCACTGCCTCCTGGGCGGCCTTTTCTGCCAGGGCTTGCTCCGCCTTTTCGCGCTGCTCGATCTGGT
>DATHTL010000177.1:0-23868 GCA_035463255.1 Anaerolineales bacterium | reverse complement strand
CGTGAGAGCAGGGAGGTCATCTCCGTTTCTGATCTCAGGCTGCTCCAACGGTAGATGATCAACGCAGCGGAGGTGAAGAGTGTGAACGCGATGAAGGCGAAGAACAGAGGCCCGATGGCACTTTGCGCGAAGGAATGCACTGAAGACAAAACGCCAGAACGAGTCAGGAAAGTACCGAAAATGACAAGGTCATAAGTCAGGATGACCAAAATCATGTTCCAGTGTTTTAACATCCCGCGCTTTTCCTGGATCATCACAGAATGCAAAAATGCTGTGCCTGTCAGCCAGGGCATGAATGCCGCGATCTCCACCGGGTCCCAGCCCCAGTAGCCGCCCCAGCCAAGTACGTCATATGCCCAGCGTCCGCCCAGCACCAGACCAAATGACAGGAACAGCCAAGCCCACAGCGTCCAGCGGCGGGTCAGGCGGATCCAGCGATCGTCGGTGCGGCCGGTGATCAACGCCGCGATCGCGAAAGCGTACGGGATGACGAACGAGACGAAGCCAAGATAAAGCATCGGGGGATGGATGACCATGCCCGGGTGGCGCAGGAGCGGGTTCAAACCGCGACCATCCTCAGGGGTAAAGAGGATGCCATTGGCCGGACTCAGGGTATATGGCTTCACACCCTCAATGGTCTGATACAACTGCGCGAACGGATTCTCGAAGAAAACGTTCATCCCGAGGAAGAACGCCATCGTTATGCCGGCCACCACGATCACCCAGGGCAGGAACTCGCGGTCACGGTCCCACTTGCGCAGGGTGACCAGCGATGCGAACGCCGCCATCAACCAGGACCAGAACAGCAGCGAGCCAGACTGTCCACCCCACCAGGCCGTAACCTTCAAGTACGTGGGCATGGAGCGGCTGGTCACTTCATAAACGAACTGGACTTCGTAATGGTCGTTGACCAACAAGTAAATGAGAACAAGAGATGCCAGTGTAAGCAGGGGCCAGGTAAGCAACATGGCTCGCCGGGCGCTCTCCACCAGGGCGGGGATTTGCTTGCGATCCCCATAAATGGCAGCAAAGACACTGTAAAGTGTTACCAGAAATGTTATGAATAAAACGCCGTAGCCGAAATTAGCAATCATTGAGGTCTCCTCTAGAAAAGACCCTAAAGGTCAGAAAGACCTTTAGGGTCTTGTTCATTCTATCCGGCCTGCTCAGGCACGGCCTCCTCGTAGCGAGTAGGACACTTGAGCAGGAGTTCCTCGGCATAGAAGACACCGTCATCCCCCATATGACCGGTCATGATTGCCTGGGCTTCGTTGCGCAAAAGATCGGGCTTCGGGCCCACATAAACGACTTTTATGCGGGCGCGCGAGGGATCCATTACAGCCTGATGCAGGACTTCTGCGAGGCCACCTTCCTCTTCGATCGCGAGATTATCCGCAGGCACGTGAGCCACGTCAAAGCTCAGGGTCAGGCTCTGCGGGTCGTACTGGATCGAGTCGCCGATCACTGCGCCTGAGACGCGCAGATTCTTATCGACCACCCCAGATCCCTTTGCATTGAGCTCGTCGATCGTCAGGAAATATTCGGCGCTGGCTGCAGTAGACGTCCAAATCAAAAAGACGACGGCTCCAAGAATAAGTATGCCGCCAATGACAAACTTGTTGATACGCACATTGACCTCCAATGCCAACTGTTACACAAATATTGCAAAATTGCTGCCTGATTATTTTACATGTAGAGATTAATGTGGACTGAGAAGGGGTGAGATAAATGTCATAAAATTGCCCTGAATTTATCCTTTTTGTAGGGTTATTCTAATTTGAAGCGTCCCGAAGGTTTTATCAGCGAATCGAGTTTTTCCGCAAAACCTTCGGGACGTTCTGTAGAAACAGTCAGCAGCCTGCTGGAGAGTTTAGGTGTGCTCGTGAGGACTTCTCTTAATCCTCGTCTTCTTCCTTCTCCCCGATAAAGATATTATCGATCCGTTCCAATATCTCAGGCGTCAATTTGGGCGCCACTTCGCTGGCTTTCATATTCTCTCGCACCTGCTCCACGCGGCTGGCGCCAGTAATGACAGTGCTCACAAACGGGTTCTTCAAACACCATGCCAGCGCAAGCTGTGAAAGCGTGCAGCCCAGGTCTTGTGCAACCGACTCAAGCGCCTCGACTTTGGCAAGCTTCTCCTTGTTTGTGAGACTGTCGCGCAACCAGTCGTAGCCTTGCAGGGCCCCGCGGCTGCCTTGCGGGATCCCTTTGCTATACTTGCCGGTGAGCACACCAGAGTCCAACGGACTCCAGGTCGTGGTGCCATAACCATATTCTTTGTAGACGCGTTCGTATTCCCTGGTAAAGCGATGGCGCTCGAACAGATTGTAGACGGGCTGCTCTGTGATGGGCTTGTACAAATGATGCCGCTCTGCGATCTCAATCGCTGCCACAATTTCTGCGGCTGACCATTCGGAGGTGCCCCAGTACATCGCTTTTCCCCATTCAATAATATTGTGCATGGCCCAAACTGTTTCTTCAATAGGGGTAGTTTTGTCCGGGCGGTGACAAAAGAGGATGTCCACATAATCGAGCTGCAGTCGCTCGAGGGAGCCGTTTATGCCCTCGATCAGCCGTTTGCGATTGAGTGTATTCTTCTCATTCACACCATTATGCAATCCCCAGTAGAGCTTTGTCGAAACAAGATAACTACCGCGTCTCCAGCCTAGCTGCTTGAGGGCGTCGCCCATCACTTTTTCAGATTGTCCACCCGCATACGACTCGGCGTTGTCGAAAAAATTTACGCCTCCCTCATAGGCTGCAGACATCATTTCCACGGCGGCTTTTACATCTGCCTGTGTGTGAAAGGTAACCCATGAACCGAACGATAGCTCACTAACCCGAATCCCCGCCTTGCCCAAATGCCGATACTCCATGTTGCCTCCAGTTGATATTTTGATGCAATTATAATCTTCTCATGCATCGCCCTCTTCTTCTATCTCTACTTCTTACTTTATGCTTCTTACTTTTAACATCATGCACTTCACAGGAAATCGCTTCTACACCTCTCCCTTCAACTCTCGTCCCCTTCCTCACCTCCACGCAAAGCCCGAGTCAGACTCCCGAGATCCTGATCGTCGCAGAGACGCCGCTTCCCACGCCGACACCTTTTACCTACACAGTGCAGCAAGGCGATACGATCAGCAGCATCGCGCTTCAGTTCGGCGTATCCATTGATGACCTGGTCGCGGCCAATCCTGATATCCCGCCGAATGCCATGTCCATCGGGCAGGTGATCAATATACCGAGCAACCCTGAGAATCCCTCTGGCGAGCCCACGCCCACCCCGGCGCCGTTCACCATCGAACAGGTCGAATGCTATATCACAGCAGACACAGGTATGTGGTGCTTTGTGCTGGTCCGCAATGACCTGCCGGACTTTATGGAGAACGTCAGCGCGCAGGTCACGCTGGTGGATGCAGAGGGGAAGACAGTTGCCAGTCAAACTGCTTTGCTTCCTTTAAATATTCTTCCGCCAAATACCCGTATGCCGCTTGCCGTGTTTTTTCCTCCTGATGTTCCTGTGAATGCGAAGCCTCAAGTTCAGGTCTTAACCGCGATCAGACTGCTGCCAAACGATGAACGTTATTTACCTGCGACGATCCATAATACTCTCGTGCAAGTCAATGCAGATGGGAGCAGCGCGCGCGTGACGGGACAAGTTCAACTGCCAGAAAATGCACAGGGGGCAAGTCAGGTATGGGTAACAGGGACAGCGTACGATGAGGCAGGCCGCGTGGTCGGCATGCGTCGATGGGAGTCGAACGCGGGGCTTTCTCCGGGAGGAAGCCTTCCATTTGAGTTTCTAGTCTCCAGCCTCAGCGGAGACATCGAGCGGGTTGAATTCGCCGTCGAAGCAAGACCTTAGCCCCACAGGCCCTGACGGGCACCCTCCCCAAATACGACATTGAAACGCTTCATACATATTCAGAATTTAACTATCGTATTTGGGGAGGGCTAGGGAGGGGCTTATTTCCCTTCCAGCCACATATACCGCTCAATCGGGATATCGATCGGGGTAAACACATAGCCTTTCACGTACGGCTTGACCAGTTGATACGATAGTGAATAGGTCGTGAACAGCGCTGCGGCATCGTCCACGAGGAGTTGCTCGGCCTGCTGGTACATTCCGATGCGTTTGGTCACATCCTGTTCCACGCGCGCGGCTTCAAGCAATGCATCGTGCTCCGGGTTGGAATAGCCACCATTGTTTTGCGATGAACTCGAGTGGAAAAGCACGTCGGCAAAGTTTTCCGGGTCGGGGTAATCGGCACACCAACCGCCACTGAATAACTGTCCATGATTGTCCGAATAGATTTGCTCATAGTAATAGTTTGGCTCAAGGTTTTCAACCGTGATGGTCACGCCCAGGTTTTGTTCCCACATCTCGGCCATTGCGGCAATATCGGCGCTGATGTAGCTCCCGATACCCATGTTGCTGAAAACGATCGGCGGCAGCTGGTTGGCTCTGCCATATTTGGATTGTGCAAGCAATTGACGTGCCTGCTCGGGGTCGTAAGGCAATCCCCTGAGCGCGGTATTGAACCCGGGCAGCCCCGGCGGATACAATCCATTGGCAGGCAGGGCATGCCCATCGAGCACCACATCGATGTATTTTTGCCTGTCAAACGCCATGCTAAATGCTTTGCGCACATTCACATCGTCGAACGGTGGGCGCGTGGTATCGAAGACAACATAATGGGTACATAAGTTAACCCCGGTCAGGAGCTCTTGGTGCAGAGGTTCCGTGGGGTCGGTAAAACGCTCCACCGAATAGATCCCCGTAATGTCGATCTCACCGGACTCATACAGCCGCTGTCCTTCCCCGGCATACAGCAGCACCACAATGTAGGGAATGCTCGGCGCGCCGAGATAGAAGTCCTTGTTGGCTTCATAGACTTTGCGCTCGAAACGAGTCCATTCCACGAGTTTGTAAGGACCGGTGCCATTTGGGGTGCGGTACCATTCCTCACTGCTTTCTACGTTCGCTTTATCTAAAATGAAGGTGGTTGCAAATGTAAGTTTTAGAAGGAAGTAAGGCTTGGGCGCATCGATGGTCACTTGCAGGGTGTGGTCATCGATGATCTTGAGTCCGCTGATGTGATTGGCTTCGCCATCGGCCATTTCACGCAGACCGACAATATCGCCGAGATAGGTCAGCACGGTATCCGAGGCAAGCTCCGGATCGGCTGCGCGCTCCCACGAATAGACCACGTCCTGCGCAGTTACCGGGCGTCCATCATGGAATTTTGCATTCCGGCGCAGATGAAACGTATAAGTTGTTCCATCCGGGCTGATGTCCCAGCGCTCCGCCAGGTCAGGGGTCAGATTGAGTGAAGGGTCAAACGAGATCAATCCGCTAAAGACGCGTTTATCGCCTCCGCTCAGCGTCGTAGCCGGATCGAACGACCGCGGGTTGGTGGATTCGCCGCCTGCGAGGACAAGGGCTTGGTCTAGCGGAACATTTACTTGTAGCGCGGATGTCGACCTCGGTGTGGTTATACTAAATGTAAATAGGACAATCAAAGTTACAAGGATTACTTTTGTGAAGCGCGCTCCGTCTGCGTACCTCGGCGAACGCTCGGCGCTTCGTGCAGCGCGAAAATATTTATTGAACATTATTCCCCTCCTTGCGATTTTGACCGCGGACGACAAAGCCAAGTACCACCACGCCAATAAGAACTAGAAAGGCACAGCACAGCGCCAGCAGAGTCATGGTCAGCGCGAGCGGGGGACCTGTCCGTGTAGTAGTCTCGATTGGTTGCTCATTGAAAGACGATGTCGGCACGGGAGTGGATGTTACCTGAAGCGGTGATGCGACGCCGCCCATCGGGACAATCGTGGGCACAAACGTCGGTGAGGGCTGCGCGGTCGGTTGCGCGGCGACAGGTCGCGGCTGCGCGCCGATCCCTTGCCTCCAGGCATCCTCCAGCCCCTCCGTGTTAAACCCATAGGTCTGTATCAGCGCTTCATCCGTGGTCAGCCCATCTCTTAGCAAAAGCAGCAGGGTCGTTAGTTTTTCCTGGCCGTAGGTCTCGATCAGGAACTCCGTAATACTATGAGATTGGCTGTAAGAGAGGTAGGCTTTATCGGCCACTTCAGAGAATCCGCTGCTCATGGAACGGATGCTGAGCAAAGTGTCGTTCTCGATTGCTTCATCCAATTGCTGTTGAGAGATCCGGTCGAGCTCGCCCTCACTATACATTGCGAGCCCTTCGTTTAGCCAGGTGGGTACATCGCCAAGACAGGAAAATGTTAGGTGACCGACCAGTACATGTGTTAACTCGTGGACAATGGTCTTGCGTCCCCAATCAAGGTCAGATTGCGAGATGCCCAGGATGACAATATCCTGGTCCGGGAATGCTTGCCCGCCCGTCCAGGAGGGTTCGTAAAGGATGGCCTCCTGCAGGTCAAAGGTATTAGCGTAGATGTAAATATCGATCGGCGCTTCCGCTTTGAGGCCGGACTGTGTTTCATTAAATAGCAAACCGTTGTAAGCAGCCTGTGCCAGATCGGTGGCAAAGGCTTCGTCGCCCTCATACCAGTGCAGGCGGATGAATTCACCGTTCTGCATGGTCTGCCAGCTATGGGTGTCATCAAGCCAGACAGCAGTCTCTGGCTCAGTTACAATTTCATTGCCATTTGCATCCGTGATGCGCCACCGCCACCAGAGCTGCGCACCCGGAGGCAGGGACCCGCTCTGGCGCATTTCCCAGATCCATTCTGCGTTGATTCTTTGTCCCGGAGTGAATTGTGGGAAGGCCTTGGCGATCACTTCGCCACAGGTCTGCTGTTCATTGCCATACTCCAGCACAACGGATGTAATCTCCACATCGCTGGTGATCGTGGCGCGGAACGTAGCCGATTCGGGAAAATTAAGGCTAATTTCGTTGTTTGTAACGTCCGGCAGAGGCGAGGCGAATGCCGGTATAACGGTCAGCAGGCTGAGGCTGAGCATGATGGCGAGGATCGTTTTCCGCATGTATCTCTCTTCAAAATATTGGACTAGTCTTGCGAAGGCTTGTCCTGAGGCGTAGCCGAAGGATCTTTACCTTCGTATGGCTGATGCTGGCTTTTTTATAAGTGTATCACGCGAGAAATTACACCTTCCAAAACCTTTTCAGTTAACACAGCGCTGTTTGCGCATCCATCTCTTTGCATGTATAATCTTTTTTAATCTCCCGTATGGGGGATTTGTTGAGGTATATATGGCTTTGCGCGGTAATCTCCGAGATTTTACAATTACACAGCTGCTCAATCTGGTCAACCTGGCTCAAAAGACAGGGACGCTCGTGGTGGATGGTCCAAGTGAGCAGGCGTATATTTCATTCCGCGATGGCAAGTTGGCTTACGCGCGCGTCGGGCAGGATGATGGAAGCCTGGCCGCAGTTCTTCATAAAGCTAACAAGCTGACCGTGAATCAGTATCGCGCCATTGTAGAACGGGCAGGCAGGATCAGCGATAAAGAATTGGGCTTGATGTTAATCAATGCAGGGTATCTGACACAGGAAGAGATCCTTCTCAACCTTCAAAGTTATTTTACAGAAATTATTCGTCGTCTTTTTACTTGGGTCGAAGGCTTCTTTCGTTTCGAAGGCGGCATGCTTCCTCCCGAAGATCGCATCAATGTCCGGCTCGATCTGGAAAACATCATTATCGAAGGCTCCCGCCAGCTGCGCGAGTGGGAACAACTTCAGGATGAGATTCCCAGCCTGGATATGGCGCTCAAGTTCACCGACCGTCCGCTGAAGAATGTCAACCTGAGTGTGGAAGAGTGGCGGGTTGTTTCTTACATTAATCCCCGGAACACCATGAAGCAGATCGCCCACACGAATAAAATGAATGACCTCGAAGTGCGCCGGATCGTGTATGGGCTGTTGCAGGCGGGTCTGGTCGAGATTGTTCGTCCTGAGGGTATGGTGATCCCCATGAGTCCGAAGACGTTCCCCACGCAGAATAAAGAGGAACAGAAATCCCTGGTCAACAAATTAATTGGGCGTATACGCTCACTGTAATCATTTTAATCATTGATGCAGAAGGATAAGCATTTATGCAAACAGTAAAAATGGTGGTCACGGGACCTTTCAGCGCAGGCAAAACGGAGTTCATCCAGTCTGTCAGCGAGATTGATGTGGTTTCGACGGAGCGAAAGATCTCCAGCGCGGCAGAACGCTCCGTGAAGGAATCGACAACGGTGGCCATGGATTTCGGGCGTATTACCGTCGATGAAGATCTTGTCCTGTATCTATTCGGTACACCGGGGCAAAAGCGCTTTGACTTTATGTGGGAGATCCTCTCGGAAGGCATGCTCGGCTTTATCGTGATGGTGGATAGCACACGTCCCGAAACATTCCGTGAGGCGCGCTCGATCCTGGAAACATTCCGGGCCTATGCTCCCACGCCATATGTTGTGGCGGCCAATAAACAAGACCGCGAAGATGCATGGGACCTCGAAGATATGCGCCATGCGTTGCGGTTGGATAGCAAGGTGAAATTCCTGCCCTGCATTGCCACCGACAAAGCAACTGTTAAATCTGTCCTTCTTGAATTGCTCTACAGCATTCTGGCTGAAATGGAGGCGGGAGAATAGGGGGCCCGTTCGGTAAGAACTCGTGTCATCGATCACTACCGATCAAGGGATTGTTCATTACGAAGTATACGGGCGCGGCAAGCCTGTAATTCTTCTTCATGGCTGGCTGGGTTCATGGGGACTCTGGCAGGAAACCATGTCCTTTTTGGGACGTTATTATCGCACCTATGCCCTTGATTTCTGGGGTTTTGGCGAATCGGGGAAAAAGCGCGAGACCTATGCCGTCCAGGATTTTGTCAGTCTTGTCGATCAATTCATGGAGCAGCTTGGCATCGTCAACGCGCCGCTGGTGGGGCACAGCATGGGCGGCACGGTCAGCCTTTCGGTGGCGATCAAATATCCGCATCGCGCGAGCAAGGTGGTGGTGGTTGGCTCGCCCATTGTGGGTTCCTCACTTGCCCTGCCGCTCAAATTAGCAGGCTATCGCGGCATTGCATTTATGCTATTCAATATGATGGGTGCGTTTCGCTTTGCGATGAGAGCTGCGTCGCCTATCATTTGTCGGGATGAGCGCTTTGCCGATATGATGGACCGTGACCTCTCACGCACCACCCTGGAGTCGTTCTTGCTCTCGATTGCCTCCCTGCGCCGGACCGACCTGCGCCCTATGCTCGGGCAGATCAATGTGCCGGCTATGGGGATGTACGGCGACCGCGACGTGATTGTCCATCCCAGGCAATGGGAGCCGATGAAAAAGGGGATCGCGCACGCCCACATCGAGCGGTTCCCGTCTGCCGGGCATTTTCCCATGCTGGAAGAGCCCCAAAACTTTGGAGAGCGGCTCAAGGCGTTCCTGGATATGAAGGACTCCCTCCCTGAACCGCAAACCTCCACATCCTATTCTCCTACTCCCTCGGTGACCCTATGACAACAACAGCCACAGACTTTTATTATCCGAATCGTATGGGGCGAATTATTCTGATGTCCATGGAAGAGGTGATGGGACGCAATGGGGTCAACGCTGTCCTCAACCTGGCCTCGCTGCCTACTTACATCGAGAATTACCCGCCCGATAATACAAGCCTCGACTTTCCTTTTGCGACGGTCAGTAATCTCACCGAGATGCTCGAGCAGGCCTACGGTCCCCATGGCGGGCGCGGCCTGGCACTACGCATCGGTCGAGCCTGTTTCAACTACGGCGTTCGACAGTACGGTACACAGATGGGGCTGACCGAGATGGCGTTCCGCCTGCTGCCGGTCCCGGCCAAGCTGCATGCCGGGGCAAAGGCCTTCGCAGAATTATTCAACCACTTCACCGACCAACAAGTTCGCGTGGAAGAGGAAGACGGGAAACTCCTCTGGCACATCGAGCGCTGTCCGCTGTGCTGGGATCGCAAGACCCATGAGCCGGTCTGTCACCTGGCAGTTGGATTATTACAGGAAGCACTCTACTGGCTGAGCGGCGGCAAAGTCTTCAACGTGGAAGAACAGTTGTGTATTGCAGCGGGGGATCCGACCTGTACTATCGTGATTGACCAGACACCGATTTTCTAGCCAGCTCCTCCATTGATCTTAAATGGAACGTCCTGAAGACTTGAGCACAACAGCAGTTTATGCTCAGACGTTCGGGATGCTGTTTGCCTGTTAGTCCAAACAAAACTGTAGACCCATAAACGTGTCAAGAGCAACTTCCCGCCCCTGTTTTGGGCTTTTTGTGGAATAATTGTTTTTTAGATATGCTCAAAGTAATCCTCAATGCTCCTCATCCGATAACGCCATTTAATGAGCCCGCACGGGATTTACGCATACAAAATACCCCCCTCTGGTTACATCAGCGAAACGTTCTCACGCCTTACACCACCCGTGAAGTGGAACTGAAACCGGGCCAGCGTTTGCCCCAGGAACGCGCTGAAATGATCGTCTATCGCGACAATATATTCTTCGACGAAGAGTATATCAATACGTTTATGGGGGTGGCCCGCAAGCGCAAGCGTGCCTGTCGGGCCGCTTTTTCTGCAGATGACACAGCGTTCAAGGAACATGCTCTGCCGCTTGCCTCATCTTACACTCCAGCCGGGAATTTGTTTCTGGCCGATCTATGGTATTACCCGAGTGGGCCCGTTGCGGACGTGGAGTCCCTGGTGATCGATTTCGAAGCCCGCGACATGGGTTATTACCATGTGCCGACCTACATGGCAGACCAGAGCGGTGATCTAACGTTCCAGGTCCCGTTGCGAAGCCTGATCGCCATCGACTCATGGGTACATATCTTTATTGCCGACGTAGTCTTTGGACTGTTTTCGCGCGGGGCGCGTTTCGAAAAGCGCCTCAGCGAGGACCTTGGTTTTAAGCTAGGAATCCTTGCCCGGGCATTGTATGAGGGGCGGCAAATCCTAGAATGTTCAGAACTGGTGAAGGTGGGCAAGAACTGCGTGATCGATCCGCGGGCGGTGATCCATGGCCCGACGACCATTGGGGATAATGTCACGATCAATGCGGGCGCAGTAATCGAGAACTGCATCATTGGAAACAATGTGAATATTTCTCAGGATGTTCAATTAATGTTGTCTGTTGTCGGGGATGGGGCCTTTCTACCATTCAAGGCGGCGTTGTTCATGACTACCGTTATGGAAAACAGCATGATTGCCCAGAATACCTGCCTGCAGATGTGCGTCATCGGGCGGAATACCTTTGTCGGTGCCGGTTCCACCTTTACCGATTACAACCTGATCCCGGCGCCCATCCGCGCCCTGGATGGGTATGGCAAGTTAAGTTTTTCCAATCGTCCAGTGATCGGCAGTGCGGTGGGACACAACTGCCGGCTGGGGTCCGGAATGATCGTTTATCCTGCCCGTACCATCGAGTCGGATGTAGTCCTTGCCGCATCAAAGGAGCGACGGGTCATAGATCGGGATGTGCGTTACGAGGACAGCGATCACCACAGGCTCAAATCTGCCGGCCTACACCGACGGTTGTATCCTCGTCCGGGTGAACGCGAACTGGAAACATGGTAACGCGTGGACACCTTTGCCTTTATCATCCATCCCATCGATCCCAAACGGGATGTAAGCCGCAAATTTCCATTGCTCGGGCGTGTGTTAAATGAGAAACAGATTGATTTCTTTTCGACATTTTTCCCGCCCGTCTATATTTCAGAGATCGAAGGGATTACCTCGCAGTCCACGGGTAAGGAAATAAAAGGCTGGTTTGTCGCCTGTCCCTACACGCCCAAGAGGATGCTGGAACTGCCCGAGAAGACGGTATATCGTAAGATCATCCAAACCGGTCGCATGGCTGAAAAACTTGGCGCACTGATCCTCGGTCTCGGCGCTTTCACATCGGTGGTCGGAGATGCCGGGATGACCATCGCAAAGGCCCTCGATGTACCCGTAACCACGGGAGATTCTTATACGGTGATCGTGGCGGTTGAATCGATTCGAGAGGCAGCCCGGGCGATGAATGTCCCCTTGCAGGGAGCCACCGCTGCCGTGGTGGGCGCGACGGGCGCCATCGGGCGGGTCTGTGCCGAGCTTCTGGCCGATGATGTCGAGAGGCTGTATCTGATCGGCCGTAGGCAGGCAGCGCTCGAAGAACTGCGCGACAGGCTCCAATCCCGGGCAAGAGCCGAGCTGGTTGTCAGCACCAGCATGGATGTTTTAGCGAATGCTCAACTCATCTTAACGGTAACCAGTGCAATTCACGATATCATCCGTCCGGAGCATCTACAGCCCGGGAGCGTGGTCTGCGATGTAGCCCGTCCCCGTGATGTTTCTGCAATGGTGGCGGCGGCGAGAGATGATATATTAGTGATTGACGGAGGTATGGTCGATGTCCCGGGCTCCGTTGATTTCCATTTTAATTTTGGTTTCCCGGCAGGCAAGGCCTATGCCTGCATGGCTGAAACAATTGCCCTGGCCCTGGAAGGTCGTTTTGAAGATTATACGCTGGGCAAACATCTGACAAGAGAACGTGTGGAAGAGATTGGTGTCATCGCCACAAAACACGGATTCCGCCTGAGTGGCTTCCGTTCGTTCGAGCGGGAAGTGACACCACAACATATTGAAACCGTGCGCCGCAATGCAACGAATGCTCGCAGCTTGCGCGCGGCGCACACATAATTGGAGGCTGCTTATGGGAAAAGCCCGCCTGTTAGTTGTAGAAGACGATATTGATATCGGAAACATGCTGAAGATCTATTTCAGCGGCATGGATTTCGATGTCGATGTTGCCATGCGCGGTTCGGACGCGCTGGAGAAGACCAAACAAGTCTTGCCACAGTTGATCGTGCTTGACATCATGTTACCGGATATCGATGGCTATGAGGTCTGTCGCACATTGCGCACCAACATGCGTACGAGCCATATCCCTGTGATCTTCCTCACCCAGAAGGATGAGCGCAGCGACAAGTTACAGGGACTGGAACTGGGCGCGGATGATTACATTACCAAGCCGTTCGACATCGAGGAACTAAAATTGCGCGTCCAGGGGGCGATCAAACGCTCCGAACGCGAGAGCTTGACCGACCCACGCTCTGGGCTGCCTGCCGGCCGTCTCATCGAAAATCGATTACGCGAGATTATTCGGCAAAAGGGTTGGGCTTTGCTCGACGCGCGTGTCAATAATTTTGAGCCGTTTAAAGATGTTTATGGCTTCGTGGCTGGTGATGATGTGCTTCGATTTACGGCCATGTTGATCGGTGAAGTCGTCGACGAGCTGGGAACCACGTCTGATTTCATCGGACATGCAGGTGGCGATAACTTTATCGTGATCACCACCGAGCAGAAGGCCGAAGCGATCAAGAACCGTCTCAAGGAACGATTTGATCGCGAGGTGCAGACGCACTATAACTTCATGGATCGCCAGCAGGGATTCGTGCAAGCCCCCGCAGCAGATGGCACCACGGTCAAGGTGCCGTTCATGACCATGTCGATTGGCATTGTCTCGCCCAGCATACAGTCGTTTGCCGATATCCGCGAAATTACTGAGCTTGCCGCCGAAGCGCGCCGCCAGGATACCGCAGCCGGCGGATAAGGTGTCATCAGAAAATGTTAGCCGGGTTGGAAGTGGGACTTGCGTTAATCCTCCTTGCGCTGGTACTGGTTGTCCCGGTGCTGGTGGTGATCATGCTGCGTCGTTTGCCGCGTAACGCCTCGATCGCCCCGGAACCCACTTCAACGTTTATCTCCCCTGATTCCTCAAATCTAAATGAAGCGATCCTGATTGTCCAGTTCGGCGGGCGGGTCGAATATGTGAATGATCTGGCGCGTGAGTGGTTTGGCCTGCGCGAAGGAGAGCCAGCCGATCTCGAGCGTTTGGTGCGCCGGGCCCGCCCTGGCGAAGACCTGCTCAACCTCTGCGCGCAGCAGGGACAAAAAAGGCTGTCGGTGGGCGGGCGGCTGGTGGATGCCACTTCCTACCAGGTCCCCGGCCCGTATCCCGTTATGCTCATCACCATGCGCAGCGTGGAACTCTCCACCAGCCTGAGTGAGACGCGCGCCGATTCGTCCATCCTGCAAATCATTTCCGATTTTGGCAAAAACGTGTCCGCCAGCCTCGACCTGGAAGATACCATCTATGCCATCCTGTTGAACATGTCTCACCTGGTGCCAGCGGATGTGCTGGAGGTGAAAGTGTGGAAGGAAGCCAGCCAGTCTTTGGTTCCGTATACATTGGAATCTTCTGGCTCCTCGCGCGTCATTCGCGCTCCCCACTCACAGTTTGGTGAATTGACCAGTGTATTGCGCTCCCGCCAAAAATCTCTCCTGGTTCCCGATACCCGTATCCCTGACCTGACGATTCCCGAATTAAGAGGTAATTCTCCGGTTCAATCCTATCTAGGTTTGCCTCTCCTCGCCAATGGACAGCTCGTGGGCACCGTGGAGATCGGACATCTCTCCCCGGGCGTCCTGGGTCAGCATGACTATGACCTGGTCCAGCTCGTTGCCGGGCAAGCCGCCTACAGTCTGCATAATGCCATTCTGTTTGCCAATGAACAAAGCCGGGCGGCTGAATTAAGCAGCCTGGCCAATCTCGCCCAAGTTTTCAGCGCCTCACAAGATGACACCAACCTCATCAGTCGTCTGGTGGAAACGATCGCGCCGCTGTTTTCCGTGGAGATCTTTGGCTTCCTTTTATATGATGAGAACAAGCGCACCCTGGAAGGACAAATCCCATTTCAGGGACTCCCCAAACATATCGTCGAAATTTATCGCACCACGATTCAGCCTGAAAGTGCAGCAGAAAAGCTCATCGCTGAGCGAACCTTGATTATCACGCGCCATGCAGCCACTGATGACGCCTGGCGTGATCTGGGTCTTCAGAACCTTGCGCAGGCAGCCAGTTTGCGCGAATCTGTGCTTGTGCCTCTGGTTTCAGGTGAACGTTTCGTCGGTTATCTCCAGCTTTCGAACCATCAGCAGTCTGCGGTGCCTTTCTCTGGCACGGAGCTGCGACTGATCAAAACAGTCGCGGATCAGGCTGCCGGGATTATCGAAAGCTCCTTTGTGGTGGAGCGAACTCGCCAGCGCGCTTTGCGTTCAGATGCCCTCCGTCGTATTGCCAGCCTGGCAGCCTCGACGGCCACACTGGATGAAGTGCTACGCTACTCGTCGCATGAACTCGCTACTCTGTTTCAGAGTGATCTGGTGGCCATCTTCTTGCTCGATGAACAGATTGGAGAGTTGCGCCTGCATCGCGGTTCTGTGGTCGGGGCGTCGGAGGATGCGATTGAGTCCCTGGCGCGGCTGCATGTAGAGGACCCTCAGTATCGCCGCACCGTTTCCGGGAGTCAGAAGCCGTTCCTTTCCGGACATCTCAGCTCTGACCGTCGCGTGCTGCCTGTGTACCGCCCACTGGTGAATATTCTTCAAGTGGAATCGGCGATCGTTGTGCCGCTTATCGTGCGAGATCGGAGTCTCGGCGAACTAATGCTGGGAAGCCTCAAGGCGGAGTTCTTTAATAATTACGATCTTCAGGTTATCCTGACAGCGGCAGGACAACTCGCTTCGGCAATTGAAGCCGCGGCCCGTTCCACCGTGACCGACGAAAAACTACGCCGCCGTGTGGAACAGCTTACTTCGATTGCGCGCGTGAGCCGTGAGCTCAACTCGATGGTTGACTTGAAGTCCCTGCTGGAAATTGTGCGAGATGAGAGTCTGCGGACGACGCGGGCCGAGTGTGGGGCCATCCTGCTTTTTGATACGAATTCTTTATTCGATCCACCTCCGGTGATACTTTCGTTGGGCTGCCCCTTCCCTGAGACGTTTTCATCCCTCGATCTCAAGGTGATTAAGACGGGCGAGCCTGAACTCATTCACGACTATTCATTGACCGATGATACGGCGATCCATGAAGGTGTCCGTTCTGCCCTGATCGTTCCTATACTGAGTCAGGGGAAAACGGCCGGATTGATTCATCTCCATTCCGGGCGCACTGGCTTCTTTGACCAAGCCGCCCTGGAAGTGACACAAACGTTGGCTTCTCAGGCCGCTGTGGCGCTAAGCAATGTCCAGCGTTATCAGGAGCAGCGCCAGCGCATGGAGCTGTTACGCCGCCGTGCGGAAACGTTGGTCAAGCTGACCGAGGTCAGCACGGTTCAAAATTTTGAGCAGCCGCTCGAACAGACCCTTCGTACCATTGCCAATCACATTCGGGATGCTACACCTTTCCAGGCTGTGCTCATCAGTGTATACGAACCTGAGACCGGTCTGCTGCGTCGCGTGACCGGCGTGGGTTTCCCGCCCGATACGCTGGCAGAGCTAATGGCCCGCAAGCAACCACTGAGCAGCATTCATCAAATGCTCAAGTCTGATTTCCGCATCAGCCGTTCCTATTTCATCCCTGTCGATGAAGCGCCTATTATCCCGGCGGATGTTCACATCGTCACATTGGATCTCGATGACAAAAACGGGAAATCTTCCAATACATGGGACCCCGACGACTTCCTGATTATTCCTCTTGAAGATGATCGCGGTGCTCCTTTAGGCTTGATCAGCTTCGATGCGCCGCGCGACGGTCTGCGACCTGATCGTGCGACCATTGAAGCTCTGGAAATTTTTGCTTCTCAAGCGGCTCTTGCCATCACGAACCATGCTCGTTTCATAGAGCTCCGCACACAAGTTGAATCTCTTTCTTCTGGCCTGGAGAGACAGCAGCGCTTGATCAGCCTTACACAGAATGATCTGCCGATCCTGCTGCGTAAGGATCTCGATCAGACCATTGCGATTCAGAATCTCGATCAACGCGGACAACGCGTCCGTGCCGGACTTGCCATCACCGAGTCGGTCAGCCGCCAGTTGGATGCGTCTTCTGCGCTGCAGGCACTGGCGCGCGAGACGCTCACACAGCTAGGTATGGCGGTGGCCATGATTGCGGAAGCAACCGCTGAGGGTCCGCGTCTGTTGCATATCCTCGGGAATGTGCCCCGCGCCACCAGCCCCGAGGCTTTGTTCGGTCAACGCAATCCACTGCGAGCTTGTCTCCAGACAGGCAAGGCCATCCTCATCTCGAATCTGGATGAAGATTTGGAATGGCGCGAGACTCCGCTGCTTTCAGCACTGCGCGCCAAATCGTTGATCTGTCTTCCCATCCGGATCGATAAAAAAGCTGTTGCAGCGATGCTGGCCGTCAGCCCCGAACCGATGCCGGCCTTTACCGATGAAGATCTGCAGGTCTATCACCAGATCGCCCGGCAGACCTCTGTGATCCTGCAAAATATTTCCCTGCTCAATGAAACGCGCCGTCGCCTGCAGGAAGTAAATTTGCTGCTCGATTTCAGCCGCCAGTTGCGCGGACTGGATTCGGAGCGGATCGTGAGGGCTCTGCTGGAGAGCGCGCGGCGGGCATTGTATGCTGCGCATGCAGGGGTTGTGCTGATCTGGGATGAGCACACCAATCAGTTATTGCCGCAGGCTGTTTCGGGATACGCCGATAATGAAACGATGAAACGGATCGTTTACCATCCGGGCGAGTCCTTACCGGGACAAGTATTCGAATCGAAGCGACCCCTGCGCGTCGATGAAGTCCAATTTACGCGTGACTATATCTTCTCCACCGAAGGCTTGCTTCTGTACCGGCAGGCGACGGGCGGGCGCTTGCCCGTTTCGAGCCTGATGATCCCCATCCAATCGGGCGAGCAATCGGTAGGTGTGCTGGTATTGGATAATTTCAACACCCCTAGTGCATTTACTCCAGAAGATGAGACATTGTTGCTTTCGCTCTCCCAGCAGGTGGGGCTTTCGCTTCAAAATGTTCGTCTGGTGCAAACGACCCAGGAACGCGCTGCGCAGCTGGAGGCTCTTACGAATGCATCCACGACCCTCACGGCAAACCTGCAACGTGAGGAACTGGTGGCTTCCTTGCTCGACCAGCTCGGCCCGGTCCTTCCATTCGATACCGCGACGCTTTGGCTGCGTGAAAAAGACCGCTTGATCGTCGCCGCAGCGCGCGGCTTCCCCGACACAGAGCGCCGCCTTGGACTGACCATAGCGGTGGAGGACAGTGCCCTCTTCAAAGAAATGATCCGTACCGGGCAGGGCATTCAAGTTGGTGATGTGCGGCACGATCCTCGTTTCCCGCCGTTGGAAGCGCCGCGGCTCTCGTGGCTAGGTATGCCGCTGATTTCCAAGAAGGAAGTGATTGGCGTGCTGGCTCTGGAGAAATGGCAGTCTCATTTCTATAGTCGGGAACATATGCAGGTCGGAACGACCTTTGCCAGCCAGGCTGCTGTGGCACTGGAAAATGCCCGCCTGTTCGAGGACAGCCTCAGCCGCGCCAGCGAGCTGGATCAGCGTTCTCAGCGCCTCGCTCTGCTCAATCGCTTCTCGTCCGCGTTGAGCGGCTTGCTCGATGAAGGCAAGATCCTGGAATTGACAGCTCAGGAACTGATGGATGCCCTGGACGCCCCCGGAGCCTCTGTGGTCGCATTTGAACGCGGAAATGCATTCTGGAAGTACGCCTTGCCAAGACCCAGTGCCAGCCTCCCGCAACAACTGCCCGATGCACCGATTTTTCACCGTCTGCGTGAATCTCTCGGAGTCTTCGCGACCGATGCCATCAATACGGAGCCCGACCTGGCTCCCCTGAGAAATTTCCTGGGCGAACGCACGAAGTCGCTGCTCGTTTTGCCTCTTGTGAGCGGTGCAAATCTGCGCGCGTTGATTTTTATCTATCAGTACGAGGCAGTCCGCTTCAGCCTGACGGAGATCGAGCTTGCTCGTACACTCACCAATCAGGCTTCGATCGCGTTGGAGAATGCTCGTTTATTCCAATCCTCTCTGGCGACCGCGGAGCGATTCTCCATCCTGAACCAGGCAAGCTATCAGGTGAGCGCCAACCTCGATCCTGAGCAGATCTACGTGGCGGTACATCGAGCTGCACAGCGTCTCATGCCCGTCGAATCATTTGTGATCAGTCTTCTGGATGAGCAGACGAATGAGATCGAGGGCGTGTACCTGGTGGACGATGATAAGCGTTCGCCGATCACCCGCATCCCGCGCGACCAGGGCTTGAGCGGACAGGTTATTACATCGGGGCAGCCGCTCCTCTTGCACGGAGCTGAAGCGGTGGAAGGCACGGACAGTGTGATCTACGGCAAGCCGGATACACCGTTGTCTATTCTGGCAGTGCCGATGATGTTGAGCGGTCGGACGATCGGTATGCTCTCTGCACAAAGCTATCAGCCGAACGTGTACACGGAAGATGACTTGCAGATCCTCAGCACGCTGGCGAACCAGGCAGCGGTGGCAATTCAGAACGGACGTCTGTTCAACGAGACCGAGCGCCTGGCGCGTGAATTTGAGATGCGCGTCATCGAGCGCACGGCGCAGTTGCAGCGCGAGCAGCAAAACACGGAAACCCTGCTGCGCATTCTGACAGAGGTTTCTTCGAGCCTCGACCTTGACCGCGCTTTGAATAGAACGTTGGCATTACTCAACGATGCCATCGGCGCGGAACAGGGAACGATCATGCTTCTCAATGCAGAGGATAACCTTCTGCACTATCGCGCGGGCTATGGCTATCTTTCTGATAAGGTTTCGGGAGAGGGACGCGGGTTCCGGCTCAAGATTGGCGAAGGGCTGGCCGGTTGGGTCGTGGAGCGTCGTGAGCCGGCGTTGGTCGATGATTTGATGAACGATCCTCGTTGGGTGCAGTCTGGTGCCTCAGGTCGTGAACATCGCAGCGCGATCGTGATGCCTTTGCTTGTAGCAGAGGATGTGATCGGTGTGCTGATGGTCTTCCATCGCCGGCCGAATTACTTCAGTGCCGAGCTTTTGAATCTGGTGAAAGCCATTGCCGGACAGGTGGCGGTCGCGATCAATAACGCCCATTTATATGAGCTTATCCGAGACCAGGCCGAGCGATTAGGAAGCATGCTGCGCCGCGAACAGGAAGATGCCAGCCGCTCGCAGGCCATCCTGGAGGCGGTGGCGGACGGTGTTCTGGTGACCGGCCCCAATAACCGGATTTCCTTTATCAACCGGTCGGCAGCGCAAATCCTGGACCTCGAACCAGGCCACGTGATCGGCCAGTCTCTAGATGTGTTTGGTGGCTTGTTCGGTAAATCAGCGGGCCCATGGATGGAGACCATCCGGAACTGGTCAGACAGCCCGCTGGGTTACGAGCCGGGCGATACATTCGCGGAACAATTGGATCTTGAGAACGGTCGTATTGTATTGGTGCACCTTGCACCCGTGATCCTGCAGCATGACTTTCTGGGCACAGTATCTATTTTCCGCGATATTACGCACGAAGTGGAAGTGGATCGGCTAAAGTCTGAATTTGTGGCGACCGTCAGCCACGAGTTGCGTACACCAATGACGTCCATCCGAGGCTATGTAGATGTGCTGCTCATGGGCGCCGCAGGCGCGGTCAATGAGAACCAGGCGCATTTCCTGACCATCATCAAGAACAACACCGAGCGCCTCAACATCCTTGTGAATGATCTGCTGGATGTTTCCCGCATCGAGTCGGGGCGTGTGACGCTTTCACCCCAGGCGGTCGATCTGCGCGAAATCGCTGAGGATGTGATCGGCGATGTATTGCGGCGCTCGCAGGAAGAGAACAAACCAATGGCGCTTTCCTTGGATGCGCCAAAGAAATTACCGGCTGTATATGGCGATATCGAACGCGTTCGCCAGATCCTTGGGAATCTGGTTGACAATGCCTATCACTATACGCCTGAAAATGGCACCATCATCGTGCATATCCATCCGAATGGCGGCAAGGAAGTGCAGGTGGATGTCAGGGACAACGGCATAGGCATTCCGCTGGAGGATCAGGCGCGTGTATTTGAGCGGTTCTATCGCGGCGAGCATCCGCTGGTGCTCTCGACCCCGGGAACCGGATTGGGTCTTTCCATCGTCAAACAAATTGTGGAGATGCACAAAGGCCGTATTTGGATGAAGAGCACGGGTGTTCCGGGTGACGGCAGCACTTTCTCTTTCACTCTGCCCATCTATGAACAGCAATGAGGACTCTATGGCAAAGATTTTAATCGCAGAAGATGAACGTGATATCCGTGATCTGGTTGCTTTTACACTCCGGTTCGCCGGCCATGAAGTGTTTGCAGCAACCAATGGCGAGGAAGCTGTCGAAATGGCGCCCAGGGTAAACCCTGATCTCGTTCTCATGGATGTGCGTATGCCGCGCATGACAGGTTACGAAGCGTGCAGGGCATTAAAGGCCAACCCTGAGCTCAAGGATATACCGGTTATTTTCCTTTCTGCAAAAGGACAGGAGAGTGAGATCCAGCAGGGACTGGACGCGGGCGCAGAGGAATATCTTCTTAAGCCCTTTGCTCCGGATCAGTTGACAAACCGTGTGAAAGACATTCTTGTGAAATTTGGGAAGTAATTCTTGAGCGCAATTCTCCTCGATAGTTCCATTGTGCATTACGAGGTGCTCGGACGCGGCCGTCCGGTCATCTTTTTGCACGGTTGGGTTGGCTCGTGGCGGTATTGGATCACCTCCATGCAAGTCACTTCGACTTCCTATCGCGCCTACGCACTGGATTTGTGGGGCTTTGGAGACACCGCTCATAGTGTTTTGAATTACTCGCTCGAACAGCAGTCTACCCTGATTGACCGTTTCCTCAACGAGATGGGGATCGGCAAGATCGCTTTAGTCGGGCACGGTCTGGGGGCGCTGGTGGGTATGACCTTCGCCACGCGCTTCCCGCAAAGCGTAGACCGTATGATGGCCGTCAGCTGCCCGTTGGACTACCACGCCGTAAGCCCTCGTTTGCGGACTGCCTCGCCCGTTGAGCTGACCGAATGGCTGTCCAGCCGTACGCCCGAAGCCGCCACCGCTTTGTCGGATGCAGGCAAGGCCGATGCCCAGGCGATTGCTGCTTCCCTGGTTGGATTGCAGGCAAACAATATCTACAGCAATTTCCGGGCGTTGAATATTCCCTGTCTTCTTGTATACGGGGATAGAGACCCGGCCGTCACCACCCCCGACGGCGAGTTTTCCCTCTCCAGCATGACCCATCAGATCGAGATGGAAGGCTCCGGTCACTTCCCGATGATTGATGAAACGATCAAATTCAATCGCCTGCTCACCGATTTCCTTGCACTGGAATCCGGTCAGAGCCCACGCGAATTGCAGATGAAAGAAGAGTGGCGCCGCCGCGTGCGATAAACATGCAGGGGCAAGCAGCTGCTTGCCCCTGCATGTTCTATGATTTGACAGCCAGGGAAAATAGAGTATATTAATAGCTAACAATTGAACGGGGTGTCCCACGATGCGGGACTGAGAGGAGCGAGCCGCGCTTAACCCGAATTACCTGATCCAGATCATGCTGGCGGAGGGAACATACGTGTTATGCTCATTCACATCCTCCGCGGCGGAGGATGTTTTTTTCCTTACCCTCTCTTTTGGAGAGGGCAGGGTGAGGATCCATGAATCGCATTGTCATCTTTGCCAACGGCGAACTGCCCGACCTTAACAAAGCCCGTCATCTCCTGCGAGACGATGACTACATTATCTGCGCGGATGGCGGTATCCGTCATGCTCTTGCACTCAACGTGCAGCCTCAACTCATCATCGGTGACATGGACTCGGCGGAAAAAGAACAGTTACAAATGTTCCAGCATGCTGACGTTCCGATCGAGCTGTTTTCTCACGACAAGAATGAAACCGATCTTGAGCTGGCTATCCACCGCGCCATCGAGCTCCGTCCAAAGCAAATCCTCATTCTCGGCGCGTTAGGCGGGCGGCTCGATCAAACTCTGGGCAACCTCGCCCTTCTCAACGACCTACGACTTTCAACCTTCGACGTTAAACTCGATGATGGGGTGGAAGAAGTCTTCCTTTGCAGGGATCAGGCAGAAGTATGGGGAAGGAGTGGAGATCTTGTTTCCTTAATTCCCCGCTTGGGCGCAGTATCCGGTATTCGGACAGAACACTTGAAGTGGCCCCTCGACAACGAAACACTGTATCCCGATAAAACACGCGGCATCAGCAACGAAATGCTCGGCGACACGGCATCCGTTTCGATCGAATCCGGCCTACTGCTCATCGTCCATCGCCGCCAGCCATAAATGAAAAGAGTTTCCATGAAAAAAACAATTCTACTTCTCACATGTTTCTTCTTTCTTCTCACTGCCTGTAGTTCTCAAGCCACGGCTACGCAATCTACCGGGCCGCAAACCATTACGATCATGACCCATGACTCGTTTTCAGTCAGTGAAGAGGTTGTACAATCGTTCGAAGAAGCCAATAATGCCGAAGTCGTTTTCTTGCAGAGCGGTGATGCTGGCTCTGTATTAAACCGAGCCATCCTGACCAAGGATGCGCCGCTGGCCGATTTGCTTTTCGGCGTGGACAATACATTTCTCTCACGCGCTCTGGAAGAAGATATTTTCGATCCATATGAGTCACCGCAACTGGCTGACATTCCCGATCAATATAAGCTTGATCCTTCGAACCACGCCCTGCCTGTAGATTACGGCGATGTCTGCATCAACTATGACAAGGCCTATTTTGCAGAAAACGATTTGCCAGTGCCACAAAGCCTGGAGGACCTCACAAAGCCTGAATATGCAGGCTTGCTGGTTGTCGAAAACCCCGCTACCTCCTCCACCGGGCTCGCGTTCCTGCTGGCGACCGTGGCCCATTTCGGCGATTCCTTTACCGAGTTCTGGCAGGCACTGAGAGACAATGATGTCGTTGTGGTGGATGGGTGGGAAACGGCGTATTACACAAACTTCAGCGGATCCTCCGGGCGCGGACCTCAGCCCCTGGTTGTTTCGTATGGCAGCTCCCCGGCTGCGGAAGTGATCTTCGCCGAGAATCGGCCGGATGACGCACCCACCGCTTCCATCATCGGACCCGAC
>DATHTL010000176.1:0-19872 GCA_035463255.1 Anaerolineales bacterium | reverse complement strand
GCACTCGCAAATGCCGGCTATGTCGTCGTAGCTCCCATGCACGCAGGTGATAACTATGCTGATCAGAGCGCAGTTGGTTCTGTCTCATGGTTAACTGGGCGTACGCGTGAGCTTCACTTTACACTGGACTATATGCTCAATGGTTGGCAAGGTCATGACCACATCGACCCGGAGCGTATTGGTGCCTTTGGGTTCTCGGCAGGTAGTTTCACGGTACTGACTGCTGTTGGCGCTCAGCCCGACTTGAGCATTGTGGCGAAACATTGTGCAGATTCACCGGAGTCTGTTTGCGATCTGCTCCGTTCTGTCAACTCTCCTATCCTGAGTCTTGATGCGCCAACGACAGAACATGCTTTTTTGCCTGATATGAGAATTAAAGCAGCAGTAGTTGCGGCACCAGGTTTGGGCTTCACAATGGTTCCGAATGGGCTCAACAACGTACAGGTACCAATTCAGCTTTGGGGCGCCGACAACGATATCAACGTTCCCTACGCCACGAATACACAGCCGGTTCTCGAAGCACTTGGTTCCAGGGTTGAGTTTCATTCCGTTGCCGGCGCCAGCCATTTCTCGTTTCTCACGCCCTGCGGCCTTCTGGCGCCTCCTGAACTATGCGCGGATCAAGGACAATTCGATAGAAAAGCCTTCCACGCGCGTATGAATACCAGTGTGATAGAGTTTTTTGAAAAGAACTTGAGGAATCCGTGAGCCACAAGTGTATGCATACGTCTTGCTTTGCTCTCTGAGGATGGAAATCTGCATCTGGTCTTTACCGATAAGAACAGCACGAAAGCGCGGTTGGTATGGGGCGTGATCGAAATAACGATCGACGAAGGAGGGGTATTGATGGAGATATCTGGCCGAAGGACCTACCACGAATTCGTTAAGACCGTTGAAACAATTTCCCCTAGAAGAGCCATCGATATCGCCAGGGATGTCGTAGTAGGGGAATGGAATGGGGTGGCCACAGTTAGAGCGATTGAGCCATCCTATTATTTCAATGAGGATACAGGCTTTCTCATTCCCACCTGGCAAATCCACGCAGTATTTGTCAGCCAACGGGGTCAGGAATTTGAGTGGGCTCCCAACATTGCGGCAATCAAATAAACGGCCTGAGAATACTGTCCTCTTCCTAGTTACGAGTATTTCGTAAGATAGCCAGCCGCACCGTGGAGGCTGGCTATTCTGCTTTTAAGGCGTTCAAATTCCGAAGACGACACAATCACTTGTCTCAAGCCGCGTAGAAAGTAGATGATCTGCTTTTCTGGCTAAAAGCCTATCCAATAACCTATCTATGGATAGGGGACAAACTGCAGACTACGCTATACACTGGTGCTCAATTAAGAAAAGGAGAAACCAGATGAACAAAAAGCTCGGCTTATTAGTTCTATATGCGCTGCTCATCGATAGCGCCCTTGGGGCATCTTCCAGGGACCCGATTAAGAGTCCGCTGACCATCATCGTTGCTTTTTCGATTTTAGCTATCCTGCTGGTTCTTATTACGCGGCAGCGTCGTCAAAATCGCTGAATTCGTATCAGCTTCCAGAGATAGCTTGCCTGGATCCTATCGAGAATGGTAATGCGGTTCAGGAGAGCGTTCACACATCCATCATTTCTATTTGCGAACGAGGAGACATTCATGCTACTGATCCGCCCTGAAACAACTGCCGATATTTCTGCTATTCATCAAGTGAACAAACAGGCCTTCGACGGTCGCGATGCCGAACCTGGCCTGGTCGCCGCCATCCGAGGTTCCAGGAGCTTCATTCCGGAACTTTCCCTGGTAGCACAGGAAAACAAGAGGATTGTCGGGCACATCTTGTTCAGCCGCATCCATATCGCAAGCGGGGAAAAAGAGATTCCTGCCCTCGCCCTGGCGCCCATGGCTGTTCTGCCGGAATACCAGAAGCGCGGGATCGGATCAACGTTGGTGAAGCGCGGCTTAGAGGAGTGCAGGCGGCTTGATCATGCGATTGTCATCGTACTGGGCCATCCAACCTACTATCCGCGTTTCGGATTTTCCTCTCAGCTGGCAGAGCCTCTCGATTGTCCATATGGGAACTGTGGCGATGCTTGGATGGCATTGGAATTGGTTCATGGCGCGCTGAACGGAATACAGGGAAAGGTCATTTATCCCTCTGCCTTCCATGGAGTGTGATTTGGTTTTTTTCCCTTTGAAGCAATAAAGAAAGCAAAACGAGAATTTCATCATAACTAAATCTAAATGGGAGAACAAAAGTGAATAAGAAATCAGGCATATACGTTGTTTTGGGGATGATCATTGGAGCTGTCTTCAGCCTTTTCTTTGCACCCGTTACAGGAGCCACGCTCGTCACAACAGCCGTCGGTGCTCTTGGCGGTCTGTTCCTGGGATGGTTTGTTGCCGCGATCGTGAATGAAACAAGCAAAGAAAAGAAAAGCACAGGTGGTCGCGATCAGTGAAATTCGATGCCCTGGCATAACCTATGGAAACAAATACAAAATATGAGATCCGAATCAGGGGACACATCGATGCACACTGGATGCGCCATTTTGAAGGTCTCGACATCGCTCAAGACCCTCTTGGCGAAACCATTATCACGGGACGGATGGATCAAGCCACCTTGCACGGCATTCTGAGTCGAATTCGCGACCTCGGGCTCGAACTGCTCCTGGTCCGGCAGGCTGCTACGCAAGAATACCAAATCGAGGAAAACCCGTGCACATAAATTTTGTGACAAATCCAACTGTCCGTTTGGCCAGGATAATACTCCCCTGTTGGCAGGGCAGTTTCCCATACGCTTTGTGTACCATACACATAATAAGGATTCTGAACCGATTTTCATTTCCTTGGAAGTATCTTCACAATGATTGAGAGACAATCTGCCAAAAACCCTATGCTGCGCGTCATGTCATTGCGAGATTTCCGCCTGCTGTTTAGCGGTTCGGCGACTTCATTGTTAGGAGACCAGTTCGCCCTGATCGCTACTCCCTGGCTTGTACTACAGCTCACCGGCGATCCCCTTGCGCTCGGCATCGTCCTGGCGCTGGAGGGAATTCCGCGCGCCGTATTTATGCTCATTGGCGGGGCAATCACAGACCGTTTCTCTCCCCGGCGGGTCATGTTCATTGCAGATGTCATCCGCTTTGTCTTGACCGGACTCATGGCATTCGTCGTGCTTACAGGAACCGTCCAGGTTTGGATGTTGTACGCGTTCAGTCTGGGATTCGGCCTGGTGGCGGGGTTCGCGATCCCGGCGCAGAACAGCATCGTGCCCTTGCTGGTGGAAGAACAGGATCTGCCGGCAGGTAACTCCATCATCATGGGGATTACGCAGCTGGCCGGGTTTGTCGGACCCACCATTGCAGGCGTGCTGATCGGTGGGTATTCCAACTCATTATTCGGTATCGGCCTGGCGTTCGCGCTCGATGCTGCGACCTTTGCCATATCTGCTGCCTGCTTGTGGTTGATAGGGGGAGCGAGCCAGCCGACATCTACGGTGGTGGCAGAGAAGGAGAGTTTGTGGAGCTCCATCCTGGCAGGGATGAAAAGCCTGTGGGCCGATGATGCATTGCGGACCATGTTCCTGGTCCTTGCAGCCGTAAACTTTTTCCTGGTTGGCCCCCTTTTGGTCGGAATCCCTGTTCTGGCAGATCAGCGTCTCCCCGAAGGCGCAATGGCATTCGGCTTGCTCATGTCTGCCTCTGCGGGAGGAAACCTGGTTGGATACCTACTGGCCGGCTCTCTGCCTCGCCCGGGTGGCCTCACCATGAGGGTCATTATGGTCGCTCTTTTCGCCGGCTTCGGAGTGGTTGTTGGTCTGCTGGGTTTTATTCCGTTTACCTGGCTGGATTTTATTCTGCTGCTCTTACTCGGGATCGGAAATGGGTATATCGGGATCATATTGATTACCTGGATGCAAACGCGCGCTCCCAAAGAAATGCTTGGACGGATCATGAGTCTACTGATGTTCTCGAGTACCGGCTTGATACCGGTCTCTCAGGCGATTTCTGGCGCAGTGAGCAAATGGAGCCTGGATATGCTCTTGATCACAGCAGGAACAATGGCTCTGCTCGTCACGTTCTGGATGACCTTGCAGCCCAGTTTTAAAGCGTTCAGCGAAAGCTTGTCCTCGCCTCAGGTTGGCGATGGGGGGTCGAGGCTGGATAGTGTCCCAAGCCATTGATGCCCTCGGGTCGTCATGTACTCTGGCTCATGATATCGCCAGCCTTTTGTACAGGCAGTCTGGAATGGCGACAAGCGAAGAACTCATAAAAGAAACAGAGGTCACACCATGTTGATAAAAATTCTCAAAAAGGACTTCAGCCGGCAAAAGAAAATAACGATTGTGCTATTTATTTTTGTCCTATTATCCGCTTTACTGGTGGCCAGTGGTTCCAACATGATCATGGAATTAGCCAATTCCTTGAATTACTTGTTTACCAAATCCGATGCACCCCACTTTGTGCAGATGCATGCCGGTGAAATCGATCAGGCTGCGATCGACCGCTGGATTGCCACGAATAGCCTGGTGGAACGTCAACAGACGGTCGAGATGATCAATATTGACGGATCGAACCTTTACATCGGAGACAGTGGCACGACCGAAAAAAACAGCGTGATGGACATCAGCTTTGTAAGACAGAACCGGCTGTTTGATTTCTTACTCGATTTAGAAAACCAGGTCATTCAGGTTTCTCGCGGAGAAATTGCTGTCCCTATCTACTACATGCAGGAAAAGGACTTGAAGATCGGCGATACAGTCCGAGTCTCTGATCAAGTGTTTGATATGGAATTTACGGTGGTTGAGTTTGTCCGCGATGCGCAGATGAACCCATCCGTTGTCTCTTCCAAGCGCTTTGTGGTCAGTGAAGCTGATTTTGAAACCTTGAAAGAGAACATCGGCGAACAAGAATACTTGATCGAGTTCCAACTTACCGACTTAAGTCAGCTTAGCGAATTTAGCACGGCGTATCAATCCACAAGCTTGCCCAAAACAGGCCCTGCCGTTGACTACAACTTATTTAAAACACTCAATGCGCTCACCGATGGAATTGTGGCAGCCCTCATTATCTTGGTAAGCCTTCTGATCAATATCGTCGCGCTCCTTTGCCTGGCGTTTACGATTCACTCGACCATTGAGGAAGACTACCGAGAGATCGGGGTCATGAAAGCGATCGGCATCCAACAACAGGACATCAAGAAGATCTACCTTGCCAAATACGTCGTGATGGCAGCCTTAGCCTCCGTGCTCGGATATGTGGCCTCACTGTTCCTTAACCAATTGTTCACAGCCAATATCATGCTCTACATCGGCGCGGCTCCGAAGAGCATCGTTCAATACCTCGTGCCGATCCTTGCCGTAGGCTTGATTTTCCTGATCGTCGTATCTTTCTGCACGCTCGTACTCAGACGGTTCAACAAGATCACCGCCGTGGAAGCATTGCGATCGGGAAATATGGGGGAAATGCATGTGAATAAGCGCTTCCTGCCTTTACATAAGAGCAACTTCTTCAATGTAAATGTCTTTCTGGGGATACGGGATGTCACGCAACGATTCAAAATGTACAGACTCTTATTCTTTGTTTTCTTTGTGTGTACATTCATCATTATCATCCCGATCAATTTTTTGAACACCTTCCAATCGCCAAGCTTTGTTACATATATGGGGATCGGACAAAGCGATATTCGGATCGATTTGCGCCACTCAAACGATGTCGCTGCACGATTCGACGACATGATCACCTATATTCAAAACGATCAAGATGTTGAGCAATTCTCCCCGCTGGTGACCAGCCAATTCAAGGTAATCAACAGTGAAGGGCTCCAGGAAAATATCAGTGTGGAAACGGGAGACTTTACTGTTTTCCCGTTGGAGTATTTGAGTGGTGCCGCCCCAATCGAGAACAATGAGATTGCCCTCTCCTATCTAAATAGCCAGGGGCTGAACAAACGTGTGGGGGATACTCTCCAAGTAGTGGTAGATGGCCGAGAACAAGAGATGGTCGTCAGCGGAATTTATCAGGATGTGACCAATGGCGGTCTGACGGCCAAAGTAACCTTACCCTTCAACAAGGAAACGGTGCTCTGGTATGTAGTTGCTGTGGATGTAAAAGGGGATATCAATGCCAAGATTGATGAATATAACAAGGCGTTTTATCCGGCCAAGGTCACGCATCTCGAAGGCTATGTAGCCCAGACATTCGGCAATACCATCGAACAGCTAAAGCTGATCACAGCTGTTGCCATTGTGATCGCCATTTCAGTATCCATTCTTATCACATCCTTATTCTTGAAGATGTTGATCGCCAAGGATTACTCTCAGATCGCGATCATGAAAAGTCTTGGCGCATCCTTACAGGACACTCGCATACAGTATGTAACCAGGGCGTTGATCGTACTCAATATCGGGATCATCGTTGGCACAATCATCTCCAACACCTTTGGACAGAACCTTGTCAGTGCGGTCATGTCGCAGATGGGTGCCTCCCAAATCGAATTTGTGATTAAGCCGCTTCAGGCTTACGTTCTTTCCCCACTTACACTCATGCTGGTTGTGACGGTCACAACTCTAATCAGCATCGCATCAGTAAAAGAAACCAGTATTACCAGGATGATCCTGGAATAGGAGAAAAGACCATGAAAAACATCATTGAAACCAGGGACCTTAATAAGACGTATGTGGTCAGCAAAGACAATCAACAGCCCATACTAAAGAATGTGAGTCTGCAGCTTAGAGAAGGTGAATTTGTCTCTATCATGGGGCCGTCTGGTTCCGGGAAGTCCACATTGCTCTATAACGTTAGCGGTATGGATCGAATGACCTCGGGAAGCGTAAATTTTAACGGTCAGGAACTCTCCACGCTGTCTGAAAAAGAATTGTCCCAGCTGCGCTTAAGAAAAATGGGATTTATTTTCCAGCAAATTCATCTGCTGAAAAACTTGTCCATTTTTGACAATGTTATTTTCTCCGCCTATCTGGCTAATCACACCAGCCGAAAAGCCATCAACCAAAGAGCCATGGATCTCATGCAGAAGGCTGGCATCGCTGATCTTGCAAACAACGACATTACTCAGGCTTCTGGCGGGCAGCTCCAGAGAGTAGCCATTTGTAGAGCGCTCATCAATAATCCGGATATCGTCTTTGGGGATGAGCCCACTGGCGCGCTAAATTCCAGATCCGCGTGTGAGATTATGGAAATATTGGCAGATATCAATCAGTCTGGAACAACGGTTCTCCTGGTCACACACGATGTGAAAGTCGCAGCAAAAACAGAGCGGATTCTTTTTATGCTCGATGGAACCCTGGTAGCCGAACAACGACTCGGAAAATATAGAAAAGAAAATAATGATATTAAGGAAAGAGAGGAAAATCTTTCCAGGTGGTTACTGGAAATGGGCTTATAAGGCGTACAAAAGGATATCCACCGAGCTGAATGCATTACATCTCTCTGGGAAGCAGGAATCCTCCTGCGAAATTTCAAGAATGGCTCGGTCCTGATTCTTAATCAAAAAGCAGTGGTTTTTCTTCCTGAACAGCCTGTTTTCAGGAGAAAAACCACTACTTTTGCGTGAGCCACAGAGGAGATTTGAACTCCTGACCGGTCGATTACGAATCGACTGCTCTACCAGCTGAGCTACTGTGGCATTTTTACCGCCATATATTGGGTGATATGGCTAATTAGTATGTTTACGTTTGTATCTAGTACTATTCAAATGATGAATATTCGTCTGCTCATCAAAGCAGGCACAGTGGCGTATTTTATACCGATATCAATCAAAAATCAATACTTAAAATTAAAACTAGCAAATGCTGTGGTTAGGAGAACCTTTGGCGTCTAGGAATCATTGCATCGTTTGTGATATCGTTACGAGTAAAACGATTCAGGTCCTTCGAGATCAAGTAGACGTCGTGTAAAACATAGCATTCTCTCCCACTGGCAGCTTGGCTGTCATGGCAGGAGACGACAGGGCGGTCAAGGTCTGGTTGGGCATGCAGTTTAGTGATCATGATGTGTCTGTATCGCACTAGCTTGACGCAAAGAAGGTAGCAAAGGTGTGCATCATGAGACGATCTTCTAGAGACCGACAGGTCTAATCTGAAGCATGTGAGGAATCAGGTAGTGCAGGCAATGGTTTAGAAAAGGACTCCGATTTACGCCGATTTTGTTCGAAAAAGCGGCGTAGCGTCACGACTTGAGTGTAAGTAAGATATTTGTGCCCGATTTACAATTTAGAGAGCGAAGCGTAAAATGTAATAAGAATCGTCTATGACTTTCTCAGGCGGTATGGATCGAATTACCGAGATTCCTGGAGAGATTGACGCATCCGCTATAGTAGATGGTTTGGGATTTACCCATGAATGGCATGCCTATAAGAGGTCTATAGAGCAACGGACGGGAATACTGTAGGCACAAGGAGGTGATTTATGCCAAAGTTGATGGATGAAGTTCAGCAACGTTTGCGGCTGAAGCAGTACTCATTGAAGACTGAACGAACCTATATGCATTGGATTCGCTGTTATGTACGTTACTTCTTGCCGAAGCATCCCCGTGAGACCGGGGTAGAAGGGGTGAAAAGATATTTGACGTATTTATCAGTCGAAAAGCATGTAGCACCGGCGACACAGAATCAATGCCTAGCGGCATTATTGTTTCTCTATCGAACCCTGGGGATTGACCTGGGGAACGTGGATTTTGTCCGAGCAAAGAAAGAGAAGCATCTCCCAACCGTTTTAAGCGTGGATGAAACGATAATACTGATTGAAAATTTGACGGGCGTATATAAGATTATGGGACAATTACTATATGGCGGCGGACTACGTCTGAATGATTGTTTGAATTTGCGTGTGAACGATATCGACTTTAATAATAGGACCATAACATTGATAGACCCGAAAAGTAATCAAGATCGAATGACGTGCCTACCTTTGTCAGTTATTCCCACACTGAAGTTACAGTTAAACACAGTCTGGGCTTTGCATCAGCAAGATCTAGCAAACGGATATGGTGAAGTCGAAATGCCGCACGCCTTGGATCGGAAATATAAGACGGCAGCATGGGATTGGGGCTGGCAGTACGTATTTCCAGCAGCACAGTTATCAAAGGATCCGCGATCGAATCGGATTGGACGACATCACATTTTTGAGTCGAGCGTACACCGAGCGGTTCGAGCTGCAGCACGGAAGGCAGGAATTACGCGGCATGTCGGTCCACATACATTGCGATATTGTTTTGCGACCCACTTGTTGCAGGCAGGGGAAAATATTAGAACGATTCAGGAGTTGCTTGGCCATAAGAAATTAGAAATTACCATGATCTACACTCATGTGCTTGGTAGTGGCACAGTAAAGTCACCATTGGATCGGTTTTTGGAACCTGCAAATCTAATTAACAAGCGTATGCTTGTAGAATCATGAGTTGGGCGGCTCACTAATAATTGTAGGTGATATTAGATGAAGAAAGAAGCAGAAATCCGGATCGTGATAAAGAAAGATGGCAGTCCTACCCAGGCATACGCTATCAGTATCTTGGAAGACTTATGGCATGATTACTTGTTCTTTAAGAAGCAAGCTGAGTTAGTTTCTTCATCTGAAACTGTGCTTCTAAGCAAGCGGTATCTCCGTGTTGCAGTTTTACTTCTCATGTCTTATGTGGAAGGTGTGGCGAATAGATGGTGTAATTTTCTTTTAGAAAAGAATGGGAGCTCTGAAGATAAGATCAAAGAATATGTTAAGCGTACATCCCTAGTAAAGAAATGCCAAATGATTTCTGTTGAAGCCGCAAAATTTGACCCATCTGTCAGTGAGCCAATAATTGGCAAAATGAAAAACTTGCGCAATGAGTTAGTACATTTGAAAGGTGGCAATGATTGGGTGCTTTTTGATGAAACATCACTAGAAGATTTAATACAAACAGAGAGTAATGTAACATTGTGGATGGATACTGTGGAGCAATCTCTAGGCGTGCCACGGCATCCAAGTACAAAAGGTCTTCTTGATCCATTCTCCAGTATGGGAGAAACTCTGGTTGATGAGTCTTCCGATCCATAAGCAGCCGCCCAACACAGCGTTCTAAGAAACAGATGTAGAGTAATGGCAAGAAGAAAACGGCTGGTAAGTTAACCACAAAAAGGCGTCGAGCCCATGTTCGCAAGCGACGCCGTTGGGCTTTCGTCATTTGTCGAGGGCAGACCCGGTCACTTAAGGTATATAGCTTTCTAATCGGGATCGCGCAGGGCGTCACCAGTTGATGGATCATCGTGATCGGCAACCACGGTGCACCACGGGAGTCTTCTGGACTCACCACTGCTAACGTACGGCTTCTTGTCTGCCATTCACAGTATACGCCGATTGTGCCTCTGTTTCTTTGGTGAAATAGGATGTCCCCATCCTACGGGGGTGCACTCGACTGGTGGGAGTCTGTGCGTTTTCAAGCCGTTTGTGTGGCTTGAAGTTGGTTCCGGCAAAGCAACGTTACCTCGTCCCACCCACCAGCGGGTAACGCTCACCGTTGGGCGGCTTAAGAGCAGTGACAGGAATAACAGAAAATGATTATGCCGATCACCATCGAAAACATCGAATACCTTCAAATTGACGAATCTTGGAGATCTTGGATTGTCAATGAGTGGAACGAAAAGGTTGAACGTCACTTACATTTTTCGGACGGCTTTACGATCGTGGCACTTCACGAGCAACATTCCATTGGTATTATTTCCGTCTATTGGCGTCAATTACCAGCTCCACTCCCTGACACCATTGAAGGTTATGTCAACATAGTAGAGGTACGACCAGCGTATCGAAAACGGGGAATCGCCAGGCAGCTAATCGATCTTTCAATTCAAAAAGCGTGTGAACACAAGGCTTATCAATTGCGGTCTTGGAGTTCTGAAGATAAAGTAGAAGCAATTCCAATGTGGAAACGCTTAGGTTTTGGCTTATGTCCTGCAACGACATTTCCACGCGGACAGGAAGTTCATGGTTTCTTTGTTACGAAGATATTGAAGAATGAGTTGGGATGAGTCGGCTTATGATTGTGAAAGCCGCCCAACAATGCGTGCACCGGACGGCTGGGAGTCTGCGCGTTTTTTGAGCTTTTTTTCTGAGCTATGGCAGTTTCCCGTTTCCAGTTCTTTTTCTCCCCAGCCGCCGGTAACGCCAACCGTTGGGCGGCTGGCAAAATCGGTATAACATCGCTCGAAAAATGAAGATTAGCATAATCACCTCTAACATTTCTGCAGATTTTCTGAGCCCGCCTGGCGTACCCACATGGGATGAGCGCAAGCTGCCATATGCTGATGTTTTGCGGAAAGCCGAGCCAGACATTATCGGTTTACAGGAAGTCACGCCACGACAACTACAGTTTTTGCAAACGCAATTCTCAGAGTTTACAGCCCTAACTGTACCTGTTAACAACCCTACCTCTGATCTTGTCGCAACTTGGCAAGCAAAATATGAGAAACATGGGTTTCCCAACATTCCAAGTCCGTACGAAATAATCCTGCTTTATCGAACTGATACCTTTGAACTGTTATCCAATGGATCTTGGTGGCTCTCACCCACACCTGACATTCCATCCATCGGTTTTGGCAACACTGCCCCACGTGTTGTACTTTGGGCGCACTTATATCACATTGCTTCGAGAAAGGAATTTGTCATTTTCAATACACATATTGACCATCGATGCACCACTTCAATGGTTAATTCATGCCGAAAGCAAATTTCTCTATTCGCAGAAAATCAGCCATCTCTAATTCTTATCGGGGATTTAAACTTCAATGAAAAAGATTCAAATTATGATTTGCTAATCGCAGATGGCTGGAACGACTCTCACAAAGGTACGATTGGTTTTGACTCGGCTACTTTTTTAACTAATCTAAACAGTATGCCTAGTGGTAGGATTGACCATATTCTTTATAAAAGTAAAGAGTTTACAGCATTAACATGGAAGCGTCTCTTGCCCCCTCATTCAAAACCAAGAATATCGGATCATGATCCAGTTAATGTAGAATTTGACTTAGGTTAGATACCTTGCGGTAGTTATCCTACGTCTCAAAAAACGCCGCCCAACAAAGCGTGCACCTGACGTGTGGGAGTCTGCGCGTTTTCAGGTCGTTTGTGTGGCTTGGAGTTAGTTCCGTCAAAGTGGCGTTCTCTCGTCCCGCCCACCAGCGGGTAACGCAGGCTGTAGACTGCAACAACATGTGTTACATGTCCAAATCATCAGAAAATGCCAAATTTAGCCGTATTTTCGATGATTCCAGCTTGCAAAGGGTGTAACAGATGTCATTGCAGTTGGCACAGGCCGTTAGCCCGCTACTTTGGAAGTAAAGGTCGTCTGCTGTTATCATTCCATCATGAGTCAGGAGATGAGATTTTAGGAGAGCATATGAAGACTACAATACTTCCAGAGGACCCCGATGCTAAATCGCCGGCAGGTGCAGACATTCGTTTCCTTATGGATGGCGAAACGGGCAACATGATCCATAGTACGGTCCCTCCGCATCAAGTAAATAAAGCGACTGTTCACGCAACAGTCAGCGAATTCTGGTACGTGTTGGAGGGACGCGGCGAGATCTGGAGAGATAATGGCGTAGAGAGCTGCATTACTGTCCTCGTTCCAGGTACCTCAATCGATATTCCCACAGGAACAGCGTTTCAATACCGAAACGTATCAGACGTAGATTTGAAGTTCATTTGCATCTCCATGCCGCCTTGGCCGGGGGACTCAGAGGCTACTTATGTCAAGGGGATATGGCAGCCAACGATTTGATGCTATCCGATATTCGTTGTCGCTCATCGAGGAAATTCGAAGACATAATATTTGAGAGGAGGAGTCCGATGTCTAAGTATCTGTTCTATGGTTCCTATACGCCAGAGGGCTTTAAAGGGTTGATGAAAGAGGGCGGTTCCAAACGAATCGAAGCCGCAAAGCAAGCATTGGGAAGTGTGGGCGGGTCACTGGAAGCCTTCTATTTTTCCAACGGCGAGCAAGATTTTTATATCATCGTAAACCTGCCCGACAATGTAAGTTCAACGGCAATCACTTTGGCTGGTAACGCCAGTGGAACTTTCAGCATTCGCGCAGTTGCTTTGCTTACACCAGAAGAAATGGACGAAGCGGTAAAGATGAAAGTCGATTTTCGTCCGCCGGGTCATTAGAGTCATTAAAATCTAGCAGTATCGAAAACAGTGGTCTCTCAAAGCCAAACAACTCATCATCCAGAGTTTGTATCTTGGTAACAGGCGGCGAGTCTTCCAAATCAAGAACGGGCTAACAAAGCGTGCACTGGACGCTGGCATGTAGAAGATAATCAATGCCCTCCGCCTCTTTTTCTGGGAGGGTGAGCCTTGCCATCTAAGCCATGAGAAACTGAATCACATGCTCAAGCGCTGTTTTCCCAGCTGGTCCCCAACAAATACCATGTCCTATACCACTAACCTGGAGGGTTGTGATGTGAGGAATGTGAGATTCGAGGAATGCAACATCATTATCACGAACCATACCACCAAGTGCTGGCTCGCCGCGGACCAGAAGTGCGGGGCAAGCCACCTGCGGTAAAACTTGGTCCAAGTCGAACTTCTCAAAAAATCGATCGTTGAGTATATAGGCAACCGATTCCGGATCAATGTTCAGGATCATTTCGGCGTCGTTCTGCGCATCTATCTCTGATTGTTCCGGGGCAAGTTCTTTTAACCTGGAGAGAACTTCTTCGACCGTAAGTGTTGAGGCGAGAGTCTCGCTAATCCAGGTAAACCACGCATAAGGCTCTGCCTGTTTTATACTAATGCTTCGCGTCATCAATGGCGGGTCGAGAAGGACAATGCCTCGGATAAGTCCGGGTAGATGCGCTGCGACGCCAAGCGCCACCATGGCTCCCGTTGAGTAGCCAAGTAATACTGTTGGTTGCTCAATGAATCGCTCGATAAAAGCAGCGGTGTCTGGGACAAAATCAGCGATCCGATAGCCGGACGTTGCCCGCCCTGATTTGCCATGCCCGCGCAAATCACAAGCATAGATATGCCAGTTCTGTTCGAGTGGGGAAATAAACTCTCCAAAGGTTTGCCAGCGGAGGGTTGACCCGTGCAGCATGACCAGTGGTGGTCCCGCGGTGTCGCCTTCAGCAAAGTTGATCACGATCTCGCCTGTGTCGAAGGATTTCTCGGTCATCATAAAGGCCTCTACATATGTTCACTTGCTGAAGTCTCGCTCCACCGCCCTATTGCACCACTTATATCATGAAATGCCAGAGAGCAGGAGTAGAGGGGAGGAAGCCAGTCGTTATAGTCCGCATAAGGTTAGGTTTGCGATCCTAACTAGTTCCAACGCTCTTTATTAAGAATCCGTAATGACTCTGAAGGGCAATTTATACGTCTCTAACAAGTAATTTTTTGTAACACTCAGAAGTTCTAATTGAGCATTTGTAACTTTACCTTTGAATAGTCCGGGCTGAACAACATGTAGATTGAAGAATACAGAAAAGTTTCCTAACTTCGTTTGTATACGACGTACAACATTGCGACCACCTCGTTCAAACCTCGTGGAGTCTTTGCAAGATTTCTGTGGTATATCAACCCGGCAGTAATTTAGCAGGTCATTTAGTCTTAGAATTCGAAGCATCGTTGAGCGTTCACGGATGAAATGCGGGTTGTCGAAACTTCCGAACAAGGTCTTGTGTACCGTCAGTAAGGTAGATGTTGCCCTGCGGATCGACGGCAATATCCTGCAAATTGGCGAACCTGACGATGCCTGCATCTGCGCCACTCCAGGCAGCCAGAGCTTTGCCTTCAGGATCAAGCTTGACGATTCGATTCCCATACCAATCGGCAATGTAGATATCCCCTTGATTGTCAACAGCAATATTCCAGAGGAAAACACCTTGGTTGTCAACTGGCTCAGGCATAATCGTGGACAGGAACTGGCCGTTGCTGTCAAATTTCTGGATACGGCCTGTCGAATCTGTGACAAGAACATTCCCGTCGGGTGTTATCGCCACAGAATAAACATCGCTGAATTCCCCATCGTTGTATCCAGTTTTGCCCCAGCGCAACAGGAATTCCCCCGTCTGATCGAACTTCTGAATAGTATTACTTCCAACATCGGAGATATAAATATTATTCTGTTGATCGATGGCGATATCAAACGGGTGTGTAAACTGACCTTCGCCAAGACCCTCTGTTCCCCATTGAGTCAGGTAATTCCCGTTGCTGTCAAACTTCTGGATGCGGATGTTTTTTAGATCGATCATATAAACGTTTCCCTGCGTATCGACTGCCAAATGTCCCTCGTGGGCGTCGAGGATGTCGCCGAACTGTCCCTCTTCGCTGCCCCACATCAATAGGAAGTTTCCCTGGCTGTCAAATTTTTGAACACGAAAGTTATTCGTGTCCATAACGTAGATGTTTCCTTCAGCATCCGCAGCAATCCCGACCGGCACATCGAATCGATCTGGGTCTCCGCTAATTTCCCAGACTAGCTCCAGTGGAGGTCGAGCTTGAGTGTTGTCGCTAACGACAGGTATAGCGGTAGAAATGGATACCGAAATCGGATCTGCAGCGGGATAGCTTGGGGAACCACAAGCTACCAACTGGCTTGTCAACAGGATCATACACGTCTGTGCTATGGTTAATCTGATGTTCATCTTATTCTCCTTAATCCCCGGCATTGCCGGACAAATAAGGCAGGCTCATAGGAGACTTCTTTGCAGGCTGCTTTACGGTATGGATGGCAAGGGCCAATGTTCCGTAGATGGTCAGCTACTTGGCTGTGCTCCCCCTGAGGGAAGCAGTAAAAACTCTGGCTCCCTCTGTAAGCAACGCTTAGACGATGTTGGTCCTATCTAGACGAATGCTTGTATAATTTACCGAAATTGGGTGATTTACTTAATACGGAAAGCGATACAAATACCGGTACAAACAAGAACACATGCAAGAAGAAATCTCCTTTGGAATGTGGCTGCGTAAACAGCGTCGGGCTTTGGACTTAAGTCAAAAAGCGCTCGCGGATCAGGTCGGCTGCGCGGAAGTAACCTTGCGACGGATCGAAACAGACAGGCTCAAACCATCCAAGGCGCTGGCGAATATCATTCTTGTAAAGATTGGCATTCCTGATGCTGACCGCCCACAATGGATTTCCTTTGCACGAGGCCTATCTGGCTTTCCCACCTCAACAACTCCATCGTCAAACGAACCAATGACAAATCTGCCTGCACCTCTAACGACCTTCATTGGTCGGGAAAAGGAGCAGGTGGACGTAATTCGGCTTATTGCCAAACATCGCCTGGTAACTCTTACCGGCGCAGGTGGCATTGGCAAAAGTCGTTTATCTATGAAAGTGGGGGAACAAATCGCAGGAGACTATCCGAGTGGTGTGTGGCTGGTAGAACTCGCTCCGATCCCTGACCCCTCACTCGTTCCCCACACGACGGCGCTTACCCTCGGTTTACGCGAAGACCCGAAGCGAAGCGTCATCGAACTGTTATGTGATACCTTGCGCGAAAGGAGAATGCTGCTTCTTCTCGACAACTGTGATCATGTTTTGGATGCATGCGCACAGTTGATCAATGCCCTATTAAAGACTTGTCGGCAGCTGAAAATCCTTGCCACCAGTCGCGAACCTTTGAACATGACAGGGGAAGCTATTTATCGTGTCCCGTCATTAGGATTGCCAAACCAGCAACAGATACTTGATACCTTCAGGGACTATGAATCGATACAGTTATTCGAAGAGCGCGCCCAGCTTGTCCAATTGGACTTTTCGCTGACGGTCGAGAATGTTACTTCTGTCGCTCAAATCTGCCAACGCCTGGATGGTATTCCTTTGGCGATTGAATTGGCTGCCGCAAAAGTAGGCGTGTTTTCGCCTGAGCAAATTGCAAAACAACTGCAGGAGAGTTTCAACCTGCTTGCACAGGGAAGCCGCACTGCTCTGCCGCGCCATCAGACCTTGCGCGCATCCATCGATTGGAGCTGGAGCCTGCTTTCTGAATCGGAACAGAGACTCCTGCGGCAACTATCGGTATTTGCCGGCGGGTGGACCCTAGAAGCGGCGCAAGCCGTTTGTGATGGCGATGTTGTGACGTTACTTAATTCTTTAGTGAGCAAGTCGCTGATTGTGATGAATCAAAGGACAGGAACTCACGTACGTTACTCCTTTCATGAAACCATTCGCCAATATGCCCGAGAGAAAGTAATCGAAGGGGGAGACGATGAAGCGGTTCGCGAGAAACACCTTGCTTATTTCGTGAAATTGGTCGAGCAAGCTGAGCCGGAACTGTATCGCTCGGACCAGGTCTTTTGGTTCAAAAAGCTGGATAATGAACTAGATAACTTTCGAAAGGCTTTAAAGTGGGCGCTGATTACGAATGTCCCGGCGGGTTTGCGGATTGCAGCTGTCCCCTGGCGATTTTGGCAGAGACGCAATACTCTTCGAGAGTTGGGAAACTGGCTGCGTACACTTTTGGAACGGTATCCCGAGCACGACTCTTTGCGCGCGCAAGCACTTATTGCGTATGGTGTATACATTATGCGATCCGGTGATTTTATCGAAGCCCGCAGGGCTTTCGAGCAAGGCTTGCAGTTAGCGCGCTCCGTGTCCGATCGGCAAATCGAGGCGCTCGGCCTGTTATATCAAGGAGTAATATTTATAGATGAACATATCCACGAGGGCATTCCTTTCTTGGAACACAGTCTAGCTCTGTATCAAACTTTAGAAGATAAAATGGGTGAAGCCGCCGCACTATACTGGTTAGCTTGGAAGAAAGTTCGTCATGATTCGGGAAATCAAAAGCCTCTATTATTAGAAAGTTTGCAGCTTTATCGTGACCTGGGCAATCTGACTGGTATTGCGGATTGTTTAAGTGAATTAGCTATTCAAACAGTTTGGGCTGGAGATTTTTCGTCACCGGTTCCATGGCTGGAGGAAGCGAAGAAGATTTATCATGATCTTGGGGCGCAAGCCAACGAAGCAGGTATTCCAAACTTGCAAGGTACCATAGCTTACGGGCAAGGCAATTACCAAAAGGCGCGAGCTTATTTTGAAGAGTCCATTGCGCTGTATGAAAATGTTGGTGTCTGGTGGTCCATTTATGCAAGCGTCGGCCTGGCTTATATGGATTTGCGTCAAGGTGATATTCCAAAGGCGCGCATACGATTTGCAGATGTGATCCAACGGGCCCATAAGGAAAATTACTTGGACGTCCTCCTTTGGGCAATCGACGGAATTGCCAGTTTGCAGGTGAAGCAAAGTGAATTCGAATGCGCCACACATCTCCTGGCCTGGGTAGATGCTATGCGCGAAAAGCTTAGTAACTCTCGTGCATTTATTGAGCAAACGTTTTACGAGGGCGACATAGCGGTGATCCATACAGAGCTGGGCAAAGAACAATTTGCAAAGTTGTCGAAGCAAGGTCGTGCGATGACCGTGGAACAAGCAGTCGCGCTTGCTTTACAGTCACGGTCAGGCATATAGGGCAAATCTTGCTTCCAACACAGGCATCTTGCATCCCCTAGGTACATCGTGAAGAATCATGCCAAGCGAAAATCTCAAGCTTGAAACGGCCTTCCACTTGGCTGATCGTCTTATCAAGATCAACAGTAACTTTATAAGGAAAGAACTAGGGAGTGATTGTGACCACTTTGTGCTGATCGCCGCGATGAGCCACCGTCAATGCAGAACTTAGATTTTTCAGATATCCCCATCCGATCTTCAACTTAAACTATAGTGGTGAGCCCTTATATCGGGGAAAACCAATCGGCCGGTCAGAGACCGCCTGGGTATATTGCGTAACGACTTTGACGAAGATAGTCGCCCTTTCGATGCAGATGCTCAATCGCAAGCCCAGCGAAGAGCCGGTGTTGACCGTAGAAGAGGAAGCGATAGAATACGAAGCGTAACAGGGCTCTGTTGCAGGAACAATTGAATTAAGAGGGATCTAGGCGTAATGCAACCGCATTACGCCTTTTGATTCACCTTTGGAGCAGTTATAGCTGACCATGATGAGCAAAACCGCTGTTGGTGGCATCACTTTGTCGTTGCCCCTATTGTCAGCTTATAGGAAGATTTTAAGCAGAGCACTGACCCGCCACTTCTTCCTGTACCTTGCTAATTATGCGGGGACACAAGACCCTTTATTGCCCAAAAGCAAAGAATTAGGTTTCTAGCCGCGTAATATCTACCGAGAAATGTATGGCTTTTAGTCGCTGCCATGAGCACAAAGTGTACGCCTTGGCCGCCAGAACATGTATGTCTGTGTTAGCCCCTTACGGAATACCAGTCCAAAACTCGTAAGGCGCGCAGTGTGTTCCACCGGCTTGGTCGTCCCTCGCCCTCATCCATATCGATTGCCATAGTGCCGGGGTGCTGGTTCTCAAGCGGCCAGGATCCCCCGTTGTCGCGCTTCGATTCGACCAAATCGATCGCCTCTGCCACGCGCTCGTCCGGCGTAACGTTGGCTTTGCGCAGGTACTCAAGTCCTCGCAGAACATCATAGTGCCACCAGGTTGGGAACGAGAAGTGGGTAAACGTGCTGCTGCCTTCGCGATCTCGCTCGATCACCTCGCCGGTTGATAGCCGATGGAAGAGTCGACGCTCAAGAAGATATTCCTGCCCGCGAAGACGAGCCTCGGTCACCGCGTTGTTGTATCCGCCTGCCAGTTCGTATTCGAGCAAGGCTTCCAGCACACAGATCGTGGTGTTGAATGATGATCGCGTCGAGCCGTTGGCCGCCTCGCAGTTCCAGCCGCCATCGGATAACTGCTCGCCGAGCAGTAAGTCAAGGATTCGTTGGATATCTTGGCCGAAGTAGGCGCCACTTGCTCCCACCTGCCCGTTGATGCACGGCTCGACCTCGCCCGCGAAAAAGGGATTGCCAACAAAATCCTGTCCCTGCCATGT